>CAYQDR010000080.1:0-22688 GCA_964416315.1 uncultured bacterium
CAGCGTACACGCCAACCTCTACAATGTAGACATTATTTATGCGCGGGCCCTAAGGCGACGCCCACCGAGGCGTCAATAGCCCGCGGCGACCGCTGGAGGGCGGCGGGGCCGCGCCCTCAAATCCGGACCTCGTAGACCTCGTGGCGCCCCGGGAGCCCGCGGAGCTCCATCGCCCCGAGCGGTGTCGCCGTGGCCCCGACGGCCGCGAGCGCGGGCCACGCCTCGGCCGAGGCCACCAGGCTGTTGCGGCCGCCGCCCCGCCCGTAGTGGAGCTCCATCACCGAGCCCAGCCGGACCGCCTTGACCACCGCCAGGCCCGCCCGGCTCCCGCGCGCGTCCGCCACGGTCTCGCCCACGTGGAGACTCGCCCGGAACCCCGCCTCGGCGCCGGGCGGCAGGTCGCGGTTGATCTCCTCGAGCCGGGCATACATCCCGCGCACGGCCTCCAGGGCCTCCTCCGCGCGCTCGAAGCAGAAGAGGAGGCCGTCGCCGTGGCCGGTCACCGAGCGGCTCCCGCACGCCTTCGCCACGGGGATGAACGTCCGCTCCACCCGCCGCAGCACGTCGCGGAAGACCTCGTCGCCGTGCTCGGTGATCAGCTCCGTGGACTGGATCAGGTCCACGAGCAGGATCGCCTCGACCCGGCCCTCCAGCGCCGGGTCGACCCGCGGCGCCGCGGCGCGCTCCGCTTCCAGGCGCTGGCGCGCCCACTCCCGGTACCGCGCGCGGCGCGCCTCCCCGAGGCGCGCCTCGGCGCGCCGGAGAGCCGAGAGCACGCCCATCGCCGCGAGGAGGACGGCCAGGAGGAGGACCAGCGTCCCGGTGGGGCCGAGGCCTCCCGGCACCGCCGCGACCGCCCGCGGGACGGGGCCGGCCGCCAGGCCCCGGAGCAGCAGGAACCCGGCGAGGGCCAGCGCGAGGAGACTCGCCCCGACGGCGGCGGCGAGCGCGACCCCGCGGAGCGCGGGAACGAGGCCGACGCCGCGGAGCCCCGGCGCCGGCACGCCGGGCGGGGCGCCGGGGTCGCTGCTCACGGGGTCCCTCGCGGGGGCTCGGGACGGGCGCGGGCCGGGTCGAGGGCTCCCGCGCCTCAGCCGCGGGGTCGCCCGCCGTAGACGCGGTAGACGTCGGCCGTGACGAACAGGTCGAGGAGCGTCGCGTCGATGCGCCCCGCGCCGACCTCGGTCCGGAGGATGTCGAGAGCCCGCTCCGCCGGCACGGCAGGCTTGTAGGGGCGGTCGGCCGCGGTCAGCGCGTCGTAGATGTCCGAGATGGCCATCATGCGCGCCTGGATCGGGACCTCGACGGCGTGCACCTTCCGGGGGTACCCCGTGCCGTCCAGCCGCTCGTGGTGGCTGTAGGCGATGAGCGGGACCCGCCGGAGCTCCTTGGTCCACGGGATCTGCATGAGGAAGCGGAAGCTGTGGGTCACGTGCGACTCGATCTCGAGCCGCTCCTGCTCGTTCAGGCTCCCCTTGGAGATCTGAAGGTTCCGGAACTCGTACTCGGAGAGGTACGGCAGCTCCGTCCCGTCGAAGTAGGGATAGCGCCGCTGGGCGATCGCCCGGAGGCCGGCGGCGATCTCCTCCTTGACGACCGTCGGCTCGTTGACCCGGCGCACGAGGTCGAGCTGCTCCTCCAGCTCGGTGACCTTCCGCTCCAGCTCCTCCTCGAGCTGCTTGACCGGGGCCCGCGCCGCTTCCGGACCGAGCCGCCCGATCAGGTCGATGATGCGTCGCGCGTAGTGGTACTGGAGCGTGCGCTTGATGAAGTCGAACCGGGCGCGGATGACCGTCATCTCCGGCTCGAAGAGCTTCTTGGCCTTGACCAGGACGTGCTCCCGCACGCCGACCTTGCCGACGTCGTGGAGCAGCGAGGCGTACTCGATCTCCTTCAGCTCCTCGCGCGTGAACCCGACGTCCCGGTACTCCCCCGTCGTGACGCGGTCCACCGCCTTGGCGAGCCCCACGGTGAGCCGGGCGACGCGGTCCGAGTGGCCGGCGGTCGCGGGGTCGCGCTGCTCGATCGCGGTCACCGAGGCGCGCACGACCCCCTCGAGCAAGCGCTCGATCCGGGTGATCAGGAACGCCTTGTTGAGCGCCACGGCCGCGAGGCTCGCCAGCGACCTGACCATCTCCTGGTCTCGGGCCCCGAACGGCAGCACCTCCCGCTCGGCGACCGCCGGCGTCTCGAGCCGGACGTCGGGCGAGCGCTTCTTGTTGATGACCTGGACGACACCGATGACCGTGTCGGTGTGGTCCACCATCGGGATGGCGAGCATCGAGGTCGTCCGGTACCCGAGCGCCTGGTCCAGCTTCGGGTTGTGGGAAAACCCGAGGTCCGGCGGCAGGCGGTAGACGTCGGCGAACCTGAGCGGGGTCCGCGTCAGCGCGACGTAGCCGGCGATGCTCGCCCGGTCGAGCGGCAGGCTCGCCGTCTTGAGGTCGAGGGCCTTGGAGTCGCACTGGGCGACCACGAATCGGAGGAGGCGCTCTTCCTCCGCTTCCCAGGTCCCGGGGTCCGGCTCCTTCTCCTCGACCAGGTAGAGGCTCCCCGCGTCGGCCGTCGTGACCTCCCGGCACTTGGTCAGGATCAGCTCGAGAAGCCGGTTCACGTCCCGCTCCGCCGAGAGCGCGAGGGCGACGCGGTGGAACTCCTTGAAATCCCACGCCTGGTCCTCCAGCTCCTGCCGGAGGCGGCGCGTGGCCTGGAGCTCGCCGAGGTAGCGGAAGGTCGTCCGGACCTTCTGAGCGAGGTGGCCCGGATGACAGGGGACCTCGACCAGCTCGTCGACCTCGTGGCCGCGCAAGCCGGCGAGCGTCTCCGCAACCGCCTCGCGCGGCGCCCGCACCAGGATCGCCACCGCCGTGGGTGGGAACGCCCCCCGCCAGCGCGCCACGAGCGAGGGATCCCGGCCGAGCTGACTCCAGTCGGCGACGATGACAGCCTGCGGGAAGGCGGAGGCGTCGGCGGGCAGCTCGCCTCCGGAGCCGAGGGGGAGCAACGCCAGCTCCGGGTCGTCGGCGAGGAGCTCGCGGAACACCGCCGCCCCCTCTTCCGCGCTCCAGAACAGGAGGCCTCTGGTGCGGCTCATGTGGATGCTCGAGCTCCGATCTCGTCCGCCCGCCCCCCGAGCTGACGGCTGAGGTCCGCGGCTATCATGCGGCAGCGGGCGGAAGCCTGTCAAGGTTATCAGGCGCCATGTCCGCGGCGGGAACGCCTTGTCCCCGGGGCATTTGCCCCGCACGCCTCAGCGGCGGAGGCGCTCGTCCAGCACCCGCCCGGCGGCCTGCGGGCGTCCTTCCGCGTCCAGCGCCCGGGCGACCAGGACCAGGATCGCGACCAGGTACATGTGGCCCCCCGACCACATGATCCCCCCCCCGAGCGCCTGGTCTTCGAGCGCGGTCCAGCCGAACAGGCGCGGCGCCGCCGCGTACGAGGGGTAGAGCACGCGCTCGGCGAGGCCGAGGATCGCGCCGAGGAGCGTGTTCTGCGCGGTGGCGAGGACGAGGTAGGCGATGCGGAGCCCGTAGGGGAGGCCGCCGACGAGACGGTGGAGGCGAGGTGCCGCGTTGACCACCGGCCACCAGAAGAGCACGGCCGCGGCGAAGAACAGGAGGTGCTCGAGGTCGTGGACGACGGGAGAGGCGAGCGCCGCCTCGTACGCGAGGGGATGGTGCCAGCCCCAGAGGGTCACCGTGTAGAGCCCGCCGGCGACGGGCATCCACGTCAGGATCCGGAGGGCGGCGCGGGCGCGACCGCCCCGCGCGAGGGAGCCGCCGAGCGCCCGCCGCAGGCGGGCGGGCAGCGCCCACAGCGTGATCGGGAACGGGTTGCCGAGGAGCAGGAGCGGCGCCGCGACCATGATGAGGAGCTGGTGCTGAACCATGTGCGCGGCGAAGAGCAGGTGCGCGAGCGAGGCGACGGGTGACAGCAGCGCCAGCGCGACGCTCAGGATCCCCCCGAGGTAGGCGATGAGGCGCCAGCGCGCCGCGAGGGACCGGTGGCCGAGGCGCCGGATCCGCCGCCACCCGACGACGTACGCCGCCCAGAGACCGACCAGGACGAGGCCGACGTCGGCGCGGAGATGCCAGTCGGCGAGGATGGCGCCGAGGGTCGCGTCGGTCGAGATCACGCCAGCGAGTGTACAGCGCCTTCTCGGGACCCGTCGACCCTGGTAGACTGACCCGCGATGCGCGCGGCTCGACTCGCGTGGCGTCCCGGGATCACTCGCCGGGCGCTCTCCGCCCTGCTCGTCCTCGGCGCGGCGCTCTCGCTCCCCGGCGCGCTCCCGGCCGGTGAGGACGCCTTTCAGGCCCTCGCGCTGACGCGCGTGAACCCGCCGGCGGCCACGAAGGACTTCACCGCCCCGGCCCCCGGGGGCGGCCAGGTCCGCCTGGCGAGCTACCGCGGCAAGGTCGTCCTCCTCAACTTCTGGGCGACGTGGTGTCCGCCGTGCCTGGTCGAGATGCCGGCCATGGAGCGCCTCCACGGGCGACTCCGCGACAAGGGCTTCGTCGTCCTCGCGATCTCGCTCGACGCGGACGAGGGCGCGGTGCCGCCGTTCCTCAAAGAGCACGGCTTCACGTTCCCGGTCGGGCTCGACTCCCGCCAGCGCCTCGCCGCACTCTACGGGGTCCGGGCCCTCCCCTCGACGTTCCTGCTCGACCGGAAGGGCCGGATCGTGGCACAGGCGCTCGGCCCCCGCGAGTGGGACGGCCCCGCCGCCCTCGCCGTCATCGACACGCTCCTCGGCCAGCGCTGACGCCGCAGCCCCATTCGGAGGGGGCCTCCTGCCCCTCGAAGCAGTCGCTGGTGACGTCGTAGAGGAGCAGGGCGCACTCCAGGGCGAATCGCCACGAGAATTCCCTTGACACGCTGTCGGGAGTAGTTTAAATAGATGTACTGTTCATTCGAATAATACGATGACGCCTCGACCCTACTCCATGCGCAAGCGCGCAGCCAGCGCCGCAGAGACCCGGCGCCGCTTGATCGAGGCCACCGTGGCGCTTCACGGCGAGCGGGGGGTCCTCGCGACCCGCCCAGCCGACATCGCCGCCCGGGCCGACGTGGCCCTCACGACCTACTACAAACACTTCCCCTCGCTCGACGACCTCGTCCGGGCCTGTGGGGGACGCCTCTGCGAGATGCTACCTCCTCCCGATCCCGCCCGCCTGGCCGGGGTCCGGCGGCCCGAACAGATCGCCGCCATGGTGCGGACTCTCTTCGACGACTACGAGCTACGCGAGCGATGGCTCCACGTGGCGCGCGCCGAGGAGCGCGCGGTGCCCGCCCTCCAGCACAGCATGAGCGCCCAGCGCGCCACCCGCGACGCGTTCGTGCAGGCCGCGCTGGGCGAGAGCGGCGACCAGCGACAGACCGCGGGCGTGGTGGCGGCGCTCGTGGACTTCTGGGCGTGGCGCACGCTGCGTCGCGAGGTCGGGCTCAGCCAGGCCGAAGCGATTCGCGCGGTGACCGTCGCCGTGCAGCGACTGGTTACCGCCGCGCCCGCCACCGACAGGAAGGAGTGAACGGGATGACCACCGCGACCGAGATCGCCCCTGACCTCTACCGCATCTCGACCTACGTGTCCCCCATCAACCTCCAGTTCAATCAGTTCCTCGTCACCGACGACGAGCCGCTCTTGTTTCACACCGGCCTGAAAAAGATGTTCCCGACCGTCCGCGACGCGGTCGCCCGGATCATCGATCCGGCCCGGCTCCGCTGGATCGGCTTCAGCCACTTCGAAGCCGATGAGTGCGGCGCCCTCAACGAGTGGCTGGGCGTGGCGCCCGCTGCGGAGCCCGTGTGCAGCCTAGTCGGCGCACTCGTGAGCGTAAACGACTTCGCCATCCGGCCGGCCCATCCCCTGGCCCACGACCAGCTCCTCGGCACCGGCAAGTATCGCTTCCGCTTCCGACAGACCCCTCACGTGCCGCACTGCTGGGAAGCCGGGCTCCTCTTCGAGGAGACACAGGGCACGCTCCTCTGCTCCGATCTCTTCCACCAGAACGGGGACGTCGAGCCTGTCACCGAGTCCGACGTCGTCGAGCGCCATCGCCGGGTGCTGCTGGAGTACCAGACAGGCCCCCTGGCGAACTATCTTCCGTACACGCCGCACACCGACCGCATCCTGCGCGACCTGGCCGCGCTCGAGCCCAAGCGTCTCGCCACCATGCACGGCTCCACGTTCGTGGGCGATGGCCGGCGGGCGCTCCACGACCTGGCCGAAGTCTACCGAGAGACGCTGGGCGGCGTCTCGCGAGGGAGCGCGTCCGCCGCCTGATCGCCGAGACGGCGACTGAGGCCACCTGTCGATCGCGTCCTCCCCCACGTCCCGATCCGGCAGTGAGTGTTCACGGTGCCGGTGCGCGATCAGCTCGCCTTCGACGCAGCCCTCACGCGGGCGGTGTTGCGCGTATTCCCGCGCACGGTGTTCGGGTGGCTGCGGCGGCGGGCCGCCGGCGGCGCCGCCTGCTCGGCCGCCGCGGGCGGTGTGATAGACTCGCCGCGGGCGGCGTGAGCCCCACGCGCCAGCGAGGCGGCCAGGATGACGGTGACGCGGCGGTCGCAGGCCTATCGCGCCCTCGAGGGGGACGGGGCGGACGCGGGAGCGCGTTCGGTCCAGGCCCTGATCATCGGCGCCGTCCTCGGGAGCGCCGCGGCCGCGATCCTCGAGACCGTCCCCGCGCTCGCCGGACAGTACGGCGGCCTGTTTCGCGTCATCGAGGTCGCCGCCGTCCTCGTGCTGACCGTCGAGTACGCGTTGCGCCTCTGGATCGCCCCGGAGCGGGAGGCCGGCGGGGCGGCGGATCGCTGGGGCGCGCGCCTCCGGTACGCGCTGTCGCCCCTCGGGCTCATCGACCTCGCGGCGATCCTGCCCTTCGCCGTGAACCTCCTCCAGCCGATGGGCGTCGACTGGCTCCTCATCCTGCGCCTGGCCCGCCTCTTCAAGCTCGCGCGGTACACGCCGGCGCTCTCGCTCTTCGTCGCGGTCATCCGCAACGAGAGCCGCTCGCTCCTCTCGGCCCTGCTGGTGATGCTCGTCCTCCTCATCCTGGCCTCGGGGATCATGTTCGTGCTCGAGCGGGAGGCCCAGCCGGCGGTCTTCGCGAGCGTCCCGAACGCGATGTGGTGGGCCATCGTGACCATAGCCTCGGTCGGCTACGGGGACACCGTGCCGGTGACGGCGCCCGGGCGGATCTTCGCCGGCCTCGTCATGCTCCTCGGCATCGCCATGTTCGCCGTCCCCGCGGGCATCCTCGCGACGGGGTTCGCCACGGAGATCCGCAAGCGCGACTTCATCGTCAGCTGGCAGTCGGTCGCCAGGGTGCCGCTGTTCGTCGGGCTCGACGCCACCCGCATCGCCGAGATCGCGCGGCTCCTCAAGCGCGAGGTCGTGCCGGCGCGCTACGCGATCGTCCGCCGCGGCGAGCCGGCGGACGCGATGTTCTTCATCCTCGCGGGAGACCTGGAGGTGGAGGTGCAGCCGCCGCGGCGCCTGGGGCCCGGGCAGTACTTCGGGGAGATCGCGCTCCTCCAGGACGCCGTCCGGACCGCAACCGTGACGGCGCTGACGGAGTGCCAGCTCCTGACCCTGGCCGCGGCCGACTTCCGCCGGCTCCTCGACGCCCACCCGGAGGTCCGGGCGTCGGTCACCGAGGTCGCCCGGCGCCGCCTCGCCGCCGACACGGGGGCACCCTCGGCGGCGCCTCCCGCCTAGGACGCCGCGTATCCCCCGAGGGGCTCTCGGCGCGCCTCGGCGGGGCCGAGCAGCCGGCAGAAGTTCCCCACCAGGAACGGGTCGTGGAAGCTCCCGGCCCGCGCGCGGAGCACGTCGAGCGCGGCCTCGCGCGAGAGCGCCGGCCGGTACGGGCGGGCGGTGCAGACCGCGTCGTAGACGTCCGCGACGGCCGTGAGCTGGCTCGCGAGCGTCGGCTGGCGCGGCACCTTCAGCGCGGGGTAGCTCGGCTGGCCGTCGACGCGGAGGTGATGCTCGTAGGCGACGAGCATGGACAGCGGATTCCCCGCCTGGCAGCCCGCGAGCTGCCGCGCGCCGAGCTCCGCGTGGCCCATCATGACCTTCCACTCGTCTCCGTCGAGGCGGCCGGGCTTGTTCAGGATCTCGAGCGGAATACTCAGCTTGCCCACGTCGTGCAGGAGCGCCGCGAGGCCGATCGCGTGGAGCGTCGGGCCTTCGATTCCGAACGACCGGGCCTGGCCGAGGACGAGCAGCGAGACGTTGATCGAGTGGACGAAGGTGTACTCGTCGTGGGTCCTGAGCGGGGCCACGGGCAGCATCACCCGTGTCGAGCGCGTGAGCGCGTCGATGAAGCCCCAGACCAGCTCGTCGAGCTTCGGGACGGCCCCGCGGCGCTCGGTGCGGAACCCGAGGAACGCGTCCATGGCCGTCTCGACCTGCGACGCGCCGAGATCCTCCCAAGCGTTCCCGTCACCGGGGAGCGCGACCTCCACCTGGCCCACGACGACGTGCGCGGTGGAGCGGGGCGTCCCGCCGGCGGCGAGCGCGTCCACCAAGTCGTGGCACTCGCCGGGCTCCAGCCCGCGGGCGAGGGTCAAGCGCTCGATGCCCCGGCGCTTGAGCGCCTTGATGACGGGCTGCTGGTGGAGCCCGCCGGCGTCCAGCGGCCGGTCGTCGACGACGAGCTCCTCGTCCAGCAGGAGGAACGTGACCGAGTCCTGCTTCCGGTCATCGCAGGCGGTCGCCAGGGCCTCGATGACCGCGCGCAGCGCCGGGACGAGGCCGTCGTGCGTCGCGCCGTAGAGTGCCCGCATGTTGATCGCCACCGCGATCTGGGCGACCAGGCGCTCCAGCCGGGCCTGGGCGCCGAGGCCCCGCTCACCCGTGCGCGCCTGCCAGCGGCTCCTCACGGCGGCACCTCCTCCGGAGCGACCGGCGCTGCCGCGGGCGATCCCGCGCCGGCCAGGCGCCGGCAGATCTCCCGGATCGGCGCGGCCCGCGAGCGCAGCCCCTGCGCCACCAGCGGCTGGCGCGCCGACTCCGGGTAGGACCCCAGCGACTCGAACGCGATCTGCCGCTCCTCCAGCGCCACGATCGGGATCCGCCGGTCCCGGAAGAAGCGCCCGAGGCGCGCCAGGGCCGCCGGGTCCCCGAGCTCGGCGAGCGCGTGGAGGGCGCGCACGCGGGCCTGCCGGCGGCGGCCGAACGGGTCCCAGCGGGTGAGGAGGCCCACGAGCGGCTCGACCGCGACGTCGGCCGTGGCGTGCTTGCCGGCCAGCGCGACGGCGATCTCGGCCACCTTGGGGTCGCGATCCCGCACGACCTCGGCCAGCAGCTCGCGGGCGTCGGGCGCCCCGAACGCGAGCAGCGTCTTGAGCGCCGCGAGGCGGACCCGCGCGTCCCGGTGGCGGGCGCAGCGCCGGATCTCGGGGAGCGAGGCCCGGTCGCCCGCAGCCGTGAGCAGCACGATCATGTTGCGCAGGACGTACCACCGTTCGTCGGCCAGCCACCGCGTGGCCTCGGGCACGACGGCCGGACCCAGGACCATGAGGAGGTCGAAGATCCGGCGGCGCCGTGCCAGGCTCTGCTCGTCGTTCAGGAGGAGCACGAGGTTCGCGACGGCGGGCGCCCCCAGACGCTCCACCAGGTGACGCGCCGCGGCCGCGCGCTCGGGCAGCGCGCCCGCGAGCGAGGCGACGAGCGCCGCCAGGACGTCCGCGCCGGCCAGCCGCCCGAGCCCCTCGGCGAGCGCCGCGGCGAGCTCCGGCGGACACTCGGGGTCCTCGCCGAGACGCCGCACCGCCTCGACGATCTCGACGGCGGGGGCGAGCTGGCCGCTCGTGAGGAAGAGGCGGTAGAGGTTCTCGAGGCGCGCGAGCAGCGCGCCGGCCGCCTCGGGCGACGCGGCGCGCCCGAGCAGCTAGAGCAGCGCCCACGTCGAGTGCCGCGTGAGCACGTCGTCGCCGAGCAGCTCGACCCGGTCGCCGAGGTCGGCGGCCGTCCCGGGCGCCAGCGGGTCCAGGTTGGGCAGCTCGACCGCCAGGCGCTCGAAGAGCGACTCGTGCTCCCCGGGATTGTAGCGATCGATGTCCTCCTCCCGGAACAGGACCAGCAGCTCGGCCAGGAGCGGGTCGGACCCGGATCCGGGATCCCCGCCCGCGCTCGCCGGCGGGCCCGCCAGCGCCGACAGCGTCTGGGCGAGCCTGAGCGCATGGTGCGAGAGCACCGTCCCGGCCGAGTCGAGCCGCTCGAGCGCCCTGAGGATCGTGTCGGGGGCGAACGGCGACGACAGGGCGTGCAGGGCCTCCCCGGCATGCTCGTCCGCGGCCAACGCGTGGAGCGCCGCCTGGAGGACGCCTTCGCGCATCGAGTCGGGCAGCCCCTGGACCAGCTCGGCCGTCCGCCGCGCTGCCAGCACGCGCGCGACGCCCTCGACGGAGCCGAGGTGCGTCTGGACGGCGGCGGCCAGGCTCGCCGCGAGGACCGCCTCCCGGCCGCGCGGCGCCTCGGACCCCGACGGCTTCCCCCGGCTGGCCCGCCCCTCCGCCTCGCGCAGCGCGCCGGAGATGAGGTCGCCGACGGCGGCGGAGTGGGGCGCGGCCTCCTCGTCCGCCGGGTCACCGAGCAGCCTCGGGACGACGTCCGCCCACAGGTCGTCCGACTCCTCCAGCGTCCCCTTCACCACCAGCGCCCGGACGATGCGGTCCTGCAGGGACTCCCGCTCGGTCGGCACTCGGACCTCGTCCGTGACCCGGATCGCCGAGTAGTCCACGAGCTGGAGCTGGATGCGCGAGACGCCGGCGGCCCCGAGCCGATCCGCGAGGGGGGCCCCGCCCTCGTGCGGGTCCTCCGTCAGGAGCTGCAGAAACGCGTCGAGCTCCGCGCGCTCGACACCCGGCTCGATCTTGAGGATGGCGACCTGGCGCTCGAAGAGGGCGCGGGCGAGCTTCAGCGCGTGCGCGGAGTGGAGCTCCGCCCCGGCGACGAGCAGGCCCTTCTGGCTGGCGCCGACCGCGAGCGGTCCATCCCCCCCGGTCACGTCCGCGAGCCGCCGGTGGGCGGTCTCCAGGGCCGTGGCCAGCGCGGGGTGGCCCGGCGGATACGCCGCGATGTTCCACCACGCCACGACCAGCGCGCGGATCGTCGCCGCGACGTGGAGGTCGCCGTCCACGGTCGCGCCGGCCCCGGCCGCCACCCCGGCGTCATCCGGCATCCCGCCCGGGGCGGCCGGCGCGACCCCCGCGGCGGCGAGCTGGCTCAGGAAAATGGAGCGCACGAGGGTGACCGCCGCCTCCGCCCCGCGGATCGCCCCGTCCACGTCGGCCCGGTGGACGTGGAACAGCGGCACGGGCACCCCGTGCCGCTCGAGCGCGACGGCGCACCACTGCCCCTCGGCGACGCTGCGGCACTCGGCGAGGGTGATCTCGGGCGCGAGTCCTAGGGTCAGCTCCTCGAGGAAGGCGCGACGCAGGGAATCATCGATCTCGCTGATCGCCGCCGCGCCGGCGGGCTCCGCGGAGAGGATCCCGAGGCGCCGACGCCAGCGTATCTGCGCGACGCCGGTGACCGGCGCCGCTTCCGCCTCCGGCACGCGGCCGGCCGCCCTCACGGCGCGCTCCGGGCCCCCCGACCGCTGCGCTTCCGACCGCGTCGCCATTACGAGGTGGTCCCCCCGTCGTTTCGGAGAGAGTCGAGTCCCTTCGCGTCCATTGGCGAGGGTGCAAGAAGCCAGCCCGGATGGGGCAGCGGAGCCATTTCGCTGTTGCGGCGGGAGGTTTCGAGACCTGGCAGCCGGGGCGGCGACCCGCCGAGCGGGCGGGTTCTGACCAGGGAGCTGGCCCGGGGCTGGCCAGTGAGCCCGCCGGCCGCCCTGCCGGCCGGCCCCCGCCCGTTACACCTGCGCGTCCTGGATGATCGGCGCCGCGGGGATGTTCAGCGTCCGGACCTACAGGAGCGCGCGGGTGGCTATTCCTGGAAGGCCTTCTCGCGGCCCCGCCGGACGTTCGGCAGAATGACGATCAGCAGGAGAGCGGTGGCGATCGCCAGCAGGGCGGCACTGAGCGGTCGCTCGATGAAGATCATCGGGTTGCCACGGGACACCGTCATCGCCCGGCGCATGTTTTCCTCCATCATCGGCCCGAGAATGAGCCCCATCAGCATCGGGGCCGGTTCGAATCCGAGCTTGAGGAGGACATAGCCGAACAGCCCGAACCCGGCCGTGAGCAGCACGTCGAAGGTGGCGTTGTTCACCGAATAGACGCCGATGGCGCAGAACAACAGGATCGCCGGGAACAGCATGCGGTAGGGAACGCGCAGCAGCGCGACCCAGATGCCGATCAGCGGCAGGTTGATGATCACCAGCATGAGGTTGCCCAACCACATGCTGGCGATCAGCCCCCAGAACAGCTCCGGCTGTTTGGTCATCACCTGCGGCCCCGGGGCGATTCCCTGAATCAGCAGCGCGCCGATCATCATCGCCATCACGGGGTTGGATGGAATGCCGAGCGTGAGCATGGGGATGAAGGAGGCCTGGGCCCCGGCATTGTTCGCCGATTCCGGGCCGGCCACACCCTCGATCGCGCCCCGTCCGAATCGCGACGGGTCCTTGGCGACTTTCTTCTCGACGATGTACGAGGTGAACGCACTCAACAGCGCCCCGCCGCCCGGCAGCACGCCGAGCGCCGATCCGATCGCGGTCCCGCGAGCCATCGCGGGAAAGGCCGCCCGGAGGTCCGCCCGGGTGGGCATCAGCCCGCTGACCTTCTGCGAGACGATCTCGCGCGATTCGGTGGGGCTCTCGAGATTCGCAATCACCTCGGTCAGACCGAAGAGTCCCATCGCCACGGCCACGACGCCGACCCCATCCGCGAGATTTTGGACGCCGAAGGTATAGCGCTGCGCCCCACTGGTGATGTCGGTGCCGACCAATCCGAGCAGCAGGCCGACCAGGACCACACCGATCGCCTTGAGCACCGACCCGTGCGCCAGCACCACCGCACCGACGAGGCCAACGACCATGAGCGAGAAATACTCGGGGGCGGCGAACCTGAGCGCGATCGCGGACAGGGGGGGCGCCGCCAGGGCGATGAGCACGGTGACGACGCAGCCGGCGAAGAACGAGCCGATCGCGGCGACGGCGAGCGCCGCCCCGGCCCGCCCCTGCCGCGCCATCTGGTGACCGTCCAGACAGGTCACCACCGCGGACGACTCGCCGGGAATGTTGACAAGGATCGCCGTCGTCGAGCCGCCGTACTGCGAGCCGTAATAGATGCCGGCGAGCATGATGATCGCGGTGGTCGGCGGAAGCGTGAACGTGATCGGCAGCAACATCGCCATCGTGGCCAGCGGCCCGATACCGGGCAACACGCCGATCAACGTTCCGACCATCGCGCCGATGAAGCAGAACAGGACATTGGTCGGCGTGAAGGTGACGCTCAGCCCGAGGCCAAGGTTGGCGATCAGATCCATCGCGGCCACACCGGCATGGGAAGTCCGAGGAACCGGTGAAAGAGGACCACGGCGAACGCCGTGAGCGCCGCGCCGACGACGATTGCTTCCTTCCATCGACGCTCGCGGGCGGCGAACCCCGCGGCCAGGACCAGCACAAGGCTCGCCAAGACCAGGCCGCCGCCCTCGATCAACAGCCCGAACAGCGCGAAGGATCCCAGCACCACCCCGAGGGGCCGCTTTCGCGCGGCCTCGAGGCGCGGACCTCGGACGACAAGCGACCGGGCGATGAGGATGACTCCGATGCCGGCGATCATCCAGGAGACCACCGTCGGGATGTACGCCGGTCCCATGCGGAAGGCGGTTCCCATGGGCAGACGGCGGATCAGGACCCAGCCGAGGATCCCGATGCCGAACAGCAACACGCCCGCCGCCAAGTCCTGCGGATTCTTGACCCGGAGCATCTCCCAGACGTCCTCCCCGCCTCTCCGCTCGAGGACCTTCGTTCCGGAGGCGCCTTCGGGAATGCCGGACGTCAGTGGAGGGGCGAGCCGCCTGGCAGGGGCGCGAGCCGCGCCCCGGGT
This sequence comes from uncultured bacterium, assembly GCA_964416315.1. Classification (GTDB taxonomy): domain Bacteria; phylum Methylomirabilota; class Methylomirabilia; order Rokubacteriales; family DASRDR01; genus CAYQDR01. The sequence goes on from CAYQDR010000080.1 coordinate 14,014, forward strand.
CGGTCGGAAGCGCCGGCGACGGCCGCCGCCAGTCGTCCGGGCGGCGGCGATCCGGGGCTCACCTGTCGGAGTACTTCGGCTCGCGCCTCTGCAGGAACGCCTTGATGCCTTCCTTGGCATCGGCACCGGCCGTCAGATGCGCACTCATCGGCACGGTCATGCTGTAGGCCGACTGCCAGGGCATGGTCTCGGCGAGGTTCATGGACACCTTGTTGAATCTGAGTGCGAGCAAGCTCTTCTTGGCGATGATCCGGGCGATTTCCATCGCCTTCGGCATCACTTCCTTCTTCGGCACGATGTAGTCGAAGACGCCGCTGTTGCGAAGCTCCTCGGCCATGAAGCGCCGGCCGGTGAACACGAGCTCGCGCACCTTGCCCGCCGGCATGTTGAGCCGCGTGAAAAAGGCCCCGCCGGCGGCCATGACGCCGCGATCGATCTCGGGGACGGCGAAAAAGGCCTCCTCCGACGCGACCCGGATGTCACAGAACGTGGCCATCACAAAGCCGACGCCGAGCGCGTGCATGTTGAGGGCGGCGATCACCGGCCGGTTGATGTTGAGGAGCGCCGGCAGGCAATCTTCCACCAGCCGATAACGCGCCAGTCGCGACTCGAAGTCGAGGGGAAGGAAGTCGTGGAGATCGGCGCCGCCGCACCAGGCGCGGGCATTCGGGGGCGACGTCAGGATCATGACGCGTGTCTCGTCGGTCGACTGAATGATGTCCGCCAGGATCCTGAGCTCGGGATAGACCTCGAACGACATCGCGTTGACCGGCGGACGGTCGAACGTCACGACGGTGATCCCGTCGGAGTCGGTCTTCAGGCGGAAGAATTTCGGCTTCTTCTCGGCTTCGGACATTTTCACTCCTCCAAGAGGTGGCCGGGACCCCGATGCCGCACGGCCTCGGACCCGGGGGACGAACGGACTGACCCGCGGGCCCCCAGGGCCGTCACCGGCCCGAGGGAATCGCCGCTGCCCGATTCTCGCCGATCAGGGCTAACCCCGGGCGACCTCGACCTTGGCGTCGCCGTCGACCAGCTTCGTGCCCTGCTCGTCCTCGCACCACACGTCGATCGTGTAGACCGTGTTCCCGTTCGGCTGCCTCGTCGCGTCCTTGATCCGGCCCTTCACGTGCAACTCGACGCCGACATTCGTCGGCTTGATGTACTTGGTCCGCAGCTCGCCGCGTTCCAGATAGTCGATGCCGAAGGCTCGGAGGAGCATCGCCGAGCACCAGTTCGTCATGATCATCCCGTCGGCGTTGGCGGCGGAGAACCCCTGGCCCTTGGCGTATTCCGCGTCGGTGTGGATGTTGGAGCCGACCCGCCGCAGCTCGTTGGTGGCCGCCGACAGCATCGCGCTGTCGTACCACTCGATACGCTCGGGCGTGATGCAGCGGACCGGTCCCGTGAGGTCTTCACCGACCCTGAAGCTCGGCTTGTCGCTCATCACGGCACTCCTGTGGGCTTGTAGCGGAGCACGGTCAGATCGTCGTATGTGGTGACCGGGCGCCCGTCAGAGGTCCGGACCTCGAGGTGATACCAGAGATACTCGCGGCCGCGCTTGACGTACTTGTCGACGATATGGCCGGTCACGATGACCTTTTCGCCGACATAGGCGGGGCTGTGGTGCTTGGCGTGGTATTCGTAGTGGATCCGCGCATCCGGCCCCGCCATGCCGGCGACGCGCTTCTCCTTGCTGCAATTCTCTTCGAGGATGCGCATCTTGTCGACGTGGATCATCGTCGGTGGCCGGATCTGCCGGCCCGCCGGATTCCGAGCGGAATGGAAGTACTCGCTCGTCTCCTCCGTCCCGTGCGCATACTCGCTGCACATGAAGGGGGTGAGGACGTATTCGACCGGCTTGAACACGTCGCCTTTCTCGAGATCGCTGATGTAGCCTCCGAGCATCTTTGTCCCTCCAGGACCCTCGCCCTGCGCCGCGAACTCGTCGATTCCGGCCCTGTGCTTGCTACTGGGCGATCTTGATGCCGGCCGCCTCGACGGTCTTGCGCCACATCTCGGTCTCTTCCTGGACCCTCTTCAGGGTCTCCGCCGGCCCCTCGCCGACGACCTCGAAGCCGATCTTTCGATACTGCTCCTTGACCCTCGGGTCATTGACCGCCTGTTTCATCGCCTTGGCGAGCTTGTCGATGATCGCCGGTGGGGTGTCGGCCCGCACGTAGGCGCCGATCCACTGGCTGGCCACGTTGCTGAAGCCGCTCTCCTTCATGGTCGGCGTCCCCGGCACGAGGAACCAGCGCTGGGGGGTTCCGACGGCCAGGAGCCGGAGCGTCCCGGCCTGGATCATGCCGATGGAACCCGGAAGCGTGTCCAGCGCGGCCTGGATCTCGTTCCCCAGCAGCCCGCGCAGGGTGGACCCGCCGTCGAGGTAGGGAACGAACTCCATCTTGATGCCGGTCTCCAGCTTGAACTGCTCGCCACGGAGGTGGCCCGACGAGCCGATGCCCGAGGCTCCGTAGTTGAGCTTGCCGGGGTTCGCCTTCGCGTAGTCGACGAACTCCTTGACGGTCTTGGCGGGCAGCGAGGGATTCACGAGCAACACGAAGGGCGTCTCGTTGATCGCCATGACCGGCGTCATGTCCTTGAGAAACTTGTAGGGGAGGTTCGGCTTCAGCCACGGCTCGCTCGCGACGAGATTGGTGTGGATCAGCACCGCATGGCCGTCGGCGGGCTGCCGAACGACATGCTCGGTCCCGATCGACCCGGCCGCCCCCGGCTTGTTCTCGACGATCACCGGCCGGCCCAGGATCTCGCCGACCGGGCCGGCAAGGACCCGTGCCGTGGGGTCGACCGTCCCGCCCGGACCGTAGGGGGCGACAAATCGGATCGGGCGATCCGGGTAGGACCCGGCCTGCGCCATTCCCTCGCCGGGGAACGCCATCGCCGCGAATGACAACACAGCGGCTAGATTGAGGGCGGTCTTCTTCCACATGGCGTCTCTCTCCCTGGTTTTGAATTGTTTAGGACGACTTGATAGGATTATAGATCGTCAGAATCATCCGGACAAGTTGAGAGTCCCTCCGGGTTGGTGACGCACGAGTCGTCCGCCTTCGTCGCGGTATCTATCGCCACCGCAGCTAAGGGAGAGGAATTGGGCATGGGCGAAATCCAAGTCGAGCGGAGCGATCAGGGCGTGGCCACGATCTGGCTCAACAATCCCGGGCATCTCAACGCCCTCAGCAATGCGATGATCATCGGCCTCTGCGAGGAATTCCCGCGCCTCGCCGCGGATGCGACGTGCCGCGCGATCGTCATGCGCGGCCGGGGCGGCGTGTTCTGCGCGGGCCGCGAGCTGAGGGACGTCAAGGCGCTGCAGGACGCCGACCTCGACGCCGTGAAGCGGATGTACGAGTACCTCGAGAAGATGAACGAGGTGATCTACTACTCGCCGCACCCGGTCATCACCGTCATCGAGAAGTACGCGTTCGGCATCGCCACGATGCTCGTCAGCTGGAGCGACGTCGCCCTGGCCGAGGAGGGCGCGATGTTCGGCTACCCCGAGGTCCAGCACGGGATCACGCCCTACGGGGCGGTGCCGACCATGCTGAACACGATGCATCAGAAGGCGATGATGGACCTCCTGCTGACCGGCCGACGGATCCGCGCCGACGAGGCGGTGCGGCTGGGCATCGTCACCCGAGCCGTCGCCGCCGACCAGTTGACGGGAGCGCTCGACCGGGTGCTCCAGGATCTCTTCCGCGGGAGCGCCGGCGCGATCCGCAGGTCGAAGCAGTTCGCGCGGGAGTGCGAGACCCTGACCTACCGGCAGGGGATGGCGGCCGCCACCGACAGGTCCGTCCTCGGCGTCAGTCTGCCGGAGATGCGCCAGGGGATCGCGGCCTTCCTCGCCAAGCGCGAGGCGACATGGTCTTAGCCCGGGTCATCTTCGAAGGCCGGCGCGACCGCGGGGAGCGGGCGACCTCCCGAGCCCGGCGCCCCCGGACCCGCCCGCGAGAACGAGGAGGACCCGCGGGAGCCGCGCGGGCGATCAGTCGCGCTCGACGATCAGGAGGCCGTCCACGGCCACGACGGCGTCCCGCGCCCACTTGAGGGGGTTGACCTCGAAGACGAAGCGGGGCCAGGGCGCCGTGAGGGCGAGCGCGGAGAACCGCGCGAGGAACGCCGCGACGGGCTCGACCGCCAGCGCCCCCAGGGCGTCGACCGCGTGGCGCCGGATCCGCAGTCGATCCAGCATGCTGGCCGCACCGGAGGGGTCGACCGGCGCGCGCTCCGTCACCACGTCATCGATCAGCTCCGTGAGCCCCCCGCCGCTGCCGCAGGACACCATCACCCCGAACACCGGATCCCGGAACGCCGAGACGAGCAGTTCCACGCCCCCCCGGTGCATCGTCTGGACGTAGATCCCGTCGAGCTCGACCGCGATCTCGCGGGCGCGCGCCTGGAGGCGCCGAACCGCCGCCCGGACCTCCCCCGGAGAGCGGAGATCCAGAGCGAGCAGGCCGGCCGCCGCCCGGTGGGTGACGCTCGGGCTGATGCCCTTCAGGACGACCGGCAAGCCGAGCGAGGCGGCAGCCCCGAGCGCCCCCGCCTCGTCCGCGACCAGCCGGCCGGCGGCCACGGGCAGGCCGGCCGCCTCGAGGATCCGGTGGCACCGATCCTCCGGAATCACGCGATGCCCGGCCCGGTCGGGGACGTGCGCCGCCCAGTCGAACGCCGCGGGACCGACGGCCGCGAGCCGCGGCGGGCGGGAGACCGCGTCGCTCCTCGACGCCAGGCGTGCGATCGACCGCACGCCGCGGACGGGGTCGAGGAACGAGTAGATGCCCCGCGCCGCCAGCCGCTCCGGGATGCCCCGCGGTGGCGAGGGCCAGCTGACGCAGACCGGCTTGGTCGACTCACCCGCGAAGTCCCCGATGACGTCCGCGATCTTGGCGCCCCTGGCGGCCAGCGACCCCACGATGAAGAGGATCGCGTGGATCTCCGGCTCCCCGGCCACGGCGTCGAGCGCCCTCGGCAGGAGCGCCAGGGACTCGGCGCGGAAGGCGGTCGTTGGTGTGAGATCGAGCGGGTTCGCCGCCGTGGCCACGGACACCAGCAGCGGCCGGAGTCGCTCGACGCACGCCGCGCTGAGGGCCGGGGTGACGAGCCCGACCTGCGCGCACTGGTCGGCGGCGAGGACTCCGTTGCCGCCCCCGAACGTGACGACCCCCACGCCCCGCCCGGACGGCAGCCGGTCCCCGGTCCCGAGCAGCAGGAGGGACAGGTCGACCAACTCCTCCACGGAGTCGACCCGGATGACGCCCAGCTCCCGGAGGACGGCGTCGAACACGCGGTCCTCGCCGACGAGCGCGCCGGTGTGCGCCTGCGCCGCCCGGGCGCTGGCGCCCGTCCGGCCGGCCTTGATGAGGACGACCGGCTTCCGCCGCTGGCGGGCCGCCTCCAGCGCCCGCACGAGCTTGTCGCCCTCGGTGGTCCCCTCGAGGTATCCGCCGATGATGCTCGTGCCTTCGTCCCGGGCGAGCGCGTGGAGGTAGTCCGCGAAGCCGACCACGGCCTCGTTCCCGCTGCTGATCAGGTAGCGGAACCCGAAGCCGGCCTGCTGCACCTGGGAGAGCGCGGTCGTCCCGATGCCACCGCTCTGGCTCACCATCGAGATGACGCCCGGGCGTAGCTCGTCCATCTCCAGGAGCGCGGTGGAGAACGTCGCGGGCACGGGGACGGTCGCGTTGATGACGCCGACGCAGTTGGGCCCGCACAGCGTGAACCCGGATGCGCGGCACTGCGCGACGAGCGCCCGCTGCCGCTCGACGCCCGCCGGCCCCCCCTCGCCCAGCCCACCCGCGTACGCGATGCCGTAGCGGACGCCGGCGGCCGCGCACTCGCGGACCGCCTCCAGGAGCGCTTCCGCCGGGACCGCCAGGACGGCGAGGGTGGGGACGCCGGGCAGCTCCGACACGGCCGCGAAGGCCGGGAGGCCGGCCACGGGGGCGGCCGTCCGGTTGACGGGCCACACCGGGCCCGGGAACCCGAACTTGACGAGCCGGCGCACCGTGTCGCCGCCCAGGTTGCCCGGGCGCTCGGACGCGCCGATCACGGCGATGGACGTCGGCTCCAGGATGCCGGAGACGTCGAGGAACGCGTCGCTCGCGGGGGTCGGCGCCGGGCTCATCGCACGGGCGCGAGCAGGAGCCTCAGCATGGCCAGCGTGAACCCGAGCGGCTGAGCAGCATGGCGAACGCCCCCCGGGCCACTCGTCACAAGGATACCTCAGCCATCTGACATCTGACCGGGCCCATCGTTGTCCTCCGGGGCATGCTACCATTTGCCAGCAACGGCGCGCTGACGAGATCCTGGCGCGCATCAACCGCGAGCGGAAGCTGTCGCTCCTGGTGGTGGAGCAGAACGTGTCGCTCGCCCTGAAGCACGCCGCCTACGGCTACGTGCTGGAGAACGGGCTCATCGCCCTCGACATCCGCCGGCGACGGAGCATGACATGAAGCTGGAGACTTGCCGCCTCGAGCTGTCGGACGGGATCGCCGTGGTGGCCCTGGACAGGCCGCCGGTCAACGCCCAGAACCGCCGCCTGCGCGAGGAGGTCATCTGGCTGTTCGACTCGCTGAGCGAACGCGAGGATGTCCGGGTCGTGGTCCTGACGGCGGTCGGCAAGGTGTTTTCCGCCGGTGCCGACATCAAGGAGCGGGTCGGCATGGCGCGCGAGCCCGGGGACTACATCAGGCACAACCGGGTCACCCGCGAGTTCTTCTACGCGGTTGCCGACTGCGCGAAGCCGGTGATCGCGGCGGTGAACGGCCCGGCCCTCGGGGCCGGGTTCACGCTGATGCTGTCCTGTGACATCATGCTGTGCAGCACCGACACCTTCGTGTCGATGCCCGAGATCGACGTCGGCCTGGCGGGCGGCGCGCGGTTGCTCATGGACCACTTCGGCAAGTCCTGGGCGCGCCTCCTGTATTTCACCGGCCGCAAGGTGCCGGCCGCGGAGCTCTACCGGCTCGGCATCGTCAGCGCCTGCGTCCCCCGGGAGCAGCTCATGGACGAGGCCATGCAGATCGCGCGCGAGATCGCGGCGAAGAGTCCCCTGGCCGTGCGCTGGATCAAGCGCGGCTTCAGCGTGGTCGAGAACATGCCGGCCCGGGACGGCTACCGGTACGAGCAGACCATCACCGTGGATCTCTCGCACACCGAGGACGCGGCCGAGGCGCAGCGTGCCTTCGTCGAGAAGCGCAAGCCCCAGTTCAAGGGCAGGTGAGCGCCGGCCACCTCGATCCCGCCCCCCTCTCCCGGGCCATCGCGCCGCACGCGGTGCGGCCGGGCCGCCGAGGCGTCGGCCGTGACCCGCCTCGCGATCCTGGACGACTATCAGGACGTGGCCCTCCGCATGGCCGACTGGGACCGCCTTTCCGTGGACGTCGAGGTGGTGGTGTTCCGGGACCACCTGGCCGACCTCGACGCCGTCGCCGCGCGGCTGGCCGACTTCGACATCGTCGTGGCCATGCGGGAGCGGACGCCGTTCCCGCGGACCCTCCTCGAGCGCCTGCCGCGGCTCCGGCTCCTGGTGACGACCGGCATGCGCAACGCCGCCATCGACCTCCAGGCGGCGGCCGACCGCGGCGTCTTGGTCTGCGGGACGGCCGGGCTCCCCTACCCGACGGCGGAGCTGACCTGGGGCCTGATCCTCGCGCTGGTCCGGCGCATCCCCCGGGAGGAGCGCGCGGTCCGGGAGGGCCGCTGGCAGGAGACGGTCGGGCTCGGGGTCAACGGCAAGACGCTCGGGGTGCTCGGACTCGGCACCCTCGGCTCGCGGGTGGCGCGGATCGCGCGCGCCTTCGAGATGCAGGTGCTCGCGTGGAGCCACCACCTGACCGCCGAGCGCGCCGCCGAGGTGGGTGCGACGCTGGTGGGCCGGGACGAGCTGCTCGCCCGGTCGGACGTGGTCACGATTCACCTCGTCCTGAGCGAGCGCACCCGGGGCCTCATCGGTCTGCGCGAACTGGCCCTCATGAAGCCGAGCGCGTACCTCGTCAACACCTCCCGCGGTCCCATCGTGAACGAGACCGCGCTCGTCCGCGCCCTTCGCGACGGCGCGATCGCCGGCGCCGGGCTCGACGTCTTCGACGAGGAGCCGCTGCCACCGGACCACCCGTTCCGCCGGCTGCCCAACACGGTCGTCACCCCGCACCTGGGATACGTGACCGAGGAGACCTATCGGATCTTCTACGGGCAGGCTCTGGAGGACATCACGGCATACCTGCGCGGCCAGCCGATCCGGGTGCTCCACCCGTAGACGCTGCCGGGAAGCCGCGTTTGCGCCGCCCAGGTTCGGTAGCCCGACGGGTCGAGAGCCCTCACAGGAGCGCGCGGGTGGCGCTCAGGGCCCTCGCGCGCGACTTCCTCGGGGAGTCGCGACCACGCTTTCGCCAGACTCTCACACCACTTGTGGCACACGCTTCCCTAGTGAGAACGACAGGACTCGAACACGCGCGGGCCTCGCTGATCATCGCGCAGAGACGGGACTCAGAATCCTAATACCCGCTGAGCCACCTACAGCGGTCTACCTGGCTTAGCCTGTCGACTGGAGTGCCTCCTCCAGCGCCTCCTCCTCGTCCTCCTCGTCCTCAAGTGAGTCAACAGCTGCAGCCGCAGGCAGGAGTTGCTTGCCCATCGCGGCCGCGATG
>CAYQDR010000081.1:0-22478 GCA_964416315.1 uncultured bacterium
CGAGCGCGTCCCGGCGAGCTGGAGGACGCCGAGATGCGACGGGGATCGGCCCGGGCCGGCTCACGGGCACTCGCCGGCAAAGCTCGCGTCGCCGAACTCCTCGAAGCTCACCGCCCGCTTGACGAGCTTGTACTCCAGGGCGAGCTTCATCTCCGCCTCGAAGCCCGAGCGGCTGAGGCAGCCGTCGCCGAAGCCCGCCTTGATCCGGTCGAAGATCTTCACGACCAGAGCCCGGTCCAGCCCCTTGAACTGCTCGGCGGTCTTGGGGTTCTTGAGGACCGCCTCGGCGACCTCGGCGCTCGACCGGGACCGGATGAAGGCCAGCCCCTTCTTGTGGGCGTTGACCATCCGCCGGACCAGGTCCGGCCTGTCCTTGATCACGTCCTCGCGCGTCACGAGGCCCAGGGCGAGCGCCTTCGGCCCCACCCATCGCCGGTGCTCGTCCGGCTCCCAGATGGGGACCAGCGGGTAGCCCACGCCCTCCTCGATGACCCGGGTCGTGGTGGGCTCCCAGGCCGAGAAGGCGTCGACCCGCCCGGTCTTGAGCGACGTGTAGATCACGCCGGGGTCCCCGCCGAGGGACACGTACTGGACGTCCTTCTCGGGATCGAGGCCGGCCTTCTTGAGGAAGACGCTCCCCATGTACCAGGAGGCGGCCCCGGGGGTGGAGAAGCCGACCTTCATGCCCCTCAGGTCGGCCACGGTCTTGACCTTGTCCTTGAGCTCGCTCCGGACGACCAGGCTGAAGATCTCCAGGTCGTGCGTCGACAGCACCATCTTCCACGGCGACCCGGCGATCCGCGCGAGCGGCACGTGGACGAAGCCAAAGAGCCCCACGTCGAACTCCTTGGCGATCATGGCGGTCCGCAGGGTGCCGCCCGAGCCCACCACGAAGTCCGTCAGCTCGATCCCCTCCTCCGTGAAGTACCCGTTGGCATAGGCGACGAGGCTGGGCAGGTTGAGCTCGTACGAGATCACGCCCGGCAGCTTGAGCTTGTACGGTGGGCCCCCCTGCGCCCACGCGCCGTCAACCCCCGGGACGAGACTCGAGACGACGAGACCCGAGACCAGGACCGCGAGCCACAGCAGCCAGTTGGCACCCCTGCGGGTCTGCATGCGTTGTCCTCCTTGTCCTAGCCGAGTTGCACGAGGGATGGCCTCCAGCGCAGCAGGCGCTGTTCCGCCCGGCGGGAGACTTCCACCAGCGAGACGCCGACGACCATGAGGAGCAGCATGATCCCGAAGACACGCTCCGTGTGCAGGAGGCCGGCCGCCAGGAGCATCCGGTAGCCCAGGCCGCTGGTGGACCCCACGAACTCGCCGACCACCGCGCCCGTCAGGGCGAAGCTCACGCTCGTGCGGAGCGCGGCGAAGACCCAGCTGCAGACGGAGGGGATGACGACCATCCGCGCCACCTGACGCCGATCCCCGCCCATGACCTTCACCGCCTTGACCAGCTCCGGGTCCACCGATCGGACACCCAGGAAGGTGTTGAAGAAGATCACGAAGAACACGGTGAACAGGCTGAGGACGACCTTGGAGGTCATGCCGAGGCCGAACCAGAGCACGAGGATCGGCGCCACGGTGATCCGCGGCAGGGAATTCAGGGCGACCATGAGGGGCTCGAAGACGGCGGCCACCGTTCGCCAGTAGCCGAACAGGAGCCCGACCACGATGCCGCCGATCCCGCCGAGCATCAACCCGAGAAAGGCCGAGGAGAGGGTGACGCCGAGATCCCGGAGGAGGAGCCCCGACCCGGCGTAGTCGAGCAGGTCCGCGGCGATCGCCGTGGGCCGCGCGATGATGCTGGTCTCGAACGCCTTCCAGCCCAGCCCGAGCCCGCCCGTCGCGGCCTCCCAGGCGAGCAGGAGGGCGAGGATGAGGAGGACGCGATGGACCGCCACGCGCGGGCCCGCCGATCTCATGCCGCGGGCCCCCTGGCCTCCGCGCGGAAATCCTCGCTGACCGTCTTCCAGATGGCGGCGTGCAGCTCGGCGAATTCGGACGACCCCCGCAGCTCGAAGGGGTCACGCGGGTGGGGAAAGGGGACGTCGTAGGTCCGCGTGACCGTCCCCGGGCGCTTGGAGAACAGGATGACCCGCTCCCCGAGCGTGATCGCTTCCGCCAGGTCGTGGGTCACGAACAGGATCGTCTTGCGGCGCTGGGCCCAGATCCGGATCAGCTCGCTCTGGAGGATCAGGCGGGTCTGGGCGTCCAGGGCGCCGAAGGGCTCGTCCATCAGGATGGCCTCCGGATCGTAGGCCAGCGTCCGGATCAGCGACGTCCGTTGCCGCATGCCGCCGGAGATCTGGTGCGGGTAGTAGTGCTCGAAGCCCACGAGCCCAGCGATCTCGATGAGGCGCGTGGCCCGCGCCTGGCGCTCGGCCTTCGCCATCCCGCGGATCTCCAGCCCGGCCTCGACGTTCCCGAGGACCGTGCGCCAGGGAAAGAGGGTGTCCCGCTGGAAGACATAGCCCAGGGACCCCCGCTTCCCGCCGGCCTGTCGGATGTCGGTCCCGTCGATGAAGATCTTCCCCTTCACCTCCGCCTCCTCGGGCGGAATGAGGGAGGCGATGGCGTTCAGCGTCGTGGACTTGCCGCAGCCGCTCGGGCCCACGAGGGCGACGAGCTCGCCGCCCGACACCCGGAACGTGACGTCGCGGAGGGCCTCGGCCCCCGTGTGGAACCTGACGCTCAGCCCTTCCACCCTGATCTGCATCCGCGGGGCCCCTACGGCGCGTACACGGCGTCGCCCCGGCGCGTCGTGAACAGCTCCAGGGGGAGCTCCGTGCCGATGCTCCTGGCGCGCGCCTTTTTCAGGATGAGGTCGCCGACGGCCGCGAACTGGATCCCCATCCCGACGTTGTTGTTGTGCTGCGTGATCTGCGAGGCCGTGGTGCGGCCCGGGATCCGGCCGATCACCAGATCGCCGAGCTCGTGGATCCGCTCCCACGTGATGAAGCCCTTCCGGAGCGGGGACATCAGCTCGGGCTGCTGGTCGATCTCCACCTGCTCCCGGAGGTTCACGACGACGATGTCCGACCGGCGGACGGCCTCGTCGTCGATCTCGCGCCGCTGGTCGAACCGCTGGGCCCCGATCATGGCCACCAGGTGCATGCCCGGCTCGAGCCAGCGGCCATCGAAGACCGGGTCCCCCGCGTTCGTCGCCGTGACGACGACGTGGGAGTCCCGCACCGTGTCGCGCGGGTCCTTCGCCGGGCGGGCGTCGACGCGGAACTCCTCGGCGATGGCGCGCGCGAACCGCGTCCGGTTCGCCTCGTGCTGCGAGTACACCTTCACCTGCCGGATCGGCCGCACGGCGCAGAGCGCCGCGACCTGCGCGCGGGCCTGCTCGCCCGAGCCGAAGATGCCGACGACGGAGGCGTCCGGTCGGGCCAGGTACTTGGCCGCCACACCGCTCGTCGCCCCCACCCGGAGGGGAGACACGTAGTGGTCGTGGATGATCCCTTTCAGGAGCCGCTCCCGGATGCTGAAGAGCAGGACCAGCCCCGCGAAGTCCCCGGGAAACTCCATGCGCGAGCTGCCCTCCACCACCCGGAAGCGGATCTGCGCCGAGTCCACCCGCACCGCGGCGGTGTCGTACTTCGGCACGGCGCCCGGGATGACGTTCAACCAGTACCAGAGCCGCTCGCCGGGGTCCGCGGTCGGCTGCGGCAGGTGGATCCGGCGGCGCGGGATCACCTGGGCGACCTGGTGGGCGAGCTCGCGGTAGGCCTCCTCGGTCACCTCGAGGCACTCGGCCATGGTGACGAGGCCCTCCATGTCGCGGTTCGTCAGGACGAGGATGGTCTCAGCCATTCCGCTCCTCTGCCGCCAGGGGGGCCATCCCGGGGGCGTCGTCCGTCGGCGCTTGCGGGTGCCGCCGCCAGAGGGCCTCGAGACTCTGGCGGGCCACCTTGCCGCGCTCGGTCTTGGGGATCGCCTCCAGGACGCGGATCTCCCGCGGGAGCTTGAAGTCGGAGAGACGGGTCCGACAGTGCGCGAAGAGCTCCTCCGCGGCGACGGCGCGTCCCCGGCGGGGCACCACGAAGCTCACGATCTCTTCCCCGTAGACGTCGTCGGGCACGCCGATGGTGGCGGCCTCGGCCACGGCCGGATGCGCCAGGAGCGCTGTCGTGATCTCCAGGGGGGCGATGTTCACGCCCCCGCGGATGATGAGGTCCTTCTTGCGCCCGCTGAGGTAGAGATAGCCGTCGGCGTCCCGGTGGCCGATGTCGCCGGTCCTGAACCCGTCCTGCGGGATGGGGACGAGCGTTCCGCCCTCGACGAGGTAGGCGCTCGCCATCTGGGGCCCGCTGACGACGAGCTCCCCGTCTGTCCCGGCGGGACACTCGGCGCCCGCCTCGTCCACGAACCGGGCGTCGAGGTACGGCATCGGCGGCCCGATCGATCCCACGCGGCAGGCGGACGGCGGGTTGCCTCCCATCAGGCCGGCCTCGGTCATGCCACACAGCTGAACGATCGGGATCCCGTAGCGCCGCTCGAACGCCCGCTGCCGCTCCGCCGCCAGAGGGGCCGCGCTGCTCGTGATGAACTTGAGCGTCGGGACCGCCGCCGCCGTGACCGGGACGGGGCGGTCGAGCAGGATGTTGATGACGGTGGGAATGCCGGCCGCGATCGTGACCCGCTGGTCCCGGATCCAGTCGAAGAAGCGGCTCCGGGAGAACTTCCGGGCCAGGACCAGTGTCGCGGCCGTGTGCAGGGTGGGTCCGAGCGACAGGACCTGGGGCGATGCCCAGCTCAGGGCGCGGCACTCGAGCAGCCGGTCCGCCGTGCAGAGACCGAGGCGCTCTGCCGGCGAGCGGGCCATGGAGAAGTACGCGTCGTGGCTGATGCACACGCCTTTCGGACGGGCCGTCGTCCCGGATGTGTAGTCGATGATCGCGGTGTCCCCTGACCTCCCCGGGCGCCGGGCGCCCGGCGAGGGCGGGAACGCGGCGAGCCGGTGGAACACGTCGTCGGCCGCGGGCGCGCCTTGCGCCAGCGTGCCGAACGGGATCGCTTCGCGGCCTGCACTCCGAATCACGGCCTGCAACGCCTGGGGGAGCGAGCGCTGCCACAGTACCAGGCGCGGCGCGACGTCCTGGAGGATCTGCTGCACGTTCTTGGCGTTGACCTCCACGTTGACCGGGTTCACGGCGGCCCCGTATCGTTGCACTCCGAAGAACAGGACGACCCACTCCGGGCAGTTCTCGCCGAGCAGGGAGATCCGTTCGTTCGCGCTGACCCCGCGGTCGGCGAGGAAGTGGGCGAGCCGGTTCGTGAGCGCGTCCAGCTCGGCGAAGGTCAGCCGCCCCGACGGGTCGATGCTCTCGACATAGACGCGCTCCCCGTGCCGGTGGGCGTGGTCCGCGATGAGCGCATCCACGGGGCGATAGGGAACGGCCCCGCTCACGGCTCGCCCTGCGGGCCCGGCGCCTCCCCCCACCGGCGGACGAGATCGTGGGCAATGCCGAACAGGTCGAGCACGCGGCCCACCGTGTGGTCGATGACATCCTCGAGCGTTTTCGGCAGGCCGTAGAACGCCGGGACGGGCGGGAGGATGACCGCCCCCGCCTCGGCTGCCGCCAGGAGGCTCTTCAGGTGCCCGCGGTGCAGCGGCGTCTCCCGGACGACCAGCACCAGCTTGCGCCCTTCCTTCAGCACCACGTCGGCGGCCCGGGTCAGGAGGTTGTCCGACTGGCAGTACGCGATCGCGGACACGGTGTGGATGGAGCAGGGGACCACGACCATGCCCATCGTCCGGAAGGAGCCGCTCGCGATGCTGGCGCCGACGTCGGTGACCCGGTGCACGACGGACGCCAGGGCCTTCACGTCCGCCACCCGGTACGGCGTCTCCTCGACGATCGTCCGCTCGGCCGGCTTCGTCACGACCAGGTGCGTCTCGACGTCGGGCCGCGCCCGGAGGACCTCCAGCAGCCGGATGCCGTAGATGACCCCGGACGCGCCCGAGAGCCCGACGATCAGTCGCTGGCTCAAATGCCGCGGTCCGCCATGAACTTCGCGTAGTCGCGCTGGCTCTCTTTGGCCTTCGCGATCTGCTCGTCCGTGTAGAACTTCTTCAGGTCGACCAGCTCGACCTCGTACCGCGCGCGCTCGAACGCGTCCTTGTACACGTAGAGGCGCGTCGCGTCGATTCCGAGTCCCCCCGAGAATCGGATGTTGGTCTGCGTCCACTGCCGCTCGCCGGCGGAGCTGCGCTCGGCCGGCTGGAAAGTCTGGCCGAAGCCACCCTCGCAGACCACCAGGAGGTCCTCCTTCGGGTTCACCCGGGTCGTGAGGGCCCAGAGGATGTCCTCCATGTTGTAGAGATCGATGTCCTCATCGACGACGATCCCGAGCTTCATGCCGAGTGAGATGGACAGCGCGGCGGTCAGGATGTTGCGCTGGAGCCCCTCGTCCCGCGCCCGGCGCTTCCGCACCTGGAAGAGCACGCCGCCCCAGTCGGTCATCCCCATCGGGATGTGCGTGTCGATGCACAGCCCCGGGACCATCCGGTCCGCCAGCTCGAGGAAGCACGCCTCGCGCATGGACACGTCGATGAAGTGGTCGTCCATCCCGTGGACGATGAGCCCGTAGTAGATCGGCCGGTCGGCGCGGTGGGTGATCGCGGTCGCCTGGAACTTGTACGTCCGGTACGCCTTGCCCATGTACCCGGCCCACTCCGGGTGGAACGGGAACTTGCCCTGCTCGCCCTCCTTCTCGGCCAGCGGGCTCTCCCAGACCTTCTGCGTCGTGTCCAGGTATCCCTCGATCACGTACTCCGCGTTCGCGATGGCCCAGGCGTCCACCGTCTTCGCCTTCACGACCTCCACCGGGAAGCCCTGGAGCGCCCCGGCCACCCCCAGCTCGTCGCACCCGCGCGGGAGGATGACGTAGGTGAACCCGGCCCCCGCCAGCATGGTGCACGCCGGAGGGGTGCCGATGTTGACGGTCACCGGGATGGTGCCCTTCCGGTACCAGTGGGTCGAGAGCTGATCCATGTGGGAGCCGGGGGAGATCTGGAAGCTCGAGTAGTCGGGCCCCCGGAAGTTCATCCGGTTGTAACCGATGTGGGACCCGCCCCAGAAGTGCTTCCCGCGCACCACGGTCTGCCCGGCGCCGAGCGTCCGCCCCGGGTCCGTCTTCGCGTGGGAGATCATGGGGACCGTGCTCCAGACGTCGACGTCCTTCGCGACGACGACCTCCTGGCATGGGGCGTCCTTCACCTCGAGGGGGGGGACGGGGTTGCGGATCGCCTCGACCGCCTTGAACTTGAACTTCTTCGGATCGTCCACGTCGAAGAGCCGGGCGATGCGCTCGGCGGTCGCGTAGACGTTGTTGGCGATCCGCGCGTTGCGGTAGCCCTTGACCTTCTCGAACAGGAGCGGCGCCCCGCCGTCGAAGTGCTTCTGGATGGCCGCGACCTCCAGGTGGGGATCCACCTCCACGTCCGTGCTCACCAGCTCGCCGATGTCCCGGAGATACTCCAGCGTGCTCCGGAGGCTCGAGATGTCCTTCTTGGCGATCGTGACGGTCGACCTGGGCATCGTTCCCCTCCTTCAGCGCTCCTTCCCCAGGAGGTGCTCCAGGCGATGCTGGACCTCCCGGACGTGCTCGTGCATCCAGCGGGAGGCGGCCTCGGCATCGCGGTTCAGCAGGGCCCCGTAGATCCGCTCGTGGAAGGCGAGGTTGCTCCGGTTGGTCGCCTCATCCATGCGGAGCCGGGCCACGACCTCCTGGACCATCAGGTCCGCCATGGCGTTGGCGAAGAGGATCAGCGCGGGGTTCTTGGCGGCGTCAGCGACCATCCGGTGAAAGCGCAGGTCGGCCGTGGCGTGGAAATGTCCCGCGGCGATCGCCTCCCGGTGCCCGTCGACGTAGCGCCGGATCTGGGCGAGCTCGGGCTCGGTGATGCGCTGGGCCGCGAGGCTCGCGATGCACGGCTCGAGGATGAGGCGCGCCTCCGTCAGGTGCTCGATGGACACCTTTCCCAGGCGGATGAGCAGGGAGAGGAAGTCGGTGACCTGGCGCAGGTCCCCGTCCCTGACGAACGCCCCACCGCCGAACCCCCGGCGCACGGCCAGGAGCCCTGCCTGCTCGAGCGAGCGGACGGCCTCGCGCACCGGGGCGCGGCTCGACTGGAACCGCTCGGCCATCGCCTTTTCGGAGGGCAGCCGATCGCCGGGCTTGAAGCGACCGGAGAGGATGGCGGACCGGAGATGCTCGAAGATCTCGGCGGACAGCCGGGCCCGGCGCGGTCGCCGGAAGGCCACGGGGGATGACAGGGGCGCTCGGCCCCGCTGGGCCATGAGAAATGTCTAATGTCAGACCTGCCTCGTTGTCAATGGCCGAATGGATGGCCGGATGGCGGGACGCCTGCCCGGACGGGTGGGTTCCTGCGAGCCTGTGCCGCGCCCGGTCCGGCCGGCGCCTCGCGCTGAGCCTGCCCGAGCCGCTCAACTTCGGTGCGGGTGCGGGACGGGGGTGACCGCCCCCGCAGGTCCGGCACTGATGCGGGCGCCCGATTGACAGTTCCCCAGGGCCGCGCTACAAGGGCTTGAGTTGAGTCGTGCGGGTGGCCCCGAACTGGGGTAGGAGGTGCGCCATGAGATGGTGGGCAAAGCGATGGATCGGGCTGGGGGCGGCTCTGGCCGTCGTGCTGACGGCCGCCCCGGCGGACGCCCAGGTGAAGATCCGCTTCCAGACCTGGCACTGGGGCGAGACCCCGTGGGTCAAGTCGCTCGAGGAGTTCCAGCAGACCTTCAACGCGGCGAACCCGGGCATCCAGGTCGTCCGGGACGACAGCCGCTACGCCGACAAGGAGGCGGTCTTCATCACGCAGTCCCAGGCGAAGGCGGCGGCCGACATTCCCCACTTCAGCTACCGGGCGATCCGGCACCTGGCCGACCGCGGGTTCCTGCTGGACCTCACGCCGTTCGTCGAGAAGGAGGGCGGCGCGCAGTACCTCGCCCAGTGGGACCAGGCGGCGCTCGAGATGTGCCGGTACAAGGGGAAGCTCTACTGCCTGCCGGACGACCTGAACCCGCTGGTGCTCATGTACAACACGGGGCACTTCCGCGAGGCGGGCCTGGACCCGGCCAAGCCGCCCACGACCTGGCCGGAGTTCCTCGACTACGCGAAGAAGCTCACGCGGGATACGGACAACGACGGGAAGATCGACCGCTGGGGCGTGGGGGTCATCGGCGCCCGCCAGGAGGGGCTCTTCATGCGCTTCAACCCCTGGCTCTGGGGCGCGGGCGGGGACTACCTCACGCCGGACGGCAAGCGCTCCGCCCTCGACACCGCCGAGGCCATCGAAGGCTTCCGCTGGTATGCCGAGCTCTTCACCCGGCACAAGGTCGTCCCGCCGGGCGTGATCGAGCAGGGGGCCCAGGAGGTCCGGACCCAGCTCGCGCACGGGAAGGTCTCAATGATCATTACGCTCCCCGCGGCCGTCGGGATCGTCCAGGCGATCAATCCGAAGCTGAACGTCCGCGAGGTCATGGCCCTCGCCCCGGTCCCGGTGGGCAAGCAGAAGGTGACCTCGGCCTGGTTCAGCATGCGCGTGATCAGCACCTCGGCGAAGAACCCCGACGCCGCCTGGAAGGTCTACAAGGCGTGGCACGAGAAAGACCAGCAGATGCGGAACTTCCGGATCGCGGGCGTGCTCTCGACTCGCCTCGACGTGAAGAACTCTCCCGAGGTGAAGAACGACAAGTTCGCCAAGGTGTTCTCGGCGCAGACGCCGTACGTGAAGTGGGAGCCGCTCCTGGCCGAATGGCCGAAGATCGGCGACGCGATGATCACGGCCGTCCAGGAGGCCCTGACCGGGGTGAAGCCGCCCGAGCAGGCCCTCAAGGACGCCCACGCCGCGACGAACCGGGCCCTCGGCCTGTAGGGCCTGGCGCCCGTTCCGAACCCCGAGGAGCCAGGGGACCCCGTCCCCTGGCTCCTCTTTGTGACGGCGCCCGATGCGTGTCGGCCGGACCTGGCACGATCGCCACCTCGGGGTCCTCTTCGTCCTCCCCGCCACCGTGATGCTGGTGGCGGTGCTCGTCTTCCCCGCCGCGGTGACCCTGAAGCTCAGCCTCTCGCCCGAGGGGGGCCTGGCGTCCTGGACGCTCACCCTCGGCCACTACCGCGCGGCCTTCACGGATCCGGTGCTCGCGCAGGCCTTCCGCAACACCTTCGCGTTCGTCGCGGCCAGCCTGGTCGGCCACCTGCTCCTCGGCCTCGGCCTCGCGCTCGCCCTCAACCAGGCGCTGCCGGGCCAGACGCTCTTCCGCCTCGTCGCCCTCGTCCCGTGGACGATCCCCGACGTCGTGGCGGGCATCGTCTTCCGGTGGGTCTTCAACCCGGTCCATGGGAGCCTGAACCCGCTGCTCCAGCAGCTCATTCCGGGCTTCCCGCCGGACTTCTCCTGGCTCTCGAGCCCGGCGTTGGCGTTCCCGAGCGTCATCTTCGCGAATGTCTGGCGCGGCTACCCGCTCGTCATGGTGATGCTGCTGGCGGGCCTGATGGCGATCCCGCGGGAGCTCTACGAGGCCGCGGCCGTGGACGGCGCCGGTCGCGTGCGGCGCTTCCTCCACGTCACCCTCCCGGGCCTCAGCACGATCATCCTGGTCGCGCTCGCCCTCGACATGGTGTGGGAGTTCCGGCGGTTCGCCCTGGTGCTGACCATGACGGGGGGCGGCCCGGGCACGCTGACCGAGGTCCTCTCGACGCTCGTCTACAAGTCGTACTTCCAGTTCTTCACCTTCGAGTACGCCTCGGCGGTCGCCATCCTGATGAGCGCCGTGCTCTTCGTCCTGAGCGTGCCTTACATCGTGCTCGTCGGGAGGGAGCGGACGTGAGCCGGCCCGCCGCCGCCCGCTCGACACGACGGGAGCGCCGGCTGGACGCCCTGGTCTCCTACGTCCTGCTCGCGCTCGCGACGCTTTACGCCCTGTTCCCCGTCGCGTGGATGCTCTCGACGTCGCTGAAGAGCGAGGCGGAGGCGTTCGGCCTGCCGGTGCGCTGGATCCCGCAGCGTCCCACCCTGGCGGCGTACGTCGAGATGTGGACGCTCAAGCCGTTCGCTACCTACTTCTACAACAGCACGGTGGTTTCCGGCGCCACCGCGCTGATCTCGACGGCCGTCGGCGCGCTGGCGGGCTACGGATTCTCGCGCTTCCGCTTCCGGTTCCGGGCGACGCTCCTCGGAGGCTTCCTGGCCACTCAGATGATCTCGGGCGTCCTCGTGATCGGGCCCTACTTCCAGCTCCTCGCCGCGGTGGAGCTCTACAACACGCTCACCGGCCTCGTCATCGCCTACGTGACGATCTGCCTGCCCTTCGCGGCGTGGATGTCCAAGGGCTACTTCGACTCGATCCCGCGGGAGCTCGACGAGGCCGGCCTCGTGGACGGCGCCTCGCGGCTCCAGATCTTCCTGCGCGTGATCATGCCGATCGCGCTCCCCGGGACCGTCGCCACGTTCCTCTTCGCGTTCCTGCTGGCATGGCAGGACCTCCTCTGGGCGATCTCGCTCATCTCCGTGGACGAGAAGCGCACGGTGACCCTCGGGGTGGCGTTCGCGGTGGGCGAGTTCGTGATCAAGTGGCCGATGCTGACCGCGGCGTGCCTGATCGGCAGCCTGCCGACCCTGATCCTCTACCTGGCGCTCCAGCGCTTCTACGTCGAGGGCCTCGCCCGCGGGGCCGTCAAGGGCTGAGCGGACCGGAGATACGAGGGGGACACGGGCGCCACGCCGCCCCCCAGGACGCGCGTCACGAGATAGGGTGCTGCGCCAGCTCGAGGATCACTCCGGCCGCAGGGTCGTGTCTGGCGAGGCAGTGAACTGCACGCGGGAATGACGCGAGAGCGGAGGACCCGAGGTGCCGCGGACGACGAGCCTGGGCTGGAGCACGTGCTGGAGTGCACGGGGGGCGAAGCGCTCGGGGTCGGCGAGGATCTCGAGCATCGAGATGGCAGCGAGGCGGGCCTGCTCGGCGGGGTAGCGGCGACCGTCGTCAGCCGAATGCGGTGATGGGAGGCCATGCCGATGTCGTCCATGCCCGCAGCCACTGGCCGCGGGGACGCATCACGAGAATCTATGCTCCCAGCCATGGCCCCCCGCTCAGCGGGTGAAGGGCGCGAGCTCCCGAAGATAGCGGTGCACCGCCTCCACGGGCTCGACGTCCCCGAACTTCGCGTCGATGTCGAAGAGATTCGCCTCCACTGCCCCCGGGATGCGGTCGCCGATCGCCTCGCGCGGCACGATCGGCCGGAAACCGAGGCTGATCGCGTCCTCCACGGTGTGACGGACGCAGGCGGAGGCCGTGGTGCCCGTGACGATGACGGTGTCCACCCTAAGCGCGCACAGCATCGAGGCGAGATGGGTGCCGGCGAACGCGCTCGCCATCTTCTTCGGCAGCACGATCTCGCCCGGCCGAGGCGCCACCCGCTCGTCGATCTGGCACAGCTCCGAGTCGAGCTGAAGCATGGCCAGAGCCGGGATCTTCCGGATCCACGGCTCGGCATCCTTGAGGTCCTTCTCGTAGCCGGTTGTCGTGTAGACGACGGGGATGCCCTTGGCTCGGGCCGCTTCCAGCAGCCGCGCGACGTGGACGAGCATCTCGTCCACGTTCTCGCACTCGAACGGGCTCCCCTTCCGGGTCCCGGCTCGGGCGAGGTCGATGTTCAGGAGTGCCGGCCGCGTGCCGTACCCGACGCGGTGCTGAAAGCCTCGCTCGCGGTAGAGCCGGGCGGCGACCGCGTGCTGGTCACTCAGGGTGTCGCCCATAGCGTCCACCTCATTTCCAGACCCGGGTGAAGACCCGGATCAGGTTCTCCCCGAGGATCTTTCGCACGTCCTTCTCGCTGTAGCCGCGGTCGAGGAGGGCCGCCGTCAGGTTTGCGAGCTTGGACGGCACTTCGACGCCCTTGGGAAACCGGTAGGGCGGCTTCGGGTACGTCCCCGGGCGCCAGCGGCCACTCTTCAGGGCCTCGTCGTAGAGCGCCATCGCCTCCTTCTGTGATGCGAAGGGCCACTGCCCGTGGTAGTAGTCGAGCCCAACGCTGAGGTGGTCGACGCCGACGCGCTCGGCGATGTAGTCGGCGTGCTTCAGGAGATCATCGAGCGTCGGCCACCGGCGCCTGCTGACGAATGCCGGGTACCCGTTCAACCCGATGACCCCGCCCTTGGCGGCCACCGCCTTGATCTGGTCGTCGCGCAGGTTGCGACGGGAGTCACACACCGCCTTCGCGTTGGAGTGGGAGAAGACCACGGGCGCCTCCGAGACCTCGATGGCCTCCATGGTGGTGCGGTAGCCGGTGTGCGAGAGGTCGACCACCATGCCGACACGGTTCATCTCGCGGATGACCCGGCGCCCGAACTCGCTGATCCCCGCGTCCGTGAGCTCGTCGCAGCCGTCGCCGACCCAGTTCTTCAGGTTGTAGGTGAGCTGTGCCATCCGGAGGCCGAGACGGTAGTAGACCTCCACGAGCTCCGGATTGCGCTCGAACGGTTGCGTGTTCTGGAAGTGGAAGATGACGCCGAGCTTGCCTTCCCGCTTGGCCCTGGCGATGTCCTCGACCCGAGTCACGTGGAGGATCCGATCCGAGAGCCGCCGGAACCGGTCGAACCACATGGCCAGATTGTCCATCGCCTGCCCGAGGGTGTGGTCCCAGGCGACCGTCGGGCCCACGCAGGTCGCGCCGCCTCTGATCCATTCGTCGAGGTACCGCTCGTGGACGAGGAGGGGGCAGACCATGTCGATGACGACGGCCTGCCGGTGAAGGCCGGTGGCCCGATTGTGCTTTGGCACGATGAGTCCTCCCGTTCAGACCTTCAGTCGTGGATCGAGGAGGTCGCGGAGCGAGTCGCCGACCACATTGATGCCGAGCACGGTCAGCATGATCGCGAGCCCCGGAAAGGCGGTGTACCACCACGCGGACGAGATGTAGAGCTTGCCGTCGCGCAGCATCCCGCCCCAGCTCGCGCTCGGCGGCTGCACGCCGAGACCGAGGAACGTGAGGGCCGACTCGAGGATGATCATGCGCGCGGCTTCCACGGTGGCGATCACGATGCAGGTCGAGACCATGTTGGGAAGGACGTGGCGGAGCACCAGCCGGACGCCGGGGGCGCCGAGCGCCCGGGCCGCCAGCAGGAACTCGCTCTCGCGGAGCGAGAGGACCCGGCTTCGCACGACCTTGGCATACACCACCCAGCCGCTCACGGCGAGGACGATGATGGTGTTGCGCAGGCTCGGCCGCAACACGGCCGCGACGGCGAGGGCGAGCAGGATGAACGGGCACGCGAGCTGGACCTCGGTGATGCGCATCAGGACGTCGTCGACCCGGCCGCCCTTGAACCCGCTCACCAGCCCGACGACGGTCCCGAGCACCCCCGAGATCAAAACAGCCGTCACCGTGATGGACAACGAGACCCTCGCGCCGTGGATCAGACGGCTCAGAATGTCGCGCCCGAAGTGGTCCGTCCCCAGGACGTGCCAGCCGGACCGGGCGTCGTAGCTTCCCGGCGGCATCAGCTTGGCCCGGAGGTCCTGCCGGAGGGGATCGTGCGGAGCGAGCTGGTCGGCGAAGATGCCGAAGAACAGGACGAAGGAGATGGCTGCGAGGCCGAAGACGAGCTTGCGGTAGCGGGAGTTCGCTCGCATGGCTCAGGTGTATCGGATCCGCGGGTCGAGGTACGCATAGAGGATGTCGACGATGAGGTTGATGACGACGAAGATCACGGCGATGAGGAAGACGCCGGCCTGCACCACCGGGAAGTCGCGGTCGGAGATCGAGTCGACCATGAGGCGCCCCACCCCCGGCCAGGAGAAGATTGTCTCGGTGATCACGGCGCCTCCAAGGATGGTCCCGAGCTCGAGCGCCACGATGGTGAGGACCGGCACGACCGAGTTCTTGAACGCGTGCTTGCCGACCACGGCGAGCTCGCGGAGCCCCTTCGCGCGCGCGGTCCGGATGAACTCCTGGCCGAGGACTTCCAGCATCTCCGACCGGGTGAGTCGGGCGATCCGGGCGGCCACGAAGCTCCCCAGCGTGATCGCGGGAAGGATCAGATGGGCGGGGGTGCCCCGGCCGGAAACCGGGAGCAGGTCGAGTCCGACCGCGAAGAACATGAGGAGCATCAGCCCGAGCCAGAAGGCAGGCATCGACTGTCCGAGCAGCGCGAGGACCATACTGAGGTAGTCGAGGAGCCGGTCCTTCTGCAGCGCCGCGAGAATCCCGGCCGGCACGGCGAGCATGACCGAGAAGACCATGGCGGCCACGCTCAGCTCGACCGTCGCAGGCATGCGCTCGAGGACGAGCGCGAGCGCGGGCTGCCCCTGTATGAAGGAACTGCCGAAGTCGCCGCGCGCCGCCTTGCCGAGGAAGCGAAGATACTGGACGTAGATCGGGTCGTTGAATCCCATCTTCTCGCGGAAGGCGGCGATCTCCTGGCGGGTCGCGTAGGGCGGGAGGATGACGAGCGCAGGGTCCCCGGTGAGATGAAGGATCAGGAAAACCAGCAGGGAGAGGCCGAGGACGACGTAGAGACTCTGGATCAGCCGACGAACCAGGTAGGCTCGCATCGGCCGGCGCGCGCCGCGCGCCCCGACCAGGGCGCGCGGCGCCCGCCTTCACCTCCTCGGGGTCAGGCCTTCTCGGTCCCGTAGACCAGCATTACGTTGTCGTAGCGGGTCTCCCAGGTGGTCCTTCGGTTCGCGCCGTTGATGTCGAACTGCTGGTGGAGCAGGAGGAGGGGCGCCTCCGCCTGCAGGATCTTCATGATCTCCTTGTACGCCTCCAGCCGCTTCTTCTGGTCGCCCGTGGTCGAGGCGAGGCGGTTCAGCTCCACGAGGCGGGTGGGCGGCGTGTAGTAGCTCCACTGCGTGTCGGGCAGGAAGAGGTACGGGATGGTGCCGTCCGCGTCGAAAAGGTTCCAGTTGCCCCAGCTCAGCCAGTTGATGGGGGTGGCCTTGCGCTTCATCAGATTCTCGTAGTTGACCTTCATCTCCTCGATGCGAATGCTGGCGTCGATGCCGACTTCCTTGAGGTTGCCCGCGACCGCTTCGACGAGGTCCGCCTGCAGGCTGGGGCCCGAGATCTCGGTCGAAAAGCCCCGGGGATGCCCGGCCTCGCGCAGGAGTGCTTTGGCCTTGTTCGGGTCGTACGGGTAGCCCGGGACCTCGGGGGTGTGGCCGAAGATCGCCGGCGTCAGAATCTGCGTCAGCGGGTTCGCGAACCCGCGCAGGAGCTGCTTGGTGATCGCCTCCTTGTTGACGGCGTAGTTGACCGCCTGGCGCACCCGCGGGTCGTCGAAGGGCTTCATGTCGGTCCGCAGCAGCATGAAGTGGACGCGCACGCTCGGAACGGCGGACACGCGGAGCTCCGCGCTCTTCTTCATCTCATCGGCCAGGGCAGGGGGCAGCTCCTGGACGACGTCTACCTCTCCCTTTTGGAGGGCGAGCACCCGGGTATTCGCATCCGGGATGGGCCGGATGACGACATTCTTCACGGCTGCCGGACCGCCCCAGTATTCGTCGTTTCGGGTGAGCTTGATGTAGTCGCTCTTGCGCCAGTCCACGAACTTGAAGGGCCCGGTGCCGTTCATGTTGCGCGCGGCGAACTGGTCGCCCTTCGACGTGACCCAGCTCTTGCTGACGATGTTGGTGTAGAGGCTCAGGTACGCGGGCAGGACCGGAGCCGGCGCCTTGGTGACGATCTCGACCGTGTGGGCATCCACGACCGAGACCTTCTCCACGAGCCGCAAGCCCGACGCGATCGGCGACTTCTGGTTCGGGTCCATGATTCGCTCGTAGGAGTACTTGACCGACTCGGCATTGAGCGGCTCGCCGCCGTGGAACTTGACGCCCTTGCGCAGCTCGAAGCGCCAGGTTCGGTCGTCCACCTGCCTCCAGGCGGTGGCCAGCCCGGGGATCATCTTCGCCTTCGGCTCGCGGTGCACGAGCTGCTCGTAGCACTGGTTCACGGTATCGAGGATGTAGCGGTTCGCGTGCATGTGAGGGTCGAGCGTGGAGGGATCCACGGCCCCCGCCATCGTCAGCTGGTCGAGCTCCCCCTTGGCCACGGCCCTCGACGGTCGGACAAGGCCGATGGAGGCGGCCCCGAGGGCCGCGCCGCTGGTCGTGAGGAAGCGGCGCCGAGAGATCGGGCGAGTCTCACGCGTTGGCATCTGTGCATCCTCCTTGGGAATCTGACCGGACTCCGGCAGCGGGCGTCCCCAGAGCGTCATCGCCTCGGCGGGGGCCTGGCGGTCCGCGAGGCTTCGCTGCCAGGACCTGTGGTCGATGTCGGTCGCGAGGATCCTGACTTCGCTGAGCTACGGCGACGCACGCGGCGCCGCATTCGATTTCAGCGGAGTCCCCGCCAGGACCCACGAGCCGGCCGGCCGGGACCTCCTCCCCGCCCGATGAAATCGATTTCAAGAGAATCCCATGCTCGCCCGCCGCTGCTCGGCCTGTCAAGGGGGGCTTCCCCGGGCTTCTCCGCCGTCTCGGTCCGCGGCGCTGGCGTGGGGCCCCGACCGCGGGCGTCAGCGGCGGTACCGCCGCTGCACCAGGACGTTCGACACCACCGCCAGGAGCAGAGTCGACATCAGGACGAAGGACAGCGTCGCGCCGAACGGCCAGTTGTTGAGTTTCGCTGGTCCAGGATCGCGCCGAACCAGCTGAGGGTGTAGCCCTCGGGCGGGAAGAACACGACCGGGTTCCTGAAGAAGCTGAGCCAGGGGACCAGGAACAGCGGCAGGAGGATGAAGCCGAGGGCCAGGCTGGCGGCGGCCCACAGGACGAGCCGCCCGATCCGCGCCTCGACCCCGCTCGCCCTCAGGCCGTTGCCAGGCGCATCTTGTGGAGCTTGCCGCCCTTCATGATGACCGACAGGTGCCGGCCCTGGTCCTGGAAGAGGCCCAAATCCTGGAGCGGGTCGCCGTCCACCACGAGGATGTCCGCCAGCGCCCCCGGCGCGACGACGCCGAGCTCACTGCCGCGGCCGAGGACCTCGGCACCCACCACGGTGGCCGAGTGGATGATCTCGCGGGGCGAGAGCACCTTGGCTCGGAGCAGGAACTCCTTCGACTGGTCCGGTTGGAGCTGGCCCAGGAGGTCGCTGCCGAAGGCCATGCGGACTCCGGCCTCCCGGGCGAGCTCGAGTGACCGGAGGCCCGCCTCGAGCACGAGCTTGTTCTTCTCCAGGCTCTCGGGGGCCATCCCCCAGCGCGCGCCGTGGCGGTCGATGCCGTCGTAGGCCACGAGCGTGGGGACCAGGAAGGCGCCCCGGTCGGCCATCAGCTTGGCGGTCGGCGCGTCGATCAGGTTGCCGTGCTCGATGACCCGCACGCCGCACTCGACCGCCCGGGCGACCGCCTCGGCCGGGTAGGCGTGGGCGCAGACATACCGCTTGAAGACGGCCGCCTCCTCGACAGCGGCCCGGATCTCGTCGCGCGTGTACTGCAGGCTGTCCAGCGGGTCGTAGGGGGAGGCGACGCCGCCGGAGACCATGATCTTGATGTGATCCGCGCCCTGGCGGAGCTGCTCGCGGGCCGCCTTGCGGACCTCGGTCACCCCGTCGGCGATGGCGAGCGTGAACACCATGGCATTGCAGCACTGGCACGGGGCGCCGGTATCGGTCCGGCGGCGCGTGTCGCTGTGGCCGCTGGTCTGCCCGATCGCCCGGCCCGCGATGAAGAGACGTGGTCCAGCCAGGTGGCCGAGCGCGACGGCCTCCCGGATGCCCCAGTCGGCGCCGCCGGTGTCCCGCACGGTGGTGAAGCCGCGGTCGAGCATGGCCCGCATGAGGTCGGCGCCGCGCGCCGTCATGAGGGTCAGCGGGATCGACTCAAGGTTGCGGATGTTGACCTCGGACAGAAGCACGTGGGCGTGGCAGTCGATGAGCCCAGGCATCAGCGTCCGGCCCCCGCAGTCGATCACGGTGGCCTCGCGGGCGCTGATCGGTCGGGGCGAGACCTCGCGGATGCGGTCGCCGTCGACCAGGACGGACATCCCGGCCGCGAGATCGGCTTGCGTGGGGTCGAGGAGCTTCGCGTTGCGAAAGACGATCTGGCTCATCGGATCGGTCTCCGTGCCCGGCACGGCATCGCCGGCGGGGGCCTCGGGGCGCCGGTCGTGGCGGCCCGGCCGCCGCCGCCGGCTGCCGAGCGTGGGGGACTATCGGCTCGGGCCCGGCGGCGCCGGGTGCCTGAAGTCAGTTTCCAATACCTTCTACGTCGGCGTGCTGCGGCTGTCAACGGGGCGTCCCAATCGGAGACAAGGCGTAAGCGGAGCGGTAGGGCGCGAAGACCCGGGCCTCGAGGCCGGTGATCTTCACGGCCCTCGCGCTACCCGACGCTCGAATGGGGTGCAAGGCCGGATCAGGCGGGTTGAACAGCCCCGAAGAGTGTGTTACATAAGGGGTGCTTCGGTCTGTCCGAGTCCGTGACGCGCCGGGACGCGCCCGGCGCCCTGCGGCGACCCCGAATCCACGAGGGCCAGGGATGAAAGTGCTGAAGATCGTCCCGGAGCGGTGCACCGGCTGCCTCCGCTGCGAGCTCGCCTGCTCGTACATGCAGACCGGGACGTTCCAGCCGGCGAAGTCGGTGATCCGCGTCTCCGCGTTCGAGGGGCACACGAGCTACGCCCCGTACACCTGCTTCCAGTGCGCCGAGGGGTGGTGCATGACCGCGTGCCCCGTCGGCGCGATCACGATCTCGCCGGCCGGCGCGAAGATCGTCCTCGACGACCAGTGCGTGGGGTGCAAGCTCTGCACCCTCGCGTGTCCGTACGGGACGATCTTCTACAACCCGGACACCCGCAAGGCCTTCAAGTGCAACCTCTGCGGCGGCGACCCGGCGTGCGCCTCGGCGTGCCCCACGCAGGCGATCCTCTACGAGGAGGCGGACGTCGCCGACTGGCTCGGCGACTTCGCCGCCGCGCGCGGGGAGCCGCGCCTCCTGGCGCTGGCAGGGACGGGAGGCCGGTGATGCCCACGCGCCACGTCATCGTCGGCGGCGGCACCGCGGGCCACAACGCGATCGTGACGATCCGCCAGGAGGAGCGGGGCGAGGCCTCCGAGATCACGCTCGTCTCCGACGAGCGGCCGTACTCCCGCATGGTGCTCCCGTACTACCTCGGCCGGACCATCGCCGAGTCGCACGTCTACACGGCGACGCCGGCCCGGCTCGCCCAGCTCGGGGTCACGACGCAGCTCGGCCGCCGCGCCGTCGGGCTCGACCCCAGGGCGGGGAAGCTCACGCTCGACGACGACACGGTGGTCGAGTACGACGACCTCCTGATCGCGACCGGCTCCTCGCCCGTCCGGCCGCCCATCCCCGGGGTGGACGGCCCCGGCGTCCACAGCTTCTGGACGCTGGACGAGGCGCGTGAGATCGTCGCCGAGATCAAGCCCGGAAGTCACGTGGTCATGGTCGGGGCGGGGTTCATCGCCTTCACGATCCTCAACTCGATCCTGGCCCTCGGGGCGAAGCTCACCATCGTCGAGATCGCGCCCCAGATCCTCCCGCGGATGATCGACCGCCAGGGGGCGGAGCTGGTCGAGGCGTGGCTCGAGAAACACGGCGTCAAGATCCGCACGAGCGCGACGCTCACCGCGGTCGAGCGGCGGAACGGGCGCCGCCGCCTCCGCATGAAGGCGGGCGGCGACCTCGACGCGGACGTCGTCATCATGGCGACCGGGATCCGGCCGAACCTCGAGTGGCTCCAGGGGTCAGGCATCCGCGTGAATCGGGGCGTCCTCGTGGACGATCACCTCCGCGCGAGCGTCCCGAACGTGTATGCCGCCGGGGACGTCGCGGAGGGGCGGGATCGCGTCACCGGCGAGCCCGACGTCCACGCGATCGAGCCGACGGCGATGGAGCACGGGCGGGTCGTGGGGGCGAACATGGCCGGCCGCGACGTCGCCTACCGGGGGAGCCTCCTCATGAACATCGTGGGCGTCTGCCACCTCGACGTGGCGAGCTTCGGACGCTGGGACGACCCGAAGGCCGAGGTGGTCGCGGCCGTACGGCCGGAGCGACCCGCGTACCGGAAGCTCCTCTTCCACGGCGACCGGCTGACGGGTGCGATGCTCCTCGGCCGCGCGGACGACGTCTGGACGACGAACGACGTCGGCATGTTGAAGGGCCTCGTCCAGACGGGCGTCGCGCTCGGGCGATGGAAGGAGCACCTCCGGCGCAATCCGTTCGACATCAAGTCCGCGTTCGTGGCGTCGCGGACGACGGCGCGGCTCCTCCCCGAGACCGTGCTCGGCCGGCCCTCGGCGACGCCGGGGATCGTGGCGACGACGCGGACGTAGCCCGAGAGCGAGGAGCGAGCATGGCGCAGGCGCAGGTGGCGACGGCGAGGAAGGCTGCGGCGATCCCCGGCGGCTACGCGGGGCGGCTGCTCCGCGTGGATCTGTCGCGGGGACGGACCTGGGCCCAACCCTGGACGCCCGAGGAGATGCGCTTCTACCTGGGCGGCGCGGGGCTCGGCGCGAAGATCCTCTGGGAGGAGGTGCCGTCCCGGGCCGACTGGGACCACCCGGAGAACCGGCTCGTCCTCGCGACCGGACCCCTCGCGGGCCTTCCCGTCTGGGGGACCGGGGGGCTCACCGTCGTCACGCGCGGCGCGCTGACGAACGGCGCCACTTCGACGCAGGCCAACGGCTTCTTCGGCGCCAACCTCAAGTGCTCGGGCTACGACGCGATCGTCGTCCAGGGGCGGGCCCCGAAGTGGGTGTATCTCCTGATCCACGACGACCAGGTCGAGCTCCGGGACGCCGCCCACCTCCTCCGCAAGGACACCTGGGAGACGCAGGACGCGCTCGCCGCCGAGCTGGGGCTCTCCGGCCACATGCTGAGCGTCTACTCGAGCGGCCCGGCCGGCGAGAAGCTCGTCCGCTTCGCGGCGATCCAGGGGGACTACGGCCACGTCGCCTCGAAGAACGGCTGCGGCGCGGTCATGGGGGTCAAGCGCCTGAAGGCGGTGGCGATCGTCCGCGGCACGCACGCGGTCCGCGCCGCGGACCCGCGGGGCGTCATCGCCGCCGCCGACGAGATCGCCTACGATCTGAAGACCAATCCCTCCGCGCGGACGCTCTACCAGTACGGGACGCTGCCGGGGGTGGTGAACCTCCACGGGATCGGCGCGCTCCCGATCAAGAACTACACGACGAGCGTGGCCCCGCCCGGGGTGGACATGAAGGCGTGGGAAGCGCCGGCCCTGCGCGAGGGCTTCGACCACCGCGGCCACCAGTGCAGCGCCTGCGGCATGCACCACTGCCACATGCAGGTGCTGCCGAGCGGGAAGCACCGGGGCCAGATCGTGGACGAGCCCGAGTACGAGGGGTGGTCGGGCGCCGGCTGGACGATCGGGCTGACCGACCCCGTGGCGGTCTCGTGGCTCAACACGCAGATCGACCGCGCGTGCGTGGACGTCAACGAGTTCGGCTGGCTCTGCGGCTGGGTCATG
>CAYQDR010000082.1:0-22327 GCA_964416315.1 uncultured bacterium
CGGCGGCGATCGCCGGCACCGGGTGATGTCATCTCACAATCCTGACGTGCGCCCGACGCGCGGCACCCATGCGGACCGGGCCACGCAGAATTTGGACACCGCGACTACCTTCGTATATCCTGCCGTCATGGCACCGGCTCCGGCGGAGAGCCCCCAGCCGCAGAGAGCGAGACGCGCGAGGCGGCGCCTGCTCGGCGACCTTCTGATCCGGGATGGGCTGATCACCAGGGCCCAGCTCGATGCGGCGCTGCACGCCCAGGACAAGCTCGACGCATACGCGCCTATCGGGCACCTCCTCGTGGATCAGGGGGTGATCACGCCGGATCAGCTCGCGGTCGTCCTCGACAAGTACGAGAGGAACTACCGGCTGGGCGACATCCTGGTGGAAACCGACGCGATCACCGAGGAGCAACTCGAGACGGCCCTGCAGCAGCAGAGGAAGACGGGCCTCCGCCTAGGTGACGTGCTCCTGCGGCTCAACCTCGTCACCGAGGAGCGGATGAAGGAAGCGCTCTGCAAGCAGCTCCGGATCGCCCTCGTCGACCTTGATCAGGTCGCCCTCGACCGGAGCATCGCGCAGCTGGTCAACCGGCGATACGCCCAGCAGCGCCGCGTCATCCCGATCGCCCGCCATGGGAACCGGATTACGCTCGCCATGGACGACCCCACGGACGTCGAGGCGATCGAAGAGCTGGAGTCCTCGACGGGGTGCCGGATCGAGGTGGTAACCTCGACCTCGGCGGCGTTCGACGGCGCGTTCCGGAGGGCTTACGCGGCGTCCCCGGGGGCCGAGTCGCCGCGCGAGGTCGGCCCGGACGCGGAGGCCGGCGTCGCGAGCCCGAACGGAGGCCCGGCGCCGAGCGTCGAGAGCCGCCGGGCGCTGGTCGAGCTGACGGCGGCCCGCGACACCCTACGAAGCGAGCTGGAGGCCGCGGCGCGGGCTCTCGCCGAGCTCCGCGAGCGGCACGCCGCGCTCCTCCGGGACCGGCAGGAGGTCGCCGACCGGCTGGAGGCGGTGCTCCGCCGCCTGAAGACCTGAGTGCCGCCCCCTCACGCTGCCCTCTCACCCGAGGCGGGGGAGAGGAAGGGCAAGCGCCCGAGGCCGCCATGTACACCGACGAGTGGATCACCGTCAACGGCGTCCGCCTCCACTACCAGGCGTGGGGATCCCTCGGCACGCCGGCGCTCCTCTGCCTCCATGGCCTCACGCAACAAAGCCACACCTTCGACGGCCTGGCCGCGCGGCTCGCCGGCCGCTACCGCTGCCTCGCCCTCGACCTCCGCGGGCGCGGCGAGAGCGAGTGGGCGCCCGCCGAGAGCTACACCACGCCGCAGTACGTGGACGACGTGCTCAAGCTCCTCGCGGCGCTCGGGCTGCCCGCTGTCCACCTCTTCGGGACCTCGCTCGGCGGGCTGATCGGTCTCTCGCTCGCCGCCGTGGCACCGCCGGCGCTCCTGTCCCTCGGGCTCGACGACATCGGGCCGGAGATCGACCCGCGGGGCGTCGCGCGGGTCGCGGCGTACACGGCGGCGGTGCCGGAGAGCTTCCCGACGTTCGAGACGGCCCGGGAATGGGCCGTCGCGCAGTACTCCTGGCTCGCGGGCATGCCGGCTGACGAGGTGAGCCGGGCGGTGCGCTGGGCCGTGCGGGAGACGCCGGCGGGCGGCTGGCGGTTCAAGTTCGACCCGGCGATCAGCCGCGCCCCCCGGCCCGCCCCCGAGGCGGCCGAGGCCGCGCGCCAGGTCTGGTGGCGCGCCTTCACCGCGCTCCGGTGCCCGATCCTCCTCGTCCGCGGGGCCGAGAGCGACATCCTGAGCCGCGAGACCGCCGACGAGATGCAGCGGCGCCAACCGGGGATGCTACGCGTGGACGTGCCGGGCGCCGGGCACTCGCCGACGCTCGAGGAGCCGGCCGCGGTCGCGGCGCTCGAGCGCTTCTACCTCGCCCCGCGCGACGCGAGCTGAGCCGATCGTTCAGGACCGCAGCGGATCTGCAGGGTCATTGCAAATCTGCCTGGCAGATTTGCAATGACCATGATACGGCCGCGAGGTGGAGCCGCTGATTCCGGGCGTGTGGGCCATCCCGGACTGGCGGCTCTTCGGTCCGGCGAGCTGACCCTGACTATCTGCCCCCTCTCTCCCGCCCGGGGGAGAGGGCGGGGTGAGGGGGCCTTCGTCACGTCACCGCCGAATCGCCGCCAGCTTCAGCCTCGCCATGGGCTGCCACCCACCAAGAGCCTATCGCGACGCGAATCCCGGGCACCGCGCCGGCTCTCGCGCCACAAGCGCCCGGCCGTCACGGCGGCCTCGGGAGAGAGCGGCTCGGGCCGGAACCGTGATCTGTCCCTTGGAGGACACCGGATTGCCACCCCGGGGCGGCTGGTTTGCGGGCTGCCAGGACGGACTGCTAGAATGCCGCGCGGACGAGCCCGATGGAGCCCCGCCGCCTCTCCCCCGCGGACCTGATCGCCGACGCGGCGCGCGACCTCGCGCGCCAGTCCTACGCCCCGCAGCCGCTGATCGCGGGCGTCGCCCGCGACGACGTCCCAGTCCACAACGCCCCGGACGGGCTCTTCGCCGAGGTGGCCCGGCTCGACGACGACCGGCAGGTCGGCGGCTTCCCGGGGTTCCGCCCGGTCCAGTGGAACTGGAGCGTGCTGGAGCCCGGCGCCGTGAAGGCCTGGCACCTCCACCTCGCCCAGGACGACCTCTGGATCGTCCCACCCGACTCGACGCTCCTGGTCGGCCTCGTGGACCTCCGGCGCAGCTCCCCCACGGCGTCCCACACCCAGCGCCTCACGCTCGGCGGCGTTCGATGCCAGCGGCTCCTGATCCCCCGCGGCGTCGCGCATGGGGTCGCGAACCTCACGGGGCGCTCCCAGACGCTGCTCTACGCCGTGAACGAGTTCTTCTCGCCGGACCCCGACCGGACGGACGAGTGGCGGCTGCCCTGGGACCGCTTCGGGAAAGACTTCTGGGCGCTGACCCCCGGCTGAGGGCGCTCCCCGCACCCCGACCCTCTCGCCCGGTGGGGGAGAGGGGAAGTCCGGGCGTCGGTCATCGGTAGGGCGCGAATCCCGCGCGGACGAAGTCGTCGTCGAACCCGAGGAACCGCTCGAGTCCAAGCTCCTCCATGACGGCGAAGCTCGCGCAGTCCACCCAGCCGACGCGAAGACCCCGGTAGCGGGCGAACAGGTTCCACGCGCGCCGCCGCCGCTCCGGGTGTGGACTCGACGACGTGGCCGAGACGGCCCGCCTGCAGAGCCTCCCCGAGCGCCAGGGCGTGGTCGACCGCGCCGCGGGCCTTGAGCAGCGTGACGGCCTCGGCCATGACCCACTCGGTGGTCACGAGGCCGACTTGATCGGCCCGAACCCGTCGCAGCAGCCTCCGCGCGCGCTCGTGGTACTGATCCCGTCTGTAGCGGAGAGCGACCCACGCGCCGGTGTCGACGAACACCGCGCGGAGGGGACTCATCGGCGCCGTCGCGCCGGTCGCCTCCCCGCCGACCGTCGCGGCGCACCGTAGAGGTAGTGGTCGACGTCGGCCGAGATCAGAGGATCGGGGTCCGGATCGTCGAACGGCTCGCCGAAGAGCACGGCCTCGACCGCCTCGGCGGACGGCTGCACACTGCCCGCACGAGCCAGGTATTCTCCGAGGGCCTCGCGCACGAGGTTGCCCAGTGACATGCCGCGGGCCTGGGCCACCTCGGCGGCGCGCCGGTGGAGGTCGGCGGGGAGGAGGAGTTGGGTGCGATGCATGTGTATGAGGCTACATCCACCAGCGGGGCGCAGGCAAGACCGCGACGCGACGGGCGAGAGGTCAGGGAGGGAGAGGGAACGATCGCTCAGGCGGCGCTGGCCGCGGCGGCCGGCTGGGTGGCGAGCCGGTAGACGGGCACCGGCTGCTCGACGTTCCGGAGCTGCCGCTCCCCGAGCTCCTCGAAGGGAAACTCGCCGTCGAGCCGGCGGCGCGTCTCCGGCCCGATGATCACCGCGTCCCCCTCGCCGAGCTGCGCGAGCCGGGCGGCGAGGTTCGTGACCGACCCCGACGCCGTGTAGGTCCAGCGGGTCCCGGCCACGCCCTCGATCTTGGTGGCGCCGACGGTGGCGCGCCCCGAGTTGACCCCGACGTGGACCGCGATCGGCTCGGTGAGCTCGGTCAGCTTGGCGTTGATCTCCCGCGTCCGGCGGAGGATCCCGAGCGCCGTCTTCACGGCGGCCTTCGCGTGCCGGCGCGGGTCGGGGTCCTGGAAGATGACCATGAGGCCGTCGCCCGCCGTCTCGTTCACGTCGCCGCCGCGCTTGAGGACCTCGTCGAGGTAGGAGCCGAAGTAGCGCTCGATCAGGTGATTGACCTGCTCGGGGTCCAGCCGCTCGGACAGGCGCGTGTACCCGGCGATGTCCACGAAGAGGACCGATACGTCCGCCTCGCGCTTGTCGAGCTCCGGGGCCTCCGGCGCCTGCTCGATGAGGGTCTGCACCGTGCGCGGGACGAACTTCGACAGGTTTGTCCGGATGGATTCCAGGATCTCCACGCGGCGGAGCGCCGCCTTGAGCTCGACGTTCGCGACCTCGAGCGCCGTGTAGGCCTTGGCGTGCTCCAGCGCCACCGCGCTCTGGTTGACGAGCAGCCTCAAGAGGCGGAGGTCCTCGGCCGTGTAGGCGGCGCCCGCCCGCTTCGGCCCGATGGCGAGGAAACCGGTGACCCGGTCGCGGAAGAGGATCGGGACCACGAGCTCGGCCCCGAGCCGCTCCATCTCGACGATGCACCCTTCGCCGCACTCCCGGAGTCGCGGGTCCTCCTCGAAGCGCTCGCGGGTCATCGGCGCCCTGAACTGGCTCAGGCACGCGGGGAGGGGCGAGTCCTCCGGGAGCGCGGGGCCGACCTCGTCCTCCTCCCCGGGCTCGACGTACCCGCGGCGTGCCTCGTCGTAGAGGAGAAGGGACTGCCGCGTCGGGTGGAAGAGCTCGGCCACGGCCTGCTGGATCAGCGAGACGATCCGCTGGAGGTCCAGGACGCTGATCATGACGTCGGAGACGCGCTCCAGCGACGCCTGGACGTCGATCCGCTGGCGGAAGAAGAGCCGGTCCACCACCTTCTGCGTCCGCACGTAGACCGGGTTCAGGAAGGCGACGACCGCGAGGGCCACCACGGTGGCGGGAACCAGCGGGGACGTCCCCACCTCCAGGCGCGAGAAGAAGACGTCCA
This sequence comes from uncultured bacterium, assembly GCA_964416315.1. GTDB lineage: Bacteria > Methylomirabilota > Methylomirabilia > Rokubacteriales > DASRDR01 > CAYQDR01. The sequence goes on from CAYQDR010000082.1 coordinate 5,210, forward strand.
CGAGGGCGATCGCCCCGGCGTACGCGGCCACGACGAGCCCCGTCACGACCGAGTAGATGGTCCCGAGGCGGAGCAGGGAGCGGACGTCGAAGAGGTTGTACCGGACCATGGCGTACGCCACGGCCGCGGGGAAGAGGAAGTGGAGCTTCCAGATCTCGTTCAGGAACGGCACCGGCACGCGGAAGAGCGCCTCGGCCGCCGTGCCCAGTACCGGGGGCACGTACCCCACGGCGAACCCCGCGGCGAGCGCCCGCGCCCGCTGGCGCATGAGCGGGGTGGTGCCGACCAGCGCCGTCCGGGTCAGCGCGAGCACGAGCAGGATCAGGGCGGCGCCCCAGTAGGCCGCGCCGACGCCCGCGGAGAGGGCCAGCCGGACCGCGTGATCCGGGTGGATCTCCACCTGGAGCACGAGCGCGACGAGCGCCGAGAGGGCGTACGGCAGCCAGGCGATGCGTGGGTGGCGCCGGTGGATGGTGCGCCGCTGGGGGAACGTCAGCGCCAGATGGAGGAAGAGCGCGGGCGAGAAGGCCCAGGCGGTCAGGAAGAGCTCGGAGAACCGGTATGTCGTGTGGGCGTCCGCGTACGTGACGTTGATGAGGAACTGGTCGAGGGAGAAGGCGAGGAAGAGCCAGCTCTGCGCGGTATTGGGCTTGACGTAGAAGACGACGGCGCCGAGGCCGAGGAGGAGCAGCCCCGCGAACAGGCCCTCGATGAGGAAGCGGACGAAGCCGTGCCGGGTCGCGACCTGGCTCGGGACATCCGCCTCGACGAGCTGGCCGCGCCGGTGGAGGATGTAGCGGAAGCTCGTCCCGGCCGGGTGGCGCGCGACCTCGGCCTGGAGCTCCCGGCCGGAGGCCAGCACCTGCCCGTTGACGGTGAGGACGCGGTCGAAGGGCCGGAGCCCGCCCCGCTCGGCGCCGCCCACGGCCACGAGGAGGTTCTCCATGACGGAGAAGCCGGGGTACGGCTGGCCGAGGCGCCGGTAGCGGTCGATCGTCGTCTGGGTGGCGACCAGCAGCGCCAACCCCAGCAGGGCCGAGAAGACCACCTTGCCACGCATCGCGATCCTCACCCTCATTGTACGGTGTCGGGCCCATTGCGCCAGCCGCCCGTTTCGGGCGACCCTACGGCAGAGGAGGGACGACGATCCATGACGGGAGACACGCGTGTCACGTTCGGCATCGCCTTGCCGCAGGTCTTCGCGGAGTCGCGCCTCGACCTCGCCGGCCTCGAGACCTTTCTCGCCCGGGCCGAGGCCCTCGGTTACGAGAGCGTCTGGGTCCAGGAGCAGATCCTCGGCGCCGCCGGCAGCCTGGAGCCCGTGACCCTCCTCGCCCACGCCGCCGCTCGGACGCGGCGGGTCCGCCTCGGCACGGCGGTCCTGCTGACGCCGCTTCGCAGCCCGGTCCAGCTCGCGAAGAGCCTGGCGACCGTGGACCAGCTCAGCGGCGGGCGGCTGATCGTCGGCGTCGGCCTCGGGAGCCGGACCCAGATCTACCCGGCCTTCGGCCTCTCCCCCGAGCGGCGGGTGCGGCGCTTCGTCGAGGGCCTCGAAGTGATGAAGCGGCTCTGGACGGAGGAGCGAGTCACGTTCGACGGCGCCTTCTTCAAGCTCGAGAACGCGGCGATGGCGCCGAAGCCCGTCCAGAAGCCGCACCCGCCCATCTGGTTCGGCGGCCGGCATCCCGACGCCCTCCGGCGCGCCGTCCGCCTGGGCGACGGGTTCATCGGCGCGGGCTCCTCCTCGACGGCGGAGTTCCGGGAGGCGGTGGACCACGTCCGGCGGTGCCTCGGGGAGGCGGGCCGCGACCCCGCCACCTTTGCCCTCGCCAAGCGCGTCTACCTCGCGGTGGACTCGGACCGGAGCCGCGCGCTCGGGCGGCTCAGGGAGTGGTTCGGGTGGTACTACGGGAACGCGGCGCTCGCCGAGCGCGTCGCCCTCGCCGGACCGGTCGAGGAGTGCCTCGAGGGACTGCGCGAGATCCGGGCGATCGGCGCCGGGCTCCTGCTCCTCAACCCGGCGTTCGACGAGGCGCGCCACATGGAGCTCTTCGCGGAGAAGATCCTCCCGGCCCTCCGCTGACCCCTGCCCGCTCGGCGAAAAGAGTCGGGGTGAGAGGCCTACGGAAGGAGGTCGGCGATGCGGAGGCGAGCGCGCGGGGCGGCCAGTGGGGCGATGTGGTCATCGGGCCCATACGCGGGAGTCACGCGGTAGCCCCAGCCGTAGCGCGCGTCCGGCAGAGCCGCGGGTTCTCGGTACACCTCGAGCGTCCGGTCAACAAGGTTCAGGATCCAGTACTCCGCCACCCCGCCGCGGGCGTAGAGACTCGCCTTCTGTTCACGATCGTAGACCAGGGTCGTGTCGCCCACTTCGACGGCGAGCACCGCCGATGTGGGGTGGGCATCCCGATAGTCCCTCGGTCTCCCCTGGACCACGGCCACGTCCGGCTCGGGTTCCGAAGCCGGGTCGAGCGCGAGTGGCATCTGGACGCGCACGTCATAGCCCGCGCCAAACGCCGCCCGAAGGGCGTCCTCGACCAGGCGGACGGCCGTGGCATGGGCACTCCCCTGCGGGGTCATCGCGACGACCTCCCCGTCGATCAGCTCCAGCCGTTCCCCGGGTGAAAACACTCCCGCCGCGACCATGCGGTCATACTCGACCCGGGTCCACCGCCGCTGCTGCACCACACCCATTGCGCCGTACCTCCAGCCAGTTGTAGCCTCGCGCTCTCCCCAAAAAGACTACTACAGCCACAGCGCCGACGTCGTGATGAATCCTCTACCGGAACGCCAGGGCCTCCGGGTAGAACGCACCGCCTTCGGTGGGGATGAAGCCGAACTTCATGGGCGGGGCCCCCTCACCCTGCCCCTCTCCCCCGCGGTCGGGGGAGCGGGAACCGGGCCGCGCGGTCAGTAGGTCCAGATCAGGAGGACGTAGACGACGTTGCGCGTGTAGGTGAACAGGTCCAGGTTCGAGCGCGCGTCCGTGAACTGGTACTGCGTCACCAGGCTGAGGCTCCACGGCAGCGGCACCGTCAGCGCGAGCACGTGGTTGTACTCCGTGTCCGAGCGCGCCTTCGTGTCCGGCGCGTCCGGCGGGAGCAGCGTGTGCCGGTGCCGGTAGTCGCGGAGGTGGACGTCGAAGTCGTAGTTGACGCGCACCCCGCCGACCGGGAGGGTGTACTGGACCCCCGCGACGATCCGGTAGCCGGTGTACGCGTAGTTGCGCCCGTCCGTGTCGTCGAGGTCCCACTGGTAGCCGAGCCGGATGAGGTGCCGGTCCTGCGCGAAGCGGAACAGGTGCGTCAGGCCGGCCATCCAGTTGGTCCCCGTCCGCTGCTCCTCCGGCGCGAGCTCCCCTTCGTCGAGGAAGCGCTTGTCCTGCCGACCACCAGGACGTCGTGTCGCGCGCCGGACTCGGACGCCGCGTCAGAACGCGCGGCTCGCATCGGGCGTTCATCAGACCTTCCGCCCCCGATGCTCCCAGCGCCCTCGGAACGTGATCCAGAACGAGAGCGCGATGAGCCGCACGTCGAGCCAGAAGCCCTGCCGCCGGATGTAGAGCCGGTCGTAGCGGAACTTCCGGCGGGGCGGCACGTCCCGGTCCGCGTAGATCTGCGCCACCCCGGTCAGCCCCGGCCGGACGGCGTGCCGATGCCCGGGACCTCGTCGAACTCCACGCGGATCGCCGGGGCGTAAGCACGACGAGACCCATCTCGGCGGCCCGGAGCGGCTCGGTGACCGGACGTACGCGGCGACTCAAGCGGCGGGCGTGACGGCCGATGGGAGTAACGCGATCAGCCAAGGCGACGGCGCGCCGTGGGTCTGGAACCTCGTCCAGCTGCACTGGCCGGCCGCCGTGGAGGTGCTGGACTACTACCACCTGAGTGAACACCTCCACGCCTGTGCCCAGGCCGTCTGGGGGGTCGGGAGCGCCCGGGCGCGCGCCTGGGCCCGCGACGTCGGCGGCCAGGTCCTGCTCGGCGATGCCGCAGTGCTCCGCCAGGCGCTCGGCCGGCTGCGGCCCGCGACCGAGACGGGACAGCAGGCCGTGGCCGCGCTGCAGCGGTACGTCCAGACCCATGCGCACCGGATCGGCTACGGGGCCCTCCGGCAGCAGGGCTACGCCTCGCGAGTGCCGCCGTCGAGAGCGCCCATCACAGCGTGGTCCAGCGGCGCCTCAAACGCCCCGGGCAGCGGTGGAGCGAGGCGGGGGCCCGTCAAATTCTCGCGGCCCGCCGGCTCTGGTGTAATCGCCACTCCCCCGTCGATGTGACGACCATGGCCACCGTCCGCCATCTCATTGGCCCGCCGTACCGTCGCCGGGTGGCGGCGTGAGTGTCACGAACCTGGCGAGCGCCCGACCGTGATGCTTCTTGACAGTTCATGACACCCTGTGACACACTCCAGACGACATCCCCATGGCCCAGACGCGAGCTTTGCTCACCGTTCGGGAAACCTGTGACCGGCTGCGGGTGAGCCCCGCCACGGTCTTCCGCCTGGTGCGCTCAGGGGCACTCGCGCCCGTCAAGATCGGGCGCCGTACCCTGTTCCCGGCGGAGGAGATCCAGGCGCTGATCGACACCGGGCGCCGCCCTGGCCCCCAGCCCCGAGCGGGCCCGGCGAAAGCACCGGAGGACGGAAGAGCCGAGGTGGTGCTCGACGCCATCCGTCGAGCAGGCCTGCTGTCCGACCCGACCCCGGAGCGTCGCCGACGCGCGGCGGAATACGACGCGCGCCACGGGCGGGCTGAGCAGCAGCGAATCCTGGCAGTGCTGCGGAGCCTCTCGCTCGCGCCCCCGCTGTCCGAGGTCATCCTGCGCAGCCGGGATCGCGGGGTTGGCGCGGAGGAGGCCTCTCCCGCGGCCCCGTGATCCTCTTCCTGGATTCGAGCGCCAGCGTGAAGTACTACGTGACCGAACCGGGGAGCGAGTGGGTCCGGCACGTGGTGGAGGAGGCAGAGCTGGTCTTCCTCGCCGAGATCGCCCTGGTCGAGGTGGCAGCTGCCCTCGGCATTCTCGAGCGGCTTCGTCGCCTCAGCCCCAGGCATCGTCGCCAGCTCTGGGAGCAGTTTGACCGGGATTGCACGGCGCGGTATCGCCTGGTCCCGATCGTGCACGACGTCCTCTACGCGGCAGCACTGCTGTGTGCGCGGCACCCCTTGCGGGCGTACGACGCGGTGCAGCTCTCGGCGGGGCTGGCCATGAAGCGCGTGCTGGATGCCGAGCACGCCGCGCTCACCCTGGTCTCGAGCGATCGGGCGCTCCTCGCCGCGGCCCGCGCCGAAGGCATGCCTGCCGACGACCCGCTGTCCCATACCGAGCTGGACGCCTGAAGGGTTCCGGGTTCACCACAGTCAGATCCGCGCGCCCGATGGGTCCGCCTCGAGCTCACGTCCCTGCGTCGCGGCCGCCCGCCCCGTAGCCGTAGTACCTGTAGTAGCCGTACCCGCCCGCGGCCCGGACATCCACGTCGTTCAGGATCACCCCCAGGAGCCGCGCCCTCACCGAGCCGAGGAGCCGGACCGCCCGCTGCGCTCCGTCCCGGCTCGCGTACCCGTGGCGGAGGACCAGGATGACCCCTTCCACGCGCAGGGCCAGGATCAGGGCGTCGCTCACGCCGAAGACCGGCGGCGTGTCGAAGACGATGTGGGCGCAGCGCTCGCCCAGGACCTCGAGGGCCTGGCTGAGGCGCCGTGAAGCCATCAGCTCGGCCGGGTTGACCGGCACGCGGCCGGACGGGATCAGGTGGACGTTCGGATACGCTTGCCGAGGAACGCCTCCGGTGGGAGCGCGAGCCGGGCTCCCCGCCCGACCCGGTAGCTCAGGAACACGCCGTGCGCGTCCAGCCAGAAGTAGAGGTCGGGGAACGCTTCGACCACCGCGGTCAGCTCGGCCTCGAGCCGGACGAGCTTGTCGGTCAGGTCCCGGAAGCCGGCGAGGTCGATCAGCTCGGCAGACTCGGGCAGCGGGGCGGCGACCGGGCCGCGCGCCGGCTCCGATCTCGTCCGGACCGGGTTCGCCGTTGTCGCCGACGCCTCCGCCGCGTCGCTCGGCTCGCCGGCCGCCGCGCCGAACATGATCCACGCCATGGAGACGTCGAGGTCGTGGGCGAGGCGGCGGAGGTTCTCCGGGCTCGGGACGCGGTTCTTGAGCCAGGCGTAGAGGTACCGCGGCCGGTACTCCTTCTCGGCGCAGAAGCGCAGGACGGCGGGGCGGCGCCAGTAGCCGAGGGTATGGAGGCGCGCCCGGATCCGGCTACCCGGCCCCGCGAACGTCCTCACCGGCTGCTCCGCGAGCCCCGAGGTGGCTTGGCCTCGCGGCGGACGTGCCGCGGGGGGGCAGCCACAGTTCGACACCCCGCGTGGAATGGGCGCGGCGGGGACGTGCCTTGGTTGAGTGCTATCATGGCGTGCGGAGGTGACGTGCCATGGGAGGCAAACCCGCCGTGCCCGCGAAGCGCCTGACGTTCCGGCTCCACCACCCGACGATCAAAGGCATCGACACCCTCGTGCGGAGCGGGGCCGCGCCGAGCCGGAATGCCCTGATCGAGGTGCTCGTGGAACGCGCGCTCCGGACCCACCGCCGCAGCGAGCGGGAAGCCCGTGCCGAGAAGGCGTATGCCCAGGCGTTCCGAGATACCGCGTACGCCGCCGAGCAGGACGAGCTGACGCGCGCGTTCACGCCCGCGGATGCCGAAGCCGCCCGGATGATCGACCCGTGAGTGCCGCGCGGCGACGCTGGTCGCTGCTCGAGGCGGATCTCGGGTCTCCGGTCGGACACGAGCAGGCTCTCCGCCGCCCCGTCCTGGTCGTGAGCAACGAGGGCTTCAACCGGACCGCGGACCTCCTGACAGTCGTGCCGCTCACGTCCGTCAAGCCAGGGCGAACAGCTCGGGACTTCGAGATCCTCATCCCTACAGGGAGCGCCGGAAACCCGACGGATTCGATCGCCCTGCCCCACCAGATCCGCACGATCTCCGCCACGCGCGTGCAGCGTCTCTACGGGCGCCTGACCGACCCCGTGCTTCGCCGAGAGATCGCCGAGAAGATCCTCCGCCACCTCGACTTCCTGGACCTCCACGACGTGGAGGAGGAGCCCTAGCCGTGAAGCCCCAGCACCCACCCCCCCCGGAACACGGGCTGGGGTGAGCGGATCTTCACCGCTCCAGCCGCCCCTCCATCGCAGCGAGCCAGCGCCCCACCAGCTCCACATAGCGGGGCAAGCTCCGATAGATGCGCTCGGCGACCTCCTCGTTATAGGTGTGGACCGTGAGGTTGCGGTCGTCGGCCATCTCCAGCCCGATCACCGCCTGCTCGTCGGAGAGAATGCCCACCTCGCGCGACGCGCGGACGCTGGACTTGGGCGATCCGGAGCTCACGCCTTCCACGAGAAGGAGGTAGCGCTGCACCGCCCTCGTGCAGGCCTCGAACGTGTACTCGAAGCGCTGGATGGCCGCGTCGCGCTCGACGCGGGACGGCCTCGACAATCCGGCCAGTTCCTGCAACCTCTCGAGGGCCCGGCGAGCGGTGGCGAGTCGCTCTTTCAGCCGCTCCACCGGACGCCCTCCGCGAGGACACGGCGCCGGAAGCCGGGATCGACATCGTCGAGATCGACCACCTCGACGCGGTACGGGACGTGGCTCTCCTCCAGCCGCTCGCGCAACCGCGCAAGCGTGCCGGGGGGCAGCCGAGGGTGGGCCTCGATGGCCACGTCGATGTCGGACAGCCGCGTAGCACCCCCACGAGCCCACGACCCGAAGAGGTACAGCGTGACGGTCCGATCCCCCACGACGTCCCGCACGATCCGCCGGACCTCGTCCAGGGCCTGGCTCGCCGTTGCCGACCCGCGCTCGGACTGTTCCATCGCCCTGCTTTGCCGGCCCACAGTCTAGCGCCGTGGAGACGGCACGGACAAGGCGACCGGCCGCCCGGGGTGCGCGGGAGCCGCGCGCCGTCGCGGCCCGGGGTGCCCCGGGCCCGCCCGGCTCAGGCGCCCTTCGGAGCGCGCAGCAGGCAGTAGCTCGCCACGGCGAGCATGAAGAGGGCCTGCGCGCCGTCGAGGATGCCGCCGGCCGTCAAGCCGAAGAGGAACGGCCGCTGGGCGAGCAGCATGATCAGGGCCAGGGCGAACGTGACGAGCCCGAGCCACAGCGCGACGGGGATGAGGGCACGATAGATGCCGTCCATGGCGCACCTCCGCGTGGGGTTGTGGCCACCGCTGCCATCCTAGCACCGGGCCGGGGGCGAATGAAAGCTTCGGCGTGACCCCGCGGACGGTGCGGGCGAGGGGTGTATAATTCCCCCACGCTCGAACGCGCGATCTCTCGGATCCCGGCACGATGGCGACGGAGCCGCTCGTAACCCTCGCATCCCGCGTCAGCATCGGCGACGACGTCGCCTTCCGCGACCTCGACGGTGAGCTGGTGCTCCTCAACCTCCGGACCGGCGTCTACTTCGGGCTGGACCCGATCGGCACGCGGATCTGGCACCTCCTCCGGGACGGACAACCCCTCGAAGCGGTCGTCGCCGCGCTCGTGGCCGAGTACGAGGTGAGCGAGTCGCGCTGCACGGCGGACGTGCTCGACTTCGTGGGGCTCCTCCGTGAACACGCGCTCGTTGACGTCGCTCGCTGAGCGCCTCCGCCGGCTCGCTCGGCTCACCCCGGCCGAGCGCGCCGTGCTGGTCCAGGCCTGGGGGCTCTTCCTCCTCGTCGCGCTCGGCCTCCGGCTCCTCCCCCCGACGCGCCTCCTCGCGCTCTGCGAGCGGGTCCCCCAGCCGGGGCCAGCGGGCGCCGCCGGGCTCCCGACGCGCCTCGAGCGCCTCGTGTGGCTGGTCGAGATCGCCGGCCGGTACGCTCCGGTCCGCGCGACGTGCCTCACCCAGGGGCTCGTCCTGGCGCGGATCCTCGCGAGCCACGGGATCCGCCCGCGCCTCATGATCGGCGTCGCCCGCCACGCGGAGTGCCTCAGCGCCCACGCGTGGGTCGAGCTCGACGACGGCGTCGCGCTCGGCCTCTCCGATCCCCGCTACGCGCCGCTCCTCTGGGAACGTTAGGACGCAGCGCCCGTGAGCGGGATCCTCGGCCTCTGGAACCTGGACGGGAGGCCCGTCTGTCCGGGGCTCCTCGCCGACCTCGGCGCCACGCTGGCCCACCGCGGGCCCGACGGGGACGGGCTCTGGGTCGAGGGCCCGGTCGGGCTCGCCTGCCGGCTGCTCCGCGTCACGCCGGAGTCGGCCGCGGAGACGCAGCCGCTGGTCGCGCCCTCCGGCGTCGCCGTCGTCTTCGACGGCCGGCTCGACGACCGCGAGGCGCTCCTGAGCGAGCTCGGGCCGCGATCGGGGGTCAGCCCGGCCTCGCCGGACCCGGCGCTGGTCCTGGCTGCGTACGAAGTCTTCGCGGAGCGGCTCCCCGAACGCCTCCAGGGAGACTTCGCCCTGGGGCTCTGGGACCCGCGCCGGCGGCGGCTCCTCCTCGCGCGGGACGCGCTCGGGGTGCGCCCGCTCTACTACGCGCGGGCGGACGCCGCGTTCCTGTTCGCGTCGGAGATCAAGGCCCTCCTCGCGCACCCCGACGTGCCAGCCCGGCCGGACGACGACGTCCTCGCTCGATTCCTCCTGGGCCGGATGGAAGAGCTGCGGGAGGCGACGTTCTTCGCCGGGATCTCGACCGTGCCGCCCGCGCAGGCCGTGACGGTCACGCCCGAGGGCGCCAGTCTTCGGCGCTACTGGGAGTTCGATCCCGGCCGGCGCGTCCGGCTCCCGTCGCTCGACGAGTACGCCGAGGCGTTCCGCGAGATTGTCGTCCGAGCCGTCGGCCGGCGCCTCCGGAGCGCCCGGCCCGTGGCCGTGTCGCTGAGCGGCGGGCTCGACTCCTCCTCGATCTTCTGCCTGGCCGAAACGCTCGCCCGGCACAGCCCGGGCCGCTACCCGGCCGTCGTCGGGGTGTCGTACGTCTCCCCGCACGGATCGCCGTCGGACGAGGCCGCCTTCCTCGGCGAGATCGAGCGCGCGTACGGGGTTCGGGTGGCGCGGATCCAGGTCGGGGCCGCCGCGATCGTGGACGGCGCGCGCGAGGTCGTCCCGCACGTCGAGGCGCCGTTCCTGGACGAGATGTGGAGCACCACGCACGCCTTCCTCGAGGCCGTCCGCGGGCTCGGGGCGCGGGTCGTCCTCACCGGCCACTGGGGCGACCAGGTCCTCTTCGACCAGACGTACCTCGTGGACCTCTTCCGCGCCCTCCGGTGGCGGGAGCTGCGGGCGCACCTCCGGGAGCTTCCCCGGTGGTTCACGGACGCGGACGCCCGCCACTTCCGGCGGCAGCTCCTGGTGGATCTGGTCAAGTATCACGTCCCCGCGCAGCTCGTCCCGTGGCTCCGGCGCCTCCGGACGCGCCGGCCCCCGCCCTGGTACTCGGCGGCGCTCAGGCGGCGGGCACGCCCGGGCGGCGTGGCGCGCCCCGGGCGCGCGTTCCACTCCGTCCACGCCCGAGCGCTCTACGCGGAGGCGCGGTCGGGCCACCACGCGACGTGCCTCGAGTGGGACAACAAGGTCGCGGCCATGCACGGGCTCGACATCGCGTTCCCGTTCCTCGACCGGGATCTGCTCGCGTTCCTCATGGCGATCCCTGGGGAGATCCAGACCTGGCAGGGCGTGCCCAAGGGTCTCCTCCGGGAGAGCCTCGGGGGCGTGCTGCCCGACGCGATCCGCCGGCGCACCTGGAAAGCCGACTTCACGTCCCTCGTCAACGAGGGGATCGCGCGCGACCTCGACCGCGTGAGCGAGTGCCTGGGCGCCGATGCGATGGCCGTCCGCCTCGGCTATCTCCGGGCCGACCCGCTCGCCGAGCACCTGCGGGGGCTGCGCCGCGGGGTGCGCGGCGAGAGCTGCGAGGCGGCCTGGGACCTCTCCGATCTCTTCGGGCTGGAGCTCTGGCTCCAGCGGTTCTTCGGCAACGGACATCCCGGCCGCGGCGCGGCCGGCGACGCGGGCGCCCGGACAGCGGGCGCCCTGGGAGGCATCGAATGAAGGCGCGCAAGACGACGACCGCGAAGCGGAAGCCCTACCGCTCACCCCGCCTCACCGTCTACGGCGACCTTCGCCGGCTGACGATGGTGAAGGGGGGGAGCGCCAACGACGGCGGCGGGAAGCCCCGCACAAGGCTCAGCGGGCCGAACGCCTGAGGACCGCTGCCGCCACAGGAGACTGCGGGGCGTGACCTCGCATCGCTACCGGGTCTACGGGGCCTCCATCCGGAGCCCGTGGCGGCTCCCCTGCCCCGCCCAGCGGGGGCCGGCGCTGGCCGAGGTCGAGCTGCGCCAGGCGCGCGGCCCGCTCCTGCCCGGCCCCGCCCCGGCCGCGCCCGACTGGTTCCAGTATCGGCGGCTCCCCGGGGGCGGCGAGTACGTCCGTTGGACGGGGCTCTTCGAGTTCCTCGTCGCGCCGGACGGCCGCCGGATCGCCTGCCGTCCGCTGAATGGCGCCTCCCGCGAGGCGTTCCGCACCTACCTCCTCGGGCAGGCGCTCTCCTTCGCGCTCCTCAAGCGCGGCCTGGAGCCGCTCCACGCGACGGCTGTCGTCGTCCGCGGGAGAGCGGTCGCGTTCCTCGGCGACTGCGGCCGCGGGAAGTCGAGCCTCGGCGCGGCGTTCCTCCGCGCGGGGCACGCGCTCCTGACCGACGACCTCCTGGTGGTGCGTCCGCAGCGCGGCCGCCTCGTCGCCTACCCCGGGCCGCCGCGGATCAAGCTCTACCCGGGGACCGCCCAGCGGCTTCTCGGCGTGGGCAACGACGGCGCGCCGATGAACCCGTTCACCGCCAAGCGGGTGATCCCGCTGCCCCGCGACGGCGCCGGCGCGGCGCCCGGCCCCGTCCCGCTCGGCGCGATCTACGTCCTCGCGCCGCCCGCGCGGCGAGGACGCCGGCGGCCCATCGCCCTCCGGCGGCTGTCGGCGCGCCGTGCCTGTCTCGCGCTGCTCCGCCACACCTTCAACCCCGTGGTCGAGGCGCCCGGGCGCCTCCGCCGGCAGCTCGCCCTCGCGGCGCGCCTCGCCCGGCGCGTCCCCGTGAAGTCGCTGAGCTTCCCCCGCGGCCTCGCGGGGCTCGACGCCGTCCGCCAGGCGATCGAGGCGGACCTCGCCCGATGACTCCGGTCCACCCGTTTCTGCTCGAGGCGATCCGCCGCCCGGACGACATCGGGAGCCCAGGCCTGCCCGGGGACGGCGCGTGGGAGCGAATCGTCGAGGATGCGATCCGCCATGGTGTCGGGCCGCTCCTCCACCGCTGGCTCCGGCGTCACGACCTCGCGGACCGGCTTCCCGCGGATGCCGCCGCGCGGCTGCGCGCCCACGTCGCCGGCGTCGCGGCCCGGAACCTCGTGCTCGCGGACGAGCTCGCCGGGATCCTGCGGGCGCTCGCGGGCGCGGGCCTCGTCGGCGTCCCCCTCCGGGGGGTCGCGGTCGCCGAGGCGCTCTACGGCGACGTGACGGCGCGGCCGACCGGCGACGTCGACCTGCTCGTCCGTCGGGAGGCGCTCCCCCGGGTCGCTGCCCTGCTCCGGGACCTCGGCTACCGCGAGCTGGACCGTTCGCCGGGGTTCGCGCGCCGGTTCTCGCACACGCTGGAGTTCTTCCGGGACCGGCACGGGTTCGTCATGATCGAGCCCCACTGGACGATCGCGTACCCCCCGTTCCTCGACCGGATCGACATGGACGGCGTCTGGGCGCGATGCGGGCGCGCGCAGGTGGCGGGGGTCGAGACGTGGGCGCTGGCCCCGGAGGACCTGCTCCTGCACCTGTGCCTCCACGTCACGCACGCGTCGCCGACGGCCCCGCTCCTCTGGCTCCACGACATCGACCGGCTCGTGCGGGAGCAAGGCGCCAGCCTCGACTGGCCCGGGCTCGCCTCCCGTGCGCGGGCAGCCGGCGTCGCCCACCCCGTGGCTCGGGTCCTCGGCGAGGTCCGCACCCTCTTCGCCACACCGGTCCCCGATCTGGTCCTCGATGCCCGCCCCGAGAGCCGGATCGTACGCTTCCTCGGGGGCGCGGGGAGCGTGGACGGCAAGGAGAGCCTCGCCCTCCTCCTCACGCTCTCCGGCTGGCGGACGCGGCTCGCCTTCGCGCGCGGCCTCCTGTTCCCCGCCCCCGAGTTCATGCGGGCGCGCTACGCGCTGACCCGGCGCGGTCAGCTCGGCCTCGCCTACGTCCAGCGGCTCGCGAGCCTGTCGGTCGAGGGCGTCAAGGGGCTCGTCAGCCTCCTCACCAACCACCCGTAGTTCACCCGGAGGGGGGCTGCGCCCCCCTTTGTGTTGGGGGGCCGGACCTCCCCCCGGGAGGAAAATTGCGCCGGCAAAGCCGGCGCTCGGAGCGGAACACCTTGCCCCCGGGACGACGCCGCTCCGGGCGAGCGCCCCAGCGTCCCCGGGGGCCCGGATGTCCCCGAAGTGCGCGGTGCAGAATGCTTGGTGGCGCTGGCACGGCTGGTGTATCGTGGGGCAACCGCTCAACCGACCCGGGCCGCGGAGGGCCAGGGGGCATGGGGTCCGCCAGCTGGAGACGACGGGCGGCGCCGGGTCGTAAGGGCGCATGACGCCGGTCGTTTTCGACCCGATCTGGAATCGAGGTCGGACGCGGGTTGGGGTGGACGGCCATGATCGAGCAGGCCCGGATCCTCGTGGTCGACGACGAGCCCGAGGTTCGTCAACTCGTCGCGGACTTCCTGGAGGCCAAGGGCTACCAGGTCTCCACCGCCCCCGGCGGGGCGGAGGCCCTCGCCGCGGTGGCCGCCGAGCAGCCCCACCTCGTCCTCCTCGACATCATGATGCCCCGGATGAGCGGCCTGGAAGTCCTCCAGCGGATCCGGCAGGTCGACCAGAGCGTCGGGATCATCATGCTCACGGCCGTCGAGGACGAGGCGATCGCGAAGGAGGCGATGCGGAAGGAGGCGTACGACTACATCACGAAGCCGATCGACTTCGGCTACCTCGAGCTGGCCATCCTCACGAAGCTGGCCCAGACGGACCGTTCCATCGGGACCGCGTGATGTACGAGAGCTACTGGGGTCTCACGGCGCTGCCGTTCCAGAACGTGCCCGACCCGAAGTTCTTCTGCCCGCTGCCGGCCTTCCAGGAGGCCCTGGACAAGCTGCTCTTCGTCGTCCACTCCGGCAAGGGGGGCGCCTTGCTCACCGGCGAGGTCGGGTGCGGGAAGAGCACGCTGAGCCGCGTCTTCCTGATGGAGCTCGAGGAGGCGAAGTACGACATCGGGCTCGTGATCAACCCCTCCATCCCGGCGGACGAGCTCCTGCGCGAGATCGCGCTCCAGCTCGGCCTCTCCGCCTCCTCGCCCCACCGCCCCACCCTCTTCCGCGCCCTGAACGACCACCTGGCCGCGAACGCCCAGACCGACAAGACCACGGTCCTCATCCTCGACGAGGCGCACACGATCGGGGAGGAGGCCGCCTTCGAGAACCTCCGGATGCTGCTGAATTTCCAGTTCAACGACCGGCAGCTCCTCACGCTGATCCTCCTCGGGACCCCGGAGCTCCGCGGGATGGTCGCCCAGCAGCGGGGGCTCGACCAGCGCCTGGCGGTGCGGCTCACCCTGGGCCCCCTGCGCGAGGAGGACGCGAGCTTCTACATCGGCTTCCGGCTGCGGAAGGCCGGCGCGTCGAAGCCCATCTTCAGCGAGGAGGCGATCACGGCGATCGCGCGCGAGTCGAGGGGGATCCCGCGGCGCATCAACAACCTGTGCGACCTCTGTCTCCTAGAGGGGTGGAAGCGCGGGGTCGCGGCCGTGGACACGTCCCTGGTCAAGGCGGCCGCGGCGCTGAGCTGAGAGCGGGACGCGGGCATGGTGAGGCTCAGCGACCTCGTCAAGAAGAGCGGATCGGGAGGCCCCGCCCCCGAGCGGGAAGGCGGGCCGCCGAGCGGGACGCTCAGCGAGGTGCTTCGCCGGGCGACGACCCCCGCGGAGACACCGCCCCCGGGGGAGGCGCCCCCGAAGGGTCCGGCCACGGCCGAGCCTCCGCCCGCGGCGGCCCGGAAGCGCGATCGGGCCCGCGAGCCGGACACCGCGGAAACCCTCTTCCAGAGCGCGGTGGAGCGGATCCGCGAGATCCTGGCCATGCGCGCCGAGGCCCCGCTCTCGGTCAGCCAGGCCCAGGAGGTCCTCGACATCCTGCTCCAGAGCCTCGAGACCTCCGACGCGCTGCTCGTCCCGCTCTTCCGGGGGAATGAGGCGACCCCGAGTCCGGCGCGGAAGGCGGTCAACGTCTGCATCCTCTCCGTCAAGATCGGCGCCGAGCTGGGGTACTCGCGCGAGGAGCTGCGCGAGCTCGGGCTGGCGGCGCTCCTCGCCGACATCGGGACGACCCTCGTGCCCCCGCAGACCCTCGGGAAGCGCGGGCCCTTCACCAGCGACGAGCGCGCCGTGCTCGAGGAGAAGCAGGGCGAGGGCCTCCGGTTCCTGGAGCGGCTCCTGCCGGAGCAGGGGTGGCTGGCCGAGGTCGTCCGCAAACGCTACGCGCGGGCGGAGCGGCCGGACCAGCCCCAGAACCGCCTCGAGGAATACGCGGCGATCGTCCACCTCGCGGACATCTACAAGAGCCTCATCCTTCCCCGGCCGGCCCGCGACCGGATCAGTCCGTTCGACGCGCTCAAGGAGATCCTGCAGCGGCACCGCGCGGAGTTCCCGGACCGGCTCCTCAAGGCCCTGATCCGCGCGATGTCCACGTTCCCCGTGGGGAGCCTGGTGCGGCTGAACACCGGCGAGATCGGGCGGGTCGTGGCGCGCAACAAGGACTTCCCGCTGCGCCCCATCGTCGAGATCCTGGTCCGCCGCGGCAAGCGGCTCGACGAGCCGGCGCGCGTGGACCTGTCCCAGAGCCCCCTCCTCCACATCAAGGAGACCGTGGTGGAGGAGGCGTTGCCGTGACGCCGCACACGGCCCGCGGCCTCCTCCTCGTCCTGGCGTTGCCGGTCGCGGGATGCGTCACCCCCCCGCCCGCCGGCCTCACGGTCAAGGCCGAGGCGCTCGCGGCCGCGGCGCCGGCCACGACCCCGCCCGCGCCCCAGGCGGCTCAGGCCCCGCCCGCGCCGCCGGGCGCGCCGGCCGCCATCCAGCCCGTGACCGAGAACCAGACCTTCGTGACGCGGAACGGCATGCCGCTCTACAAGATCGGCGCCGGCGACGTGCTCGACGTCCTGCTCACGAGCGGCTTCGCCCAGGAGAAGCAAACGGTCACGGTCAAGCCGGCAGGGATCGTCGTCGTCGCCTTCACCGAGGCGAAGGTCGCCGGGCGCACGACCGAGGAGGCCGCCGAGGAGATCCGCCGGCTCCTCGCGCCGTTCTACCGGCAGATCACCGTCGAGGTGATCGTCAAGGAGTACAACAGCAAGAAGGTCGCCGTCCTCGGGGCCGTGGCGGGAAAGGTGGGAAGCCTCCCCCTCAAGGGGCGGATGACCGTCGTGGACCTCCTGGTGGAGGTCGGCGGGCCGGGGCCGAACGCCGACCTCGAGCGCGTCCGCGTGGTCCGGGAGGACGCGCCGCCGCTGGTCCTGAACCTCTTCCGCTTCCTCGAGGAGCCGCGGGCCCACGCCTTCGTGCTCGACGCGGGCGACCTCGTGTTCGTCCCGACCCGGACCCCGACCGAGGCGAGGGCGGAGGAGAAGGCCCGCGAGGAGCGGATCTTCATCCTGGGCGAGGTCAAGACGCCGGGCGCGTACCCCCTCGCGCCCGGGATGCGCCTCTCCCAGGCGATCGCGGTGGCCGGCGGGGCCACGGACGTGGCCGTCCTCGAGAGCGCCCGCATCATCCGGGGCGGGCTCGCCAGGCCGGTGATCGTCGAAGCCGACTTCCGGAAGGTGATCGAGCAAGGGGACCCCACGCAGGACGTGCTCCTCCAACCAACGGATCTCATCGTCCTCCCCCGGAGCGCGGTCGGCAACTGGAACGCCTTCATCGCCAAGATCAAGCCGACCTTCGAGCTCCTGGCCTTCCCCCTCACGGTGCCGGTGCAGGTCAAGGTCCTCGGCGACTGATGCGCGTCCAACGAGGTTCGGCGAAGAGCGCGCCGCGGGTGGCGCCGGGTGAGCCCCGCGGGGTCCCGGGCGGACGGGGGTCCC
>CAYQDR010000083.1:0-22296 GCA_964416315.1 uncultured bacterium
ACGTTCAAGCGCGAGCGCGACGGGATCGTGGTGATCGACTACGACCGCTGCATCGGCTGCCGCTACTGCATCACCGCCTGCCCCTACGGCGCGCGCTTCTTCGACTTCGGCGAGAACTACCCGACCGTAGAGGGGGGCACCGCCTACGCGGGGGTACCGTCGCCCGAGTACGGCCAGTTCCGGCAGCGCGCGAAGGGCGCGTCCCCGGTCGGGAACGTCCGCAAGTGCACCTTCTGCGTCCACCTCCAAGATGCCGAGGGGCGCTACGACAAGGTTGCCGGACGATGGCCGGCCTGCGCCAAGACCTGCACAGGCCATGCGATCTTCTTCGGTGACTTCAACGACCCGGACAGCGAGGTGTCGCGGCTCATCAGGGAACGGCAGACGGTGCGGCTCAAGGAAGAGCTCGGCACCGAGCCCAACGTCCACTACCTGCTGTGAGGTGTGACATGGACGCGACCGGACTGAAGCGGCTGTTCTGGATCAGCGGGGCCGTCCTCTTCGCGGTGGGGCTCGTCGGCTGGTATGACCGCCTCGCGTACGGGCACCTCAACGCCAACTACGGCAGCGTCGTGACCTGGGGCCTGTGGGTTGCGGCCTACATCTACTTCATCGGGCTCTCCGCGGGCTCGTTCCTGATCTCCTCGCTGGTCTACGTCTTCAACGCGAAGCGCTTCGAGCGGATCGGCCGGCTCGCCGTCTTCACGGCGGTCGTCACGCTCTTCTTGGCGCTGCTCGCGATCTGGGCGGACATCGGCCACATGTGGCGGGTCTGGCACGTGCTGGTCTACGCGAACTTCAAGTCGCCGATGGCCTGGATGATCTGGCTGTACTCCTTGTATTTCGTCCTCCTGGTGGCTGAGCTCTGGTTTCTCCTGCGCCGCGACCTCGTCGCGGGCTCGGGTTTGCCGGGACCGAAGGGGGCGATCTACCGCTTCCTGTCGCTCGGCTCGCGAGACGAGTCCGAGGCGAGCGCGGCGCGGGACCGCCGGGTGGTCCGGGTCTTGGCAACGATCGGAGTGCCCGTCGCCATCATGTTCCACGGCGGCGTCGGGGCGCTCTTCGGCGTCGTGGCCGCCCGGCCCCACTGGCACAGCGGGATGTTCCCGATCATCTTCCTGCTCTCGGCGCTGGTGAGCGGCGGGGCGCTCCTGACCGTGATCGCCGCAATCTTCCAGGACGGGTGGCGCGCGAATCGCGACACCGTGCTCGCGCTGGGGCAGATGGTACTGGGCCTGCTCCTGCTGGACGTGCTCTTCCAGATCTCCGAGCTGCTGGTGGCGTTCTACGGGGGGATTCCCGGCCATCTCCAGGGCTTCCGGCTGGCCATCGGCGGACCCTTCTGGTGGGTCTTCTGGTGGTGGCAGCTCGTGCTGGGGACGCTGATCCCGCTCCTGCTGCTGATCCTCCCGACCCGGAAGGACCCCCGGTGGGTGTCGCTGGCCGGGCTCCTGATCGCCGCCGGGTTCCTCGGCGTCCGCCTGAACATCGTGATCCCGGGGCTTGCGGCGGAGGAGATCCGGGGAATCTCCCAGGCGATCGCGTCCGCCCGCATGACGACCTACTACGTGCCGAGCGCGACCGAGTGGCTGGTGACTCTCGGGGTGGTCGGGCTTGGGCTCCTGCTCTTCGGCTTCGGCGAGCTACTCCTTCCCAAGGAACATGAGGAGGCCGGCCATGTACGTGCTTGACGAGAAGCTCGGGCGCCGCAAGTTCCTGAAGGCGGCGGGGGTCACGGCGGCGGCGGCGGCCACCGGGGTCGGGGTCTCGGGCTGCACGACCGTCGGCTCGCGCGAGCATCCGATCGCGGTGAATCCCGCGGCAGCGAAGCAGTGGGGGCGCGAGGCGGGCACGTGGATTCCCTCCTGCTGCAACATGTGTGGCGGGCAGTCGGGCATCCTGGTCCACGTGGTCAACGGCGTCGTGGAGAAGATCGAACCCAACAACTGGAACCCGAACAACTACTCGAACATCTCCTCCGACTTCTTCGCCGGGTACACCGAGGCGTACGGCTGCGCGGAAGGCGGTGTCATCTGCCCGAAAGGGAACGCCGGCATCCAGCAGCTCTACGATCCAGATCGGATTCGGAAGCCCTTGAAGCGGACGAATTCCGACAAGTCGGTCGGGGCCGATCCGAAGTGGCGGGAAATCCCGTGGGACCTGGCGCTGGATGAGATCGCCGCGAAGATGAAGGCACTGCGCGACGCTGGCGAGGCGCACAAGCTCATCTGGTTCAGTGAGGACCACTCCTTCACCCACATCCAGCAGGACTTCTGCAAGCTGTACGGCACCCCGAACTACTCGAACCACTCCAACCTCTGCGACGTGGCCCGCAAGGCCTCGTTTGGCGCGGTCGTGGGGGACGGCCGGCCCCTGGCGGACTTCATCCAGGCGAAGTACATCCTCCTCTTCGGCTGGAACCCCACGTCTGCCATCAAGTGGGTGTACCTGCCGCGGATCCTCACCCGGGCCATCGAGAAGGGCGCTCGGCTCGTGGTCGTCGATCCCCACCTCTCCGACACGGCCGCGAAGGCCCAGGAATGGGTGGGGATCCGCCCGAGTACGGACGGCGCCCTCGCCCTCGCCATGGGCCACGTAATCATCCGTGACGGCCTCCACGACAAGGAGTTCGTCGCCAAGTGGACGGTCGGGTTCGACGAGTATGCGGCGTACGTGAAGGACAAGACGCCGGAGTGGGCCGAGAAGATCACGACCGTCCCGGCCAAGACGATCGAGCGCCTCGCGCGGGAGTTCGCCACGACCAGGCCAGCCCTCGCGGACGTCTGGAGCGGTCCGGGCCAGCACTCGAACGGCGTCCAGGGCGGCCGCGCCATCGCGCTGCTCAACGCGTTGATCGGTGCGTACGACCGCCCCGGAACGATGGTGATCCCCGACAAGCGGGGTAACAAGCACGCGGCCGTGGAGCCGGACGAGACGGTGGCCGCGAGCCTCAAGCAACCCCGCTTCGACGAGCTGAAGAAATACCCCCTGGGCCACGGCTCGGGCGTCTACACCCAGTCGTTCTCAAACCTCGCCGAGGGGAAGGGGCCCTACCAGCCCAAGATGGGCGTGATCATCTTCCAAAACGTCATGATGTCGGTGCCGGGCAACCAGAACGTGGCGAAAGCCCTGGCCAAGCTCGAGACGCTGGTCGTCGTGGACACGATGCTGAGCGAGACGGCCATGATGGCCGACTACGTCCTGCCCGGCACCACCTTCCTCGAGCGGTACGACCTGAACAGCCACTGGGTCACCTGGCCGGTGCTCGGGCTGCGCCAGCCCGTCGTCAAGCCGCTCTTCGGCCAGCCTGCCGAGTACGAGCTGGTCGCTGCGCTCGGGCGGCGGCTCGGGCTCAGCGACAAGGACGGCAAGGATTTCTTCCGGATCGGTCCCCTCTCCGGCGCGCCGATCGAGGACCTGACCGCCTGGTACGAGGACTTCCTCTCGAACGAGCTGAAGCAGGGCGCGCCCAAGCTCACCCTCGCCGAGCTGAAGGCGCTTCCCGGCGCCGTGTGGGTGGACCGCAAGGGCACCCGCTACGAGAAGTACGCAGCGGAGCTCCCGCCGGAGCAGCTCAAGGCGGCCTTCTTCGACGGCAATCCGAAGGCCGAGGGCACCGCGATCTACGACAAACCGAAAGACCAGAAGGGCACGCGCATCGGCACGGTCGTCGGCGGCAAGCCCGTGCGCGGCTTCATGACGAAGAGCGGCAAGGTCGAATTCTACTCGAAGTGGCTCGCCGAGAAGACAGACGCGGACGGGAAACCGGTGAACCCACTGCCGGTCTACGAGCCGCGGGCCTGGCAGCCGTCGGCGGAGTACCCGCTCTACCTGATCAACTGGAAGGAGGCGAGCCACACTCACACCCGGACCCAGAACAACGCCTGGCTCCTCGACATCAAGCCGGAGAACCCGCTGATCGTCCATCCGGTGACGGCCGAGCGCTACGGGGTCGCGGACGGCGATGTCGTCTGGCTGGAGTCCCCCCATGGTCGGGTCAAGGCCCGGGTGAAGACGACGACACGGATGCACCCGGAGGTCGTCGGGCTCCAGCACGGCTTCGGCCACACAGCGCTCGGCCGGCTGGCCAAGGGTCGCGGGACGACGGACTCGCCGCTCCGGCCGACGAAGTCGGATCCGCTCTCCGGCCAGGCACTGCACAAGGAAGCCTGCGTGCGGATCGCGAGGGCCTAGGCTCGGCAGGCGCCAATCCTATTCTCAGCGTCGCGCACCATCCCCTATACTGGGCGGGCGCGCACGCTCCCTCGTGAACCGCACGCGCGATACTCGCGGTATGAAGGAGGGCTCATGTCCTGGCCGCTGAGGGTGGCGCTACTCGCCGGACCCGGTCTCGTCGCCCTGTCCGTATTCGCGCTGTCAGCCTGCCAGTCGTCACCGCCGACGCCGGCGGGCGCTGCCGGCTTCGTCGGAACCGCCGCCTGCAAGGAATGTCACGACAAGATCTACGCGTCGTGGCAGGGGACACTCCACGCCAGGGTCATCCAGGACGTCTCGAAGAGACCCCAGGCCATCCAGGGCGACTGGGGCCAGCCCTTCGAACATCGGAAGTTCGAGAAGAAGGACGTGAGGCTCACCCACGGCGTGCAGTGGAAGCAGCGCTACATCAACGAGAAGTGGCAGGTCTATCCCGCCCAGTGGGACTTCGAGTCAAACACGTGGTCGGGCTACAACGTCGACACGGGTGGCACGGCAGACTGGCGGAAGTCGTGCGCCTTCTGCCACGTCACCGGCTTCGACGAGAAGACGATGACATGGACCGAGTTAAGCGTCGGCTGCGAAGCCTGCCACGGCCCCGGCGAGCGCCACGTCAACGCGAAGCCCGCCGAGCGGGCGGGCACAATCGTCAATCCTGCCGCGCTGCCCTTCGACTACGCGGCCAGCACCTGCGGCCAATGCCACACGCGGGGCAAGAGTCCCGACGGCAAGCTGGATCATCCCGTCGGCTACCGCGTGGGCGACTACCTGACCACCGCGCACTTCGTGATCGTGGACAAGAAGAACGAGGCGGCCTGGTGGCCCGACGGCAGCGTCAAGCAGCACCGCCAGCAGTACCCGGAGTGGAAGGACTCGCGTCACGCGAAGGCCGGCGTCACCTGCATCACCTGCCACGCCGTTCACGAGGCGCCCACCAAGTTCGCCACGCGCACGGCTCCGAACAACGTCTGTGTCTCCTGCCACACGACCGTGTCCACGGACTCGGTCACGGGCCACGCGCCGATCACGGGCGCGCCGCAGCACTCGGACTGCGTCGGCTGCCACATGGCGCGCACGGGCAAGAGCGCCGACCGCGGCGACGAGCGCGTCCACACCTTCCGCGTGGTGAGGCCCGAGGTGACGATCAAGCTCGGCGGCGGCGACCCCGCGAAGCAGCCGAACTCGTGCAACGGCTGCCACTGGCACACCACGACCCCACCGGCGAAGCTCCTGAAGGCGATGGAGGACGGAGCCAAGCTCCGGTTCGCGACGCTCGGTCGGCGATAGGCGGCCGAGCGAGGCTTCGCGCGTGAACGGCCGTCGAACGGTCTGGCCGATCCTCGGGCTCGTCGCCGTCGTCGTGGGGATCGGGGTGCTGGCGGCGTGGGGGGCGCTCGCGTACACGGGCTCGCCGCAGTTCTGCGCGAGCTGCCACGTCATGGAGACCCGCTATGTCTCGTGGCAGCGCTCGCCCCACGTGAACAAGGCCACGTGCATCCAGTGCCATTCCGAGCCCGGGCCCTGGGGCGAGTTCTGGGCGCACGTGAACGGCACCCGTTACCTCTACGTCATGCTGACGGGAGAGAAGTCGGCGCCCATCCTGAGGGCCGCCGTGGCTCGCGCGACCTGCGAGCACTGCCATCGCGCCGAGGCCCTGCCCGACGCCACGCGGACCGCCCGGATCGAGCACCGCTCCCACCTGGCGCGTGAAATGGAGTGCACCGCCTGCCACGCCGGGCTCGTCCACGGCTCGCTCTACGGCCAGCAAGCGCAGCCGGCCGCCCGCACCTGCGTCAACTGCCACGCGACCGAGAATCCGGTGCTGGCGCGGGTCGGGCGTGCCGGCGCCACGCCGGCGCCCTCCGGCAGCGAACCGGGTGGTGAGCCGTGAGGCACCGGGCCGGGCGGATCCTGGCCGAGGGAGTGATCGTGGTCGCCGTCCTCATGCCGCTCCACGTCCTCGCCGAGCAACACCAGCGTTGGCTGCCGCTGGCGACTGCGCTGGTTCTCCTCCTCTTCTTCGTTCCGCCGGCGATCGCGGTCGTGCGGCTCCGGCCGCGGCAGGGGACGCTCTTCGCCCAGGCGTTTGGATACCTCGGCTTTGGCCTCCTCCTGGGGCTGCTGGCCGGGGCGGTGGGAGGGAGCGAGAAGCTCCTGATACACGAGGTGACCGGCGCGCCGCTACTCATGCCGCTTGGCCTCTGGGTGTTCGTCGCGCTGGCCTTCGCGCTGGCGGCCGGGCTGGCCTACGGCGTGATGCTGTGCCTGGTCCATGGCGCGCGTGCTCTCCTCCGCGCGCCGTCGCCGGAAGCGATCGCCTTGCTGTTCCGGGACCTGCCGAGCTCCTCGCTCACGGTGGCAGTCATCCTGAGCCTGATCCCCGGGCTCGGCCATTTCGCGCCGGGGCGACCCGGTCGGGGGCGCTCGTACCTCCTGGCGACCATTACCTCGGGCCTGACGGGGCTCGTGTTCGTGGTCGTCGGGATCATCCTGCTCGTCGAAGGCGGCGTGCCGACGCTGCCGCTACTGCTGGCCGGCGGCGTGCTCATCCTTGTGCCGACGCTGCTCGCGGTGATCTCGGCGATCGACCTCCTCTTCGCCCGGTCGGACTGACGAAATCAAATTGGCCGTCGTTGATGGCGGCCACGCTCCTGGTGCTACCGAAGAAAGGGGGGCGCGACGGATGGCGAAGCTTCCGAAACCCTTCGAGCGGTTCAGGCGGGAGCACCGGGCCGTAACCGCCGGCTACGAGGCGCTCGGGGAGGCCTGCGCCAAGGCGGGGCCCCTGGACGCCAAGACCCGCGAGCTGGTGAAGCTGGGGATGGCGATCGGCGCGCGCCTCGAGGGCGCGGTGCATTCGCACGCACGCCGCGCACTCGAGGCTGGCGCGACCCCCGCCGAGATCCGCCACGTGATCACGCTGGCCGTGCCGACCCTGGGGCTCCCGACGACGGTCGCGGCCTCAACGTGGGCGGACGATGTTCTGCGGCGACGGAGGGCCAGCCGATGACAACCCTCCCGACGCTGACCGAGGTCCCTCCTCCCGAGCGAACGCTGGACGACCTGTTGGAAGGCGCCGTCGCCTTCCACGGGCACCTTTGCCCCGGCGTGGTCCTGGGCGTCCGCATGGCACTCGTCGGATGCCGGGCGGTCGGCCTCGACCAGCCCCGGAGCGCCGCCAAGGGGCTCGTCGTCTTCGTCGAGATCGACCGCTGCGCGACGGACGCGATCGAGGCCGTGACCGGGGCGAGCCTGGGGAAGCGCACGTTGAAGTACCTGGACTACGGCAAGATGGCGGCCACGTTCGTCAACGTGGCGACTGAGGCGGCGGTCCGGGTCGCGGCGCGGGAAGAGGCCCGCCAACTGGCCGTCGAGTGGGCGCCCGGCGAGGCCGACCTGCGAAGGGCCCAGACGGCAGCATACCGGGTCATGCCCGAGGCGGCGCTCTTCCGCCTGGACGCGGTCGTGGTGCACCCGGCCTGGCTCGACCGCCGCCGGGTGCGGGTCCTTTGCGAGCGGTGCGGCGAGGGGATCAACTACCGGGCGAGGTCACGCTCGGCGGGCGGACGCTCTGCCGCTCGTGCAGCGGCCAGGGGTATTACACGCTGCGGGCGCCGTAGCGCTTTCTCTCCCCTGATCTCCTCGGCGCCCGACGCGGCCGCTGGCGGTCGGCGATCGGTCGGGAGCGTGATCCGCCCCGGCATCCACGGCGGGTGAAGATCAGCCGGACCTCGACCTCCGCCACCCCGGCGACCCCTTGCACCGCCGCTGAGGGAAGTCGCCGGCGCGTCCCTGCTCAGAAGGCAAAGCGCGCCCGCCAGCCGACCGCCCACGCGTCGTCGCCGCTATCGGGGATCAGGTAGCTCGCGATGAGCTGGAAGGACAGGTTCGCGTTGTAGGCATAAGTCGCGCCGGTGTCGATCTCGACAACGTGGTCGCCGAAGACGCCGTTGTCCTCGGTGGCGCCCACGAATGCAGCGCCTCCGCCCACTGACAGGGCCGGGGCGAGCGCATACGTCGCTGAGCCGCCGACACCCCAGGTGCCCGAAGGATCCTGGTAGAGCGACTGGCCGATCTCGGGCCCGCCCAGGGTCCGATGGCCGAAGAGCGCCTCGGCCACGAACGGCACTCCTCCCCACGACTTGCCCTTGACCGGGATCGGGAGCTTGTCCGAGTCTCCGTTCAGCCTGCTGGTGTTGCTGACGGTCGAGAAGTCCTGGCCGGTCCCGGGTGATCGCGCCGCCGAGGCCGTTGTCCCGACGATCCGGTTCTTGTCGCCCGTCGTGTACCAGCCGTTGATCCACGTCGAGAGCAGCCCGATCGGCGCCCGCGCCGACACGTTGATGCCGTACCCCGACTCCTCGATGTTCGTGTTGTTGGCGGCAGAGAACAGCGCTCGCTTGCCGTACACGACCGTCCCGTCCAGGCTCACCGTCGCGATCTTGGTCCCGACCGTGCCCCCGATCCAGAACGTGTCGCCGAAGTCCGCATCCAGGCACGTGCCGGTCGTCGCCGGGGCCACCGGCACACGGCGCGCGAAGCACTGCTGGTTAACGACGAGCCCCTCGACCGTCACCCGCGTGTCCTTGGTCACGTTGAGGCCGAGGCGGGCGGCGTAGAGGTCGTTGTCGTCCGCGTCCTGCCGGTTGTTCTCGTCCGCCTTGGCCGTCCAGAGCTGGAGGTCGATCGGGTCGGACCTCACGTTGAGCTGGATCCCCAGCGCGTCGTCGTCGAGAAATGGCAGTGCTGGCCCCGGCAAGAAGAGGATGTTGTGGGCCCCGAGGAGCAGGCTCGTGCCGGGGACGAACGGGACGTCGAACTGGACGTAGAGGTGCTTGGTCTCGACGTTGACACCGTCGCTGCCCAAGCCGCCGCCGACGCCGGGGTTCACGCGGGTGGTCGTCCCGCCGTACTCCGCACCCGACGCGCCGCCGCCGCTTCCCCACGTGATGTCGCCGATCTCCAGGGCCCACACCGCCTTCGCCCTCTTGTCGGCCGACTCGACCGTGGTCACCAGCCGGAAGCGCTGGAAGTACCGGCTGTCGCTGTCCTTGAACTTCCCGTCCGCCGTGTCGGTAAAGTCCGACACGTTATCCCAGACGTACCCGATGACCCGCATCTCGCCGCCGAAGGTCACCGTGAAGCTCGGCTGCTGGGCCTGGGCCGGAAGGGCCGCTCCCAGGACCAGGGCTCCCACCACCGCGAACGCCCTCGCTCGTCTCATCACGCACCCCCCTTGGTTCGCAAAGGGACCGCGCAAGATCGATGCCAGGCAATGAACCGGGCCAAGCCCGCGATGCGGCAAGCTTTCGGTCCTGGAAGACCGGCTCTGGGCATGGAGACGCGGGGCGGCACTGCCCCAGCGGGACATGGGTGCCTCGGGAGTCCTCGCCCAGGGGCTTAACCCGAGCCCCGCAGGTCAGGCGCTCACGGCGTCCTGTCGAGGGCCACGCGCTCCGGCGTCCACGGCGGGTCGAACGTGAGCCGGACCTCGACCTCGGCGACGCCCGGCACCCGCCCCACCGACTCGCGGACCCAATCGAGCATCGCATCGTGCAGAGGGCACCCGGGCGCGGTGAGCGTCATCGTCACCGTGACCCGCCCGTCCACGACCTCGATCCCGTAGATCAGCCCGAGCTCGACGACCGAGAGGCCGAGCTCGGGGTCCAGGACCTCCCGCAGCGCCTCGACGATCCGGTCCGCGGTGACGGGCTCACCGGAGCGCGCGCCGCTCATGGCCCCGGCACACGGAGCGGCGCGACGCGCCGGGGCCCCGCGCCGACCAGGTGCGCGAGCACCCGACCCAGCGCCGCGGCGAAGGCGAGCGCGCCCGCGACGAGCAGGACGCCGCTCAGCCGGATCCACACCGCGCCGCCCGCCGCGGCGCCGCCCGCGAAGAGGAGGACGCCGGCGGTCACGAGCGCGTAGCTCGCGCCCTCCGCGGCCGGCCAGGCGAGCCGCGCCAGCGTCGGGACCGCGCCCCGGCCGGCCACCGGCGCGTAGGCGCGGTTCCAGATCAGGAACGGGACGATCTTCAGCATCATGCCCGCGATGGTCAGCGACACCCAGCCCCCGAGCGCCAGGACGGCATACGCCACGGCCGGCCCCGGCCCGGAGAGCCACCCGAGCGCGAAGCCGAGGCCCAGACCCGCGACGACGGGCAGGAACGCCGTCCCGGTCAGGACGAACCGGAGGCCCCAGTCCAGGGCGGGCCGCTTGCGGTGTCGGACGAACCGGAGCACCCACGCCACGTGCCCGACAGCCGCCCCGGCCACCGCCAGGGCCGCCGGGAGGACCAACGCGGGGAGCGCGAGCAATCCCGCGACGAGGGCCGGGACGCCGGCGCCGAGCCCGCCGAGCTGGAGCCAGCCCGGCCAGCCCTCCGGCTCCGGCGCCAGGAGGAACATGGGGTAGAGGCGGGCCGCCACCCCCACCACCATCGGCGCCACCCAGCCGAGGAGGGCCAGATGGAAGTGGGCGTGGACCGCGGCGAGGCCGTACGGCCAGAAGGCGCCGGCGCGCGCGGCCGCGAGCAGGATCCCGAAGAGGAGCGTCAGCGCGAGCCCGACCTGCGCCCCCGCGACGAGGCGCGCCGTGAAACTCCAGCGCGTGACACGGGCGAGCGTGAGGGTCATGTTGACGAGGTGGAGGGCGACGCCCACGCCGACGAGGCCGGCCGCCCAGAGGAGCCCCGGCCAGTGGGCGAGGTAGAAGTGCGCGACCAGCCCGACGACGCCGGTCATGAGGGCGACGAACTGCCAGCGGGCGACCCGCTCGCTCCAGATGGGGGCTTCGAGGGCGACGGGGACGAGCTGGTAGCTCGCTCCCATGATCGTCAGCGTGATCCAGCCCAGCGCCACCGTGTGGGCGAGCGCGAGGACGCGCGGCCGGTAGTAGTGGCCGGCGAGGTCGCCCGCGAGCCACACGACGCCGGCCGTGGCGGCGACGAACGCGAGGGTCGCCGCCACGAGATACCGGAGGGGCAACGTCACCGAAGGACCGCGCGCGGCCCGAATCATCCGGCGCGGGGTCCCGGGCGAATCAGGATGCGGACGGTTCCCGGCTCGGGCTCGTCGGTCTCGTGCGCGAAGCCGCGCTCGTCGAGCTGCGGGTAGAGGAACACCGGCCGCCGGTCGTGCAGGACCTCGAGCGTCTCGCCCGGGGCCAGGGTCTCCAGGCGCTCGAGCACCCGGACCATCGGCTCCGGCGGCTCCAGCCCCTGCACGTCGAAGCGCACGGTCCTCGCCGCGCCCGGGGTGCCCGCCGCCGGCTCGGCGAGCGGCGCCGCACGGCGCGCGGCGCCGGGCTCCCGGTAGACCCACACGACCCAGTCCCCCGGGCCCCGACACTCGGTCCAGTGGGCGAGGCCCCGGCGGCCGAGCACCCCGTAGAGCGGAACCGGCTCGAAGGGCGCCCGCAGCACGAGCGCCTGGTCCTGCGCGAGCGCCTTGACCGCGGCCATGATCCCCCCGAACGGCTCCTCGCCGCGACGGATGTCGTCGCGGACGTCGAGCGGCACCTGCCGCGACTCCGGCAGGGCCGCGAGGGCCGGCGGCTTGGGCGCGCGTCCCGGTCCGTCCCCGGCCCCGACCCCCGGGGCGACCCCCTTGGTGATCACGACCCGCCACGTCTCCGGGCCCTCCTCGAGGGAACGCCACCCGAACGCGCCGGGCCGCTCCGCCTGGAGCTGGTCGAAGAGTGGTTTCGGGTCGTGGTCGTTGACGAGGACGAGCGCCGTGCCGGGCGGCAGAGCCTCGAAGGCCTCGAGGATCTTCCCGCGGCGAAGCCGTGGCGGCAGGTCGCGCACGTCCAGGGCCGCCGGCGAACCGTCGTGACGACCGCCTTCGTGGGCCATCCCGTTCCCCTCCCCGAACCAGGCTACGCTCGGCGGCCGCCCGCGCCTATGACCCTCGTCATAGGCGGTGAACGCGGGAACAAGCGGGCCGCGCGGCGGGGCCCGCCGGACCGGCGCCGGACCCTCAGCCCTCTAGCGGAGCCCCCCTCCGAGGATCTAGCCGCGGAGCGCGAGCCCGAGCAGGACGATGGCCAGGACGACCAGGACGTTGGCCCGCGCCACCCACGTGGCGCGCGCCCGCGCCGAGGGATCGGCGCCGGGCAGGCCCGCGCGCGGGCCGAGGACGAAGTCGTGGAAGGCGGAGAGGATCAGCGCCAGGACCACGAGGCCGAGCTTCCAGTGGAAGCGCGGCGAGGCGAGGAGGGAGGGCCGCATCCAGAGGGTGAGAAGCCCGCTCGCGAGCAGGAGGCCGAGGGCGATCCAGGCCACCGTGCGAAACCGCCGACCCATCTCCCGGACGATCCGCGCCCGCAGCGAGGCGTCCTCCAGGCCGCGGGTCACGGGCACGACCACCAGCGCGATGAAGAGCATCCCGCCGATCCAGGTGATGGCGGCGAGGAGGTGGACCCAGCGCCCGAAGAGCGCCACGGCTACCTCATTCCCCTCTCCCCCACCGGGGGAGAGGGACCAATCGGATCCCCACTACGCCGTCTCGCCTTCCGCCCGCGCGCGCAGACCGTCCACCTCCTTCAGGACGAGCCGCCCGCCTTCGTCCACGACGAGCCCTTCCTTGAGCCAGCGGCTGACCACCCGGATGGTCGTCTCGACCGTCGTGCCGGCCATGTCGGCGAGGCTCTGGCGGGTGAGGTGGAAGGGCAGGACCAGCCCGTGCGGGCTGCGTGCGCCCTCCCGCTCGGCGAGGCGCAGGAGGGTCGCGGCGAGGCGGGCCTCGACCGGGTCCACCGCGAGCGACTTCACCGAGTCGTGAGCGGCTCGCAGCCGGCGGCCGATCATCAGCGCGAGCTCCTTGATGACCGCGGGGAAGCGCTCGGTCAGCGCGACCATCGCGTCCGCGGGGATCTTCACGATCAGGCTCGCCTCCACCGCCTGGGCCGCAGCCGGATAGGGCCGCTTCTCGATCACCGCGACCCCACCGAAGACCTCGCCCGGCCCCAGCAGCTCGAGCACCACGTCCTTCCCGCTCCGGGAGTGCTTGACGATCCGCACGCGGCCGGACTTCACGAGGCAGAACCACAGAGCCTGGTCCCCCTCCATGAACACGTAGTCGCGCGCGCGGCAGGGCTCCTCCAGCGCGAGGCCGGCGAGCGTCTCGGCCACCTTCGGGGGGAGCCCCGCGAACACGGGGCTCCCCATCAGAAACGCCGCGATGTCTTCCCGGGGCATCGGCGGCGATCTTACCACGCCGCCGCCGTCGCGCCGGCCCTACGGCCTCGCGCGCACGCGGCGCCAGCCTCGCCAGCCGAGCCAGACCGCCCCCAGCACGGCCAGCACCATGACGGGACCGGTCCAGATCATGAAGAGCGTGCGCTTCCGGACGCTCTCCTCGCTCCGCAGCCGCCCGGCCTCGTCGCGGATCGTCGCGAGGTGGCCGAGCACCTCGGCGTACCCGTACCACCAGGCGTAGTCCGGGCTCATGTGGAAGGCGCCCTTGTAGCTTTTGAGCGCGGAGAAGAAGAACATGTCGAAGTACTCGCGCTCGATGGGCGTCACGTCGAAATACAGGCTCGCCGGGGAGTGCTGGGCGAGGCCCGGGGCAGCTCGATGGCCGTGAACCGCGGCCCGCGCAACACCCCGGCCGAGACATGCCCGTGGCCGGGCTGGATCAGCTTGTCCCGGTAGAGGTCGGACAGGATCTGCCGCGCCTCGACCACGAGCGCGTCGCCGGCCAGCTTGTGGGCGTCGGCGGACTCGAGGTAGCCCCGCGCCTTGTTCTCCGAGTGACACGTGAGGCAGACCTTGATCATCTCGTTCCGCTTGGCCCGGTTCTCCGTCGTGACGGTGATGTCCGTGAGCTCCCCGAGCGCGGGCTGGACCCCCATGCCCCAGATGATCTTCCGCGTCATGTTGTGGCTCGCCACGCGCGTCCCGTCGTCCGCGACGTAGAGCATGTGGCAGTAGGCGCACGTGGGCGCCTCCCACCGCGCGGTGGCGAGCGGCTGGGTCCAGTCCCACTCCCGGCCCCGGGCGCCGTAGATGGACCCGTGCTTGGAGCTCATGTACGCCTCGTAGTTCGGGTGGTCCGGCCCCATGTGGCAGGTGAAGCACGCCTCCGGCTTGCGGGCCTCCACGAGGCTGAACGCGTGGCGCGTGTGACACGCGATGCAGCCGTTCCGGATCTGCAGGCTGGAGGTATCGACGTACTTCTTCTCCGTCTCGCTCCAGTACTTCGGGTCCGTCGCCCCGGCCTGGGCATGACAGGGGTCGCAGCCCATCTCCATGACCTTCCGCGGCATCACCTTGTAGTGCGGCACGCCGATGTTCCGCTCCCAGTTGATGCCGAGGTCCCCCGGCCCCGGGCCGTAGGAGTGGCCGGCGTCGACCACGTGGTCCTTGTAGATCTGCGGATGGCAGGCGCCACAGGTCGATTCCGGCACCCGTCCCTTCGTCGCCGTGATCTCGTCGTGGTTCGTCCCGTGGCAGTGTGCGCAGGTGAGCTGCGGGGTGGGAAACTGGACGCGGGGGTTCTGGACCCCCGCCCGGCCCATCGCGCTCGCCTCGAACTGGGTCACGATCGTGGGGTGGAGCCTGCGGTGGCACTCGGCGCACGCCTTCCCGTCGAGGACGCCGCGCGGCACGTCCGCCCGGAGCCGGGGTGGCGCGCCGGGGGCGGTGCGCAGGTACTCGTGGATCGCGCGGGCATCCGCCTCGCTCAGGGCCTCGGCGGGGAACGGCGGCATGATCCCGCGGGGTTGCCGGACCTGCGTCAGGAAGGCGTCGAACGGCACCGGCGTCTGCGCGAGGGCCGGCCCCACGCCCCCACGCCCGCTCGCGCCATGGCACCCGAGGCAGCCTCTGAGGATGTAGAGCTCACCGCCGGACACGGCGGCCTGGGCCGTTCCGGTCGTCGCGACCACGGCAAGAGCCGTCAGGAGGAGGGTCAGAGCCGACATGGGGCGCTCCTCTCCGGCGTCGTCGTCCCGCGTGCCACCTGCTCCCTTCTATCACGACCCACGGGGCTCCCGGAAGCCAACACGCCCCGCCGCCTGAGGCGCGGGCGCCCCACGTGGCGGAAACCCGGAGCGCAACTCCGCGAGCCTTCGAGTCTCCATGCTGGCACCGCGGTTGCCACCGTAGCGCAGCCAGGAGACTGCGGTCCGTCCACATGAGCGCCGCGCACGTCGTCTCGGAGCCCGCAACCGACGGAGAAGACCGGTGAGCGGCGGCATCCTCGCTTCGCTGGTCAATGCCGCCGTCGGCGCGATCCTGCGCTCCCGGCTCCACGGTCTCCTCGGCCGGTCGCTCGTGCTGCTGACCTTCACCGGGCGCCGGACCGGGCGCCGCCGGACGATCCCCGTGATGTACGCGGAGGGCCGAGGCGCGATCGTCGTCGTCGCGGGCCGGCCCGGGCGGAAGCGGTGGTGGCGGAACCTGCGCGGGGGCGCCCCCGTCACGCTGCGGCTCCGCGGCGACGAGCGCGAGGGCCTCGGCGAGGTCGTCGGGGACGCCGAGGCGGTCGCCGAAGCGAAGCGGACCTATCTGGCGAGGTTCCCCGGCGCAGCGCGGTGGCTCGACGGCGCCGAGCAACCCGTGGTGGTGAGGATCCGCCTTGCCGCCCGCGGGCAGGAACGGGGCGAGCCCGTCCCGAGCGAGCGGCGCGCGTGAGCGGCAGCGCGGCACCGCTCCCGCGGGCGGCCGGGGAGCCGCCGGTCTACCGGCCCTTCGCCCTGCTCGCGTTCGCGGTGGCGCTGGTCGCCGGGGTGCCGCTGGGCATTTGGATGCTCGCCCGCCTTTACCTCGGCGGGGGGCCGATCCCGCCGGCGTGGCTCCCCCTCCACGCCCACCTCCAGGTGTTCGGCTTCTTCGGCGTCCTGATCCTGGGGGTCGCCCAGCACCTCGTCCCGCGGTTCGCCGGGCGTCCGGTGACGCGGGGTCCGGCATCGGTCTGGCTCTTCGGCGCGGTGAGCGCGGCGGTCCTCGCGCGCGTGGCCGGCACAATCGCCGGACGTCCCGGCTGGGTGCTCGCCGCGACGCTCGTGGAAGCCGGAGCCTTCCTCGGCTTTGCCGCCTGGGTGTGGCGCTCGCTCGCGGCACCGCCCCTCTCGGTCACGCGCACCCACCTCGGGCTGGGCGCGGGGTGGCTCGTCGCGGCGCTCGCCGCCGAGGCCGTCCTCCGCTGGCGCGCCCTCGGGCCCGAGGGCGCGGAGCCGGATCCCGCCGGGATGCGCGCCGTCTACCTCGCGGGCCTCCTCGGGGGGGTGGTCGGCTGGATCGTCGGGGTCGCGCTCCGCGCGGGTCCGATGTTCGTCCCGGGCTGGCGGGTCCCTGGCGCGCTCGCGCGGGGCGCGCCGTGGGCCCTCGCCCTCGGCGTCCTCACCGCCGTGGCGGGAGAGCTCGGGCCGTGGGACGCGTCCACGGCGACCGCCCTGGCCAAGCTTGGCGAGTCCGTCGGCCTCGCCACCGTCGCGGCGGTCGCGCTGGCCGGCGGCCTCCTGCGACGCGCGCCGCGCGCGCTGCCGATCCTCGGGCGGGGCGGACCGGAGACGCGGACCTTCCGGCTCGCCGTGCTCTCGGCCGCGCTCGCCGCCGCCGGCTCGGCGACGGCGGCGGCGCTCGCGTGGCGCAGCATTCCGTTGAGCCTGCTCGCGGATGCCCTCCGTCACCTCACGACCGTCGGGTTCCTCACCGCGATGGTCGTCGGCATGGTCTTCCGCCTGGTCCCCGTCTTCGAGGGCGTTCCCCTGCCCTGGCCGGGTCTCCGCGCGGTGGCCTTCTGGGCGCTCCTCGCCGGCGTCCTCCTGCGGACCGGCGAAGTGCTCGCCGACTACGGCGCGGGGGCGATCCTCCCCTGGCTCCCGCTCTCGGGGGGGCTCGTGTGGGGCGCCCTCGCGTGCGTGGCCCTGAACCTGGTCGGCGCGCTCCGGCAGCGCGCGCGCGGGGACACGCCGGTCCCCCGGGGCGCCACCACCCCACCCGTCACGCGCGGCTGAGCGCCGCCCCTTCGGCATTTCCAGCGCCCGGTCCCGTGAAGGAGCCCGCGTCGCGGAGCGGCGCCCCGGCCGCCCGGGAGCGGGTGAGCGCCGAGCTCGAGTTCGTCGGCTACGTGGAGGCGGTCTATCGCGCGACCCGCGCGGGCTATCGGAGGCGAGGCCGGATCGCGATCCGCCGGATGGGCGCGGCAATCAGGCGAACGTGTGCAGCATGGCCCGAGGAGGCACGCGACGTGACGCGCGCCTCAGAGGCTTCGCTTGCGCCCCCGGATGCCCCGGCGGCTCCCTTTGCGCTTGAAGGGTTTGTTCCGTGACGACCGTCCGGCATCGCCAAACGGGCTGGCGCCGAACAACGGGCCGGGGGGCCGATCCGGGCGGAACCCGTCGGCACGCGGCGGTCGGTCGTCGGCCGGATTGAGCCTGAGCTTCCGCCCGTCCATGTCGTGGTCGTTGAACAACCGGATGGCCTCGGCAGCCTCGGCCTCGCTCGAAAACTCCACGAATGCGAACCCCCGAGGCCGGCCGGTCTCGCGATCCGTGGGGAGGTGGACACCCACGATGCTTCCGGCCGCAGACAGCAGTTGGGTGAGCTGGTCCTTGGTGGTCCGGAAGTTCAGATTCCCGACGAAGATCTTGGCTGAAATGGCCGCCTCCTCTGTGGGTGGGTTGCCGGCTCGTACGATTCCAGATGACTCGGGCGAGCTCGCCCAGCGTCGCCCGAGGTGCAGGGCCGAGCAACGACGCGGGGCGAAGTTGATTGGACCTGCACTAGTCGGTCGGTGCCTGTGATCGCCGGAGAGCCCGGCGCCGCTTCTTCCGAGCCTCGGCCTGCTTGCGCTTGCGCTTCACGGAAGGCTTCTCGTAATAGGCCCGTCGCTTCATCTCCTTGAACACGCCCGCCTTGAGCATCTCCTTCTTGAGGGCTTTGAGCGCAGGCTCGATCTGATTATCGAAGACCTCGATCTTCAAAACCACCTCCGGCCGCGGCGGCGCCGTCGGTCATTTTCGGGCGAAACCGATCACCGTTTGCTCCCGGGTACAGATGTCGTGCTCGCACCGGCAGGGGGTGCGGGCCGACGCGCGAACAGCGCCCAGGGCGGCGCAGGCGTCGCTGCAGTAGCGCCGTTCCGGACGGGCCAAGCAGCGGCACATCGGATGCGTGCATGGTGACTCGCGGAACAAGGATGGCAGTCGCGGGTTGGGGACGCGGGAGCTCGGGCGCGGCGACTGGTGACCCATTCCGGAGGTCCTTCCTGCCACCAGCTCCGCGGGAATGCACTGGCGACGCTCCAAGAATAGCCGGCCGCCGCGGCCTTGGCAAGGGTCCGCACGACGCGAGCGGCGCGAGCGGCCCGTCCGGCCAGGCCGCCGGCGTTCCCGCCGCAACGCTCACGGGGGGTTTCTCAAAGGGGGGCAGTGCCCCTCTTTGGAGGGCTAACGGAGGACGAAGCCCGTTTCCTCCGAGAAGTCCACGAGGAACACCTGACCCGGGCGGACCTCCACCTCGCGCTCGAGGCGCCAGCGTACCGCCTCCGGCTCCTCGCGCTCCCCGGCATCCGCACGCCCCTCCCAGAGCGTCGCCGCCAGGCGGCGCCGGCCGACGGCAAGGGGCAACTCCTCGTACGCGAACGTCGGCCCGTCGTGGCGGAGGCCGCCGGGCCGGTAGGTCTTCTCGAGGACCCGGCGGCCGTCCAGCGCGATCCGCAGTATCGCGTCCCGCCGCTTTCCCGTGCGCGCCCGCTCCCCGCGCTGGGGTCGCATGTGGCGCGGGAGCTTCGCCAGCTCTTCGGGCGAGAGCTCCTCGCCCTCCGCCTCGACGGCGGCCACGTGCTTGAAGGCGACCTTGAGCAGCGCCGCCCCGGGCGGCGACGCCTGCCACGGGAGCGCCGCGAAGACCCCGAGCCCCCACGCGACGGCGGCGAAGAGGAGGGTGAAGCCGACCACCCGTCCCGTCAAGGGACGGCGATCCTCCAGAATCGGCGGGCTCATGGGCTGAGCTCCTGCTGAAAGGCGCGCGCGTCGCGCACGAGCCGGGCGGTTTCCACGGGCGAGTACCAGCGCACGCGGAGCCGGCCCTCCGGCGCGTCCTTCAGGGACGGCAGCCGCCGGCCGGTCAGGCGCTCCTCCAGCCACCGGCTCCCCTCGCGGAAGGGACAGTCCTCGGGGACGCAGCCGGCCACGAAGACGCCCCCGGCGCCGGCCTCAAGCGATCGGAGGAGCATCTCCGGGTGCAGCGTCCCGACGCAGGGCAGGCCCATCACGGTCACGCCCGGCAGCTCGTCCAGGGTCCCGTCCGGGCCGAGCCGCTCCCTGAGCCGCCCCATGAGCCGGCACGTGTAGACGAGCACCGGCGGCGCGCCGCCGGTCCGCGCGGCCACCGCGCGGAGGCGCGCCCGCACCGCGTCGCCGAGGAGGCTCACCGGCTGGTCGCCGAGCAGGATGCCGGCGGAGTCGCACGCCCCGACACAGATCCCACAGCCCACGCACTTGGCCGGGTTCACGACGGCCACCTGCTTGTAGCGGCCGCCGTCGTGCCGGGGCACCATCACGATCGCCTCGTACGGGCAGTCCTTCCAGCAGCGCGTGCACCCGGTGCACGCGATGTTCTCGACCCGCGCGCGGGGGAGCGCGGACCCCCGGAAGACCCACGGGACGACCAGCGTTCCGAGCCCCGCGCCGAACACGATCGCCCAGCCGGCCCGGGGGTCCAGGCTCGTCAGCGGGAAGTAGAAGAAGTAGAACCAGTCGATGGGCACCGCGCCCGGCAGCCGGGACAGGTCCGCCGGCGGCCCGGACACCGCGGGGCGGAGGAGACTCGCGACGAGGAGCGCCGCGCCGGTCACCCAGAGGACGACGCGCGGCGGGAAAAAGCGGGCGCGGGAGAGCCGCATCACGTGGAGCCAGTACACGGCTCCCAGCAGGAACGTGATGGAGATGTGGACGAACAGGACGATGAAGAAGAGGAAGTTCTGGATCCGGTCGGCGTCCAGGAACGTGCGGATCAGGGGCTCCCCGAAGATCGGCAGCACGTCGAGGAGCTTCGCCGTCGTCACGGACAGCACCTGGGCCTGGACGTCCCAGACGAGCCAGTAGCCGGTCGCCCCCGTCACCCAGACGAGGGTGACGAGCGCGAGCCCCGACACCCAGCTGATCCAGCGAGCCCCCCAGAAGCGGTCGTTCAGCAGCATCTTCCCGCCGTGGAGGACCGCCGCCAGGATCGCCGCGTCCGAGCTGTAGCGATGGAGCGACCGCATCAGGGCCCCGATCCCGAGCGGGTGGGCCATGATCCCCTCGATCGAGCGGTGGGCCGCCTCGGTCCCGACCCGGTAGAAGACGAAGAGGTAGATCCCGGTGACGGTCGCCACCGCCAGCGAGAACACGGCGATGGTCCCCGTGTGGTAGAGCGGGTTGAGCGGAGCGGAGACCAGGCGATCCAGCAGGACCTCGACCCACTGGTAGAGCCCGCCGGCCGGGCCGAGCCAGCGCCGCCGCCACGGTTCCCGCGCCGCGGCCCCGGGTGGAAAGACGCTCAGG
Source organism: uncultured bacterium (assembly GCA_964416315.1). Classification (GTDB taxonomy): domain Bacteria; phylum Methylomirabilota; class Methylomirabilia; order Rokubacteriales; family DASRDR01; genus CAYQDR01. The sequence goes on from CAYQDR010000083.1 coordinate 20,713, forward strand.
CCGGGGACCACGCTGCCCCTCCCCCCGGCCGGAGGGAGCGGACCGGAGGGAGCGTGCGGGGGCGCCGGCTGGCGCTTGACCCCCTGTCCACGCCCTCTTTTGCCTCGGGGGACAGGCCTCATCTTTTTAGGGACTTCGGCCACGCTCCCTCACGAGCCGCGCGAGGTCCGCCGCGGCGCGCGTCTCCGGGTGGGCGAGCCCCCGGTAGGTGAAGGCGACGCGGCCGGCCCGGTCGAGCAGGACCACCACGTTCTCGTGGGCGATCTCCCCGTCCGGCAAGCGCGTCCACTGGACGCCGTACGCCGCGACCAGCCGCCGGACCGCCCCGGCCTCCCCCGTCAGGAGGTGCCAGCGCCGGCCGAGCCCCCAGCGGACGGCGTGCGCGGCGAGCGCCGCCGGCGTGTCCCGCTCCGGGTCGAGCGTCACCGCGAGGAAGAGTACGTCGCCGGCCTCCCGCGCGTCTAGCGCCTTGAGCCGCGCGAGCAGGACCGGACACGAGGCGTGGCAGCTCGCAGAGACGAACGTGAGGGCGACCGGCGCGCCCCGCAGCCCCTCCGCCGTCACCACCTCGCCCCGGTGGCTGGCGAGCCGGAAGGGCGGTGCCGGGCTCCCCTGCCGGATCGGCGCGGGGAGCGCGGCGGGGTTCGGCGGCGCGCCGGACGCGGAGACCTCGCCGGTCGCCAGGAGGTAGGCCGCCAGCCCGACGAAGACGCCCGGGGCGACGAACCCGATCGCCCGCCCCGCGCGGGAGCGCAGGAAGGCGCGGAGCTCGTCGGCGTAGAAGAGGGCAACCACCCCCACGAAGAGCGGCGGCTGGAGCAGGGCGAGGATCAGCGTGTCGAGCCGGTAGCGCCGGGTCTCCGCGTTCCAGCCGAAGCACGCGCGGAGCAGCGCGTCGGTCCAGGGCGAGAGCCCGGGGCCGACGATGAGGAAGCCGACAACGAGGGACCCCCAGCCGAAGGCGGCGATCGCGAGCCCGGGGCCGAAGAGAGGGTGGGCGAGGACGCGCCTGACCATCACCCCCAAGTCTGCCCCGGGGTTCCGGGGGGGCCTATGATCCAGATCATCCCCCGGCCGGCCGGGAACCGCGGTCGCTCAGCGACCACGTGCAGAGGACTCGGGGAACCAGCGTGACGAGCGAGGCTCGTGGCTACGCGTTCACCGGGAGTCCCTGGAAGCCGACGCGCGAGGGTCCGGCTGAACACCGCCGGGGGAGACCGGCAGCGCGGGACTTCGGAGCGAAGGGGTGCTCGGCCGGAGGGCTGCCTTCAGCCTTCCGGCCGAGACCGGAGATCCGCGACCACGCTCCGCCGGGGGGACGGTTCAGGAGCGTGTCGGAGTAACCCGGGGGGAGGCAGGCCCGATGCGTTCGCCGAAGGGCGAACGGCCCGGCTTTGCCGGGAGGGCCGCCCGGCGCAGCCGCGCCGGTCTGAACGGAGGGGGGCAGAGCCCCCCTCCGAAGATCTAGCGAGGCTCCGCCTCAGACCGACGAGGTGTACGGCCTTGAGATCGGGCGTGGGGGTGGACAGGCAAAGGGCCCCGGTCGTGGGACAACGGGATGCGATACAATCGCCCCCGTTCATG
>CAYQDR010000084.1:0-22267 GCA_964416315.1 uncultured bacterium
GACTCCCTCCTCCCCCCAAGGGGAACAGTGTCCACGGAACCGGGTCAAGTCCAGACTCGGGATCTGGCTGATCGGTACTGCGCTGGTCGGCACGGTTGCCGCGGTCGCTGCGGTACTCCTTGCCAGCTGGCTGCCACCCAGGCTGGGGCCGTGGCTGGGGTTCATCGTCACGGCCGGGATCGCGCTCTCAGTGACGCTCCTGGCCCTCGGCCTGCTCGGCCACGCGCTCGTCCAGCTCCGGCAAGGGCGGCCATCGGACGAGAAGGAAACCGGAGAAGGCCCCACCCTACTCTGACCCGGATCCGCTCGTCCCGGCGCCGCCGGGCTCGACGCTCCACCCCCCGCCAAAAGCGCACGTGCGCTTTCTGTGCGCGTTGCAGGGGTGAGCCGCACGGGAGGCATGGGCGGGAGGCGATCTCGCGTCTACGGGGCGCTGAGGCCGCGTGGGGCGGCCAGCGGGTAGGCGACCTCGATGCGGAAGTCCAGGACGGAGAGGCTGGTCGCGCAGTACGTGGAGTGCGCGCCCGCGCGTGGGCGGCACGTTTCGGCATCAGCCCCCCCTCATCGTCGTCGGGCCCCAGACTGACCTCCCGATCGCCAGCTCACCCTACCCTGCGACGCGCTCCCGCGACAACGAGTTTGGTCGGCGCTGGTTGCGCGCGCGAGGAGCGCCTGTGCCCGTGACTGTGCCCGCGATGCTGCAAGGTGCGGTCGTTCCGCCCCCTCCCGTTCCCCACCCCGCTATCCCCCTACACGCCCCCTCGTCCGAATGCCTCCGCGCGCGCCGAGGACGCGGTTCTGGCGACCTACGCGGGATTCTAGGAGCGGGTCCGTGGCCCGCGGAACGCCTTGTCCAGAGGGTATGCCCTGCGGGAGGGGGCCCCGGCACGGCGAAGGCCCCCCGCGACCCACCCCCACCCCCCTGCCGGGGACCGTCCGCAGTCCGGTTGCGGGGAGGTTGCGGATTCTGCCCCCACTGGTCACGATCTGCCGCCCGGAACCCCGCATCCCCTCGTCATTCCTGGGGGCGTCAGTCTTGCGGTACAATAGCCGCGTTCCCCGGTAGCTCAACCGGTAGAGCAAGTGGCTGTCGGTGGAGGCAGCGTCCCGGCCGAAAGGCGGGATGGAAAAGCGGGCGAATTCAGGGGAGCCTACGTCCCGGTCGGGATACGGGAACCCTGAGCGAAGCCCCCGTGCGGACAGACGGGCGCGACGTCCGGAGGGCGCAAGCCCGACACGTCGCGACCCGATGGACGACCGGGGGACCGTGCAGAGACTAGACCGCGAGGTCGTACCCCGGCGGCGGCCGGCGTCGTCGGGGGAAGCGCCCGCCCCCTACGGGCGGCCCCGGCCGCCTACGGGGATGAGATAGTCCGAGCCCCGCGGAAACGCGGGGGCCCTCGTAACCACGAGGTTGCAGGTTCGAGTCCTGCCCGGGGAGCCAGTTCAAGAAGGTAGAGCCTCTCGTCCGGGAGGTTCTACCTTTTTGTCTCTCCAGCGCGGACGGCTTCGGCAGGAGGGTGAGGCATGCTCGATCTCCTGATCATCGGCGGGCTCATCATCGACGGCAGCGGGAACCCCGGCTTCCACGGGGCGGTGGGGGTGGAGGGCGAGCGGGTGCACGTCTTGCGCGGCGACCTCGGCGGGGTCGGCGCGAGCCGCGTGATCGACGCGCGCGGCCGCATCGTGTGTCCGGGCTTCATCGACATGCACGCCCACTCGGGGCTCGTCATCCTGGCGGAGCCGCACCACGAGCCGAAGGTCCGCCAGGGGGTGACGACCGAGGTGATCGGCGTGGACGGGAACTCCTACGCTCCGTTCCACGCGCACGCCGACCTCGAGCGGTTCATCGAGTTGAACTCGGGCCTCGACGGCAACCCGCCGCTCAAGAGTCGCTGGTCCACGGTCGAGCAGTACTTGGCGCTCTTCACGAACCGGGTCGCGGTCAACGTGGTCTACCTGCTCGGCAACTCGCCGCTCCGGATCTGCGCCCTGGGGTGGGACGACCGCCCGCCGACCGCGGCCGAGCTGGCGAACATGCGGGCGCTCCTCCGGGTGGGGATGGAGGAGGGGGCGTTCGGGATGTCCACCGGCCTCGACTACCCGCCCGGGAGCTACGCGGACACGGCCGAGCTGGTCGAGCTGAGCCGCGAGGCCGCCCGGCTCGGGGGGATCTACCACACCCACGTCCGCTACGGCCTGGGCGACCGGTTCCTCGATCCCTTCCGCGAGGCGATCGAGATCGGCCAGCGGAGCGGCATCGCGACCCACATCACGCACTTCTACCAGCGGGCCACGGCGCCGGGGGGGGCAGACCGGATGCTCGCGCTCGTCGAGGACGCGCGGGAGACGGGGCTGGACGTGACCTTCGACAGCTACCCCTACGTCTACTCGAGCACGCGGCTGCTCATCGTCATCCCGCAGTGGGCCCACGACGGGGGGCCGGAGCGGCTCAAGGCCGTGCTGCGCTCGCCCGAGGCCCGCGAGCGGATGCGGAAGGAGGTCACCCCGCGGGCGTCCTCGTGGCAGGAGATGTGGGTGACCTACCTGAAGCGCCCGGAGCACCACCGGTTCGAGGGCCGCTCGATCGCCGAGGTCGCGGAGATGATGGGCCGCGACGTCGTGGACGCCCTGTGCGACCTGCTGCTCGCCGAGGATCTCCAGACCTCCTACGTCTCGGCGGGCGGGAACGCCGCGACGCTGCCGAAGTTCGTGAGTCACCCCCTCTCGATGGTCGGGAGCGACGCGCTCCTGATCGGCGAGTACCCGAGCCCGCGCACGTACGGCACCTTCCCGATCATCCTCGCGGAGTTCGTCCGGGAGGACCGGTTCCTCTCCCTCCCCGACGCGATCCGCAAGATGACCTCGTTCCCGGCCCAGCGGCTCGGGCTCCCGGACCGCGGGCTCCTCCGCGAGGGATTCAAGGCCGACCTCGTCGTCTTCGACGCGCAGACGGTCAAGGCGCCGGCCACGCGGACCCAGCCGAAGCAGTTCCCGATCGGGATCGAGTACGTGATCGTCAACGGCCGGGTCGTGGTGGACGACGGACGCCACACGGGCGTCCTGGCGGGGCGGGCGCTCCGCCGCGGCCGCGCCTCGACCTGAGGCCGCGAGCGCGCGGATGGGGGGGGCCGGCCCGACGACGACGCACGTCGTCATCGTGGGCGGCGGCTTCGGCGGGCTCTACGCCGCGTTCGCGCTCGGCCGACAGCCGGTGCGCGTCACCCTCGTCGACCGCCGGAACTATCACCTCTTCCAGCCGCTCCTCTACCAGGTCGCGACGGCGGGGCTGTCGCCGGGCGACATCGCGCAGCCGATCCGGCACATCCTGCGGAGCCCGGCCGTCACGGTCCTCCTCGCCGAGGCGACCGCCGTGGAGGTCGCGGGCCGGCGCCTCCTCCTGGCGGACGGGGCGCTCGAGTACGACTACCTGATCCTGGCGACGGGCACGAGCCATGCCTACTTCGGCCACGACGAGTGGCGGGCGTGGGCGCCGGGGCTGAAGGACATCGAGGACGCGCTCGAAATCCGCCGGCGCGTGCTCCTCGCCTTCGAGGCGGCCGAGCGGGAGCCGGACGCCGCGCGGCGACAGGCGCTCCTCACCTTCGTGATCGTGGGGGGCGGGCCCACGGGGGTGGAGCTGGCGGGGGCGCTCGCCGAGATCGCCCGGGATGCGCTCGCCCGGGACTTCCGCGCGATCGACCCGACGCAGGCCCGGATCGTCCTCCTCGAGGCGGGGCCGCGCCTCCTGCCCGCGTTCAGCGAGGCCTCGAGCGCGGCCGCGGCCCGGGCGCTCGCGCGCCTCGGGGTGGCGGTGCGGACGGCCACTGCGGTGACGCGGGTCGCCCCCGGGCGCGTGGTGGCCGGCGCGGCGGAGATTCCCGCCGAGACCGTGCTGTGGGCCGCCGGGGTGACGGCGTCGCCGCTGGCCCGGACGCTCGGCGTCCCGCTCGATCGGGTCGGCCGCGTCCTCGTCGAGCCTGACCTCTCGATCCCGGGGCGCCCGGAGGTCTTCGTCATCGGGGACCTCGCCGCCTTCCTCCATCAGGGCGGGACGCCGCTCCCCGGGATGGCGCCCGTCGCCACCCAGATGGGGCGCCACGCCGCGCGGACGATCCTCCGCGCGGTGCGGGGCGAACCGCGCGAGCCGTTCCGCTACTGGAACAAGGGCATCATGGCCACGATCGGTCGCCACGCGGCGGTGGTCGAGGCTGGGCGCCTCCGGTTGAGCGGGCCCGTCGCCTGGCTGTTCTGGGTGGTGGTCCACATCTTCTTCCTGATCGGCTTCCGGAACCGGCTCCTGGTCATGGTCGAGTGGGCCTGGGCGTACGTCACCTTCAACCGGGGCGTGCGGCTGATCACGGGGGACGCGACGCTGGCCTCACGACGGACGCGCACGTCGTGAACGGCCCGTCCGGGCCCGTGCGATTTACGTGAACCGGCTCGGCTGATATACTCGGGACACCCGCGAGAGACCGGAGGACGCGCATGGCCCTGTCCGAGAGCGACACGCGACGGCTCCGCCCGGCCTTCGAGGCCATCGTCGGCCGGGATGGGGTGCTCACCGATCCGCACGAGCTCCTGGTCTACGAGTCGGACGGGGCGACGATCTTCCGCGCGACGGCCGACGCGATCGTCTTCCCCCGCTCCACCGAAGAGGTCGCCGCGTGCGTCCGGCGCGCGAACGCGGAGGGCCTGCCCTTCGTGGCCCGCGGGGCCGGCACGGGGCTCGCGGGCGGGTGTCTGCCGACCGAGGGCGGCGTCGTCCTCGCGCTCACGCGGATGACCCGGATCGTCGAGGTCGACTACGACAACCAGGTGGCCGTCGTGGAGCCCGGCCTCGTCAACCTGCACCTCTCCCAGGCCGTCGCGCCGGAAGGCTACTACTACGCGCCGGATCCCTCGAGCCAGCTCGCGTGCACGATCGGGGGGAACGTCGCCAACAACTCCGGCGGCCCGCACACGCTCAAGTACGGCGTGACCACGAACCACGTCCTCGGTCTCGAGGTGGTGCTGCCCGACGGGGAGGTCGTCTGGTTGGGCGGGAAGGTGCGCGACGGGCAGGGCTACGACCTCGTCGGGGTGTTCGTCGGCTCGGAGGGGACCTTCGGCATCGCGACCAAGATCGTCGTCCGGCTGCTGAAGCGGCCGCAAGCGGTGAAGACCTTCCTCGCGGTCTTCGAGCAGCTCGACCAGGCCTCGCGGACGGTGGCGGCGATCACGGCCCGCGGGCTCACGCCGGCGGCGCTCGAGATGATCGACCAGATCACGATCCAGGCCGTCGAGGACGCCTACGGCGCCGGGTATCCGCGCGATGCCGCGGCCGCGCTCCTGATCGAGCTCGACGGCATCGCCCCGGGCATGGACGAGGAGGCGGAGCGCGTGATCGCCGCGTGCCGGGAGAACGGCGCGCGCGAGGTTCGGGTCGCCCGGGACGAGGCCGAGCGGGCGCTCCTCTGGAAGGGGCGGAAGGCGGCGTTCGGGGCCTACGGGCGGGTGTCGCCCGCCTACTTCGTGATGGATGGCGTCATCCCGCGGACGCGCCTGCCCCAGGTGCTGCGGCGCGTGGACGAGATCGTGCAGGCACACGGGCTCCGCGTCGGCAACGTCTTCCACGCGGGCGACGGGAACCTCCACCCGAACATCCTCTACGACCCGCGGAACCCCGGGGAGGTGGAGCGCGTGCTCGCGGCCGGCGCGGAGATCATGAAGGTCTGCGTGGAGGTCGGCGGCTCCATCTCCGGGGAGCACGGCATCGGCATCGAGAAGCAGGACTTCATGCCGTGGATCTTTTCCGAGGCGGACCTCCGGACGATGGCCGGGGTGAAGGCGGCCTTCAACCCCACCGGACGCTGCAACCCCGGCAAGATCTTCCCGACCGCGAAGTCCTGCGTGCCGGGGGAGATCGGGTACCGCCCGCACCCGATCGAGGAGCGCGGTCTCGCCCAGCGGCTCTGAGCCGGGGCGAGCCACCCGGCGGCCGGGACCCTGAGTGCTGTCCCTGCTCGACACGCTTGCCGGCATCGTCGGCCCGGCCCACTGCCTCGCCGGCGCCGATCGCGGGCCGTTCGTCGTCGAAGGGCGCACTCCCTCCGTCGTCGTCTTCCCGGGGACCGTCGACGAGGCGAGCCACGTGGTGGCCGCGGCCGGCGCCGCCGGAGTGCCCGTCATCCCCTGGGGCGGCGGGACGCAGATGGGCCTCGGGGCACCGCCCCGGGACGGCGCGGTCGTCGTCGCGACGCGGCGGCTCGCGCGGGTGGTCGAACACGAGCCCGCCGACCTGACGGCCACGGTGGAGGCCGGCATCACGCTGGACGCCCTCCAGGCCGCCCTGGGCGCGCCGGGGCAGTGGCTGTCGCTCGACCCCCCGCTGCCCGGGCGGGCGACGCTGGGTGGCGCGCTGGCCACGAACGCCTCCGGGCCCCGGCGGTACCTCTACGGAACCGCGCGCGATCTCGTGATCGGGTTGCGCGTGGTCGGCGCCGACGGCGCGCTCGTCCGCTCGGGCGGGAAGGTCGTCAAGAACGTGGCGGGCTATGACCTGAACAAGCTCTACATCGGCTCGCTCGGCACGCTCGGGCTCATCGTCGAGGTGACGGTCAAGCTCCGGCCTCGCCCGGAGGCGGATCGCGCGTGCTGGGCGACGTTCGGCGACGTCCCGGCGGCGGCCGCCGCCGTGCGCGAGGTCATGGCCTCGGACCTCCTGCCCCACTCGATCGAGCTCCTCGACGCCGGCGCGACCGCGGCCTCGGCCCACGCGACGGGCCTGGCGGCGGACGGCGCGGGGGCGGCGCTCGTGCTCGGCTTCGACGGGCTCCCGACCACCGTGACGTGGCAGCTCGGCGCGGCCGAGCGGCTGCTGCGCGGCGCGGGGGCGACTCGCGTCGCCGTCCTGGGCGACGCCACGGCGGCGCGGGCCCTCGCCGTCGTCCGCGACATGCCGGTGACGGCGCCGGAGCCGCTGGCGCTGGCGCGGGTCGGTGTGCTGCCCGCGCAGGTCGGCCGGTATACGCAGGAAGCGGCCGCCGCGGTCCGCGAGGCAGGGCTCGGCCTCCTGGCCGCGGCGCACGCGGGCAGCGGGATCGTCCGCCTCGCGCTGACGGCCGGCGGCGAGGGGCGCGGCCTCCCGACGACGGTGAAGACCCTGGCGCGGCTCCGGGCCGAGGCACGAATCCTCGGCGGGCACTTCCTCGTCGAGTGGGCGCCGCTCGCCGTGAAGGAGGAGATCGCGGTCTGGGACCCCCCCGGCCCGGCGGTGCGGCTCATGGAGCGGATCAAGGCGCAGCTCGACCCGAAGGGGATCCTGAATCCGGGCCGCTTCGTGGGGGGAATCTAGCGTGGCGACGGTGGTCGCCCCGCCCGCCCCGCTCCGGTCGACCGGCGCGTTCGCCGAGCTCGAGTACGACAAGCTCCTCAAGTGCGTCCACTGCGGCTTCTGCCTGCCGACCTGTCCGACCTACGCCGAGAACGGCCTCGAGATGGATTCGCCCCGGGGCCGGATCTACCTCATCAAGTCGCTGGCCGACGGCCGCATCGCGCTCACGGACTCCGTGGTCGAGCACCTCTCGCTCTGCCTGGACTGCCGCGCGTGCGAGACGGCCTGCCCCTCGGGGGTCGAGTACGGGGCGCTGATCGAGGCCGCGCGCGCCGAGATCGAGCGGCAGCGCCCCGGGTCGCCGCTCCGCCGCCTCGTGCGCTACGTCGCGTTCGCGAAGCTCCTGCCGAATCCGGCTCTCCTTCGCCTCCTGGCGGCCACGCTGCGCACCTACCAGCGGACGGGGCTCCAGGCGCTCGTCCGGCGGAGCGGCGTGCTGCGGCTCCTGCCCGCGACCGTCGGCGCGTCGGAGGCCCTGCTCCCTTCGCTCCCCGCGCCCGCGGACCGGCGGCCGTTGCCCGAGGTCGTGGCCGCGCGCGGCGAGCGGACGGCACGGGTCGGCTTCCTCCACGGCTGCGTGCAGGACGTCGTCTTCCGCGCCCACAACCTGGCGACGCTCCGGCTCCTGGCCAAGAACGGCGTGGAGGTCGTGATCCCGCGCGACCAACGCTGCTGTGGCGCGCTCCACGCCCACGCGGGCGACCCCGAGGGCGCCCGGGTGCTGGCGCGCGCGAACATCGTGGCGTTCGAGGCGGCCGGCGTGGAGGCGGTGGTGGTCAACGCGGCCGGCTGCGGCGCGCACATGAAGAACTACGCCCACCTGCTGCGGGACGACCGGGCGTGGCGGGCGCGGGCCCTGGCGTTCAGCCGGACGGTCGCCGACGTGACCGAGGTGCTCGCGCGCCGGCCGCTCGCCGGGCCTCTCAGCCCGCTCCCCATGCGGGTGACCTACCACGATCCCTGCCACCTCGGGCACGGCCAGCGGGTGCGGAGCGAGCCGCGGGCCCTGCTCCGGGCCGTTCCCGGCCTCGAGCTGGTCGAGCTGCAGGAGTCGGAGATGTGCTGCGGCTCCGCCGGGATCTACAACGTCACCGAGCCCGCGATGGCCCGCCGCCTCCTCGAGCGGAAGCTCCGGCACCTCGAAGCGACGGGGGCCGAGGCGGTCGTGACGGCCAACCCGGGGTGCATCCTCCAGATCGGGGTGGGGCTCCGCGGCCGCGGGATCCCCATGCGGGTCCTCCACATCGTCGAGCTCCTCGACCAGGCCTACGCGGCGGGGGAGGGGGCGTGAGCCGCGAGGCGCGCTCCTCGGTGGCCGAGCACAAGGCGCATGCCCCCCGCGCGGTCCGCTGCTTCGTCTGCACGATCTCGGACTCGAAGACGCCCGAGACCGACACGAGCGGGCAGCTCCTGCGGGAGCTGCTCCAGGGGGCGGGCCACGAGGTCGTGGGCTACCGGCTCGTCCGCGACGAGCCCGTCCAGGTCCGCGAGGTCGTCGACGCGGCCTGCGCGGACCCCGCGGTGCAGGCCATCCTGTTCACCGGCGGGACCGGCATCACCTCGCGGGACCGGACCTTCGAGGCGCTCGAGGCGCTCTTGGACAAGCGCCTGCCGGGCTTCGGCGAGCTCTTCCGCATGCTCTCCTACCAGGAGGTCGGCGCCGCCGCCATGCTCTCGCGGGCCCAGGCCGGCGTGCGCGCGGGGCGGCTCATCTTCTCCGTGCCCGGCTCACCGGCGGCATGCCGGCTGGCACTCGAGCGGCTGATCCTGCCGGAGCTCGGGCACCTGGTGCGTGAAGTCAGCCGCTGAGCCGATCTCTCACCGAGGGACCGCGACTGTGGTACCGTGGAGCGAGCGCGGTGGGGCGCAGCTGAGGAGGGCCAGATGAGCGTGCGGGCGATCGGGTGGGTGGCGGCAGCCCTGGCGGGACTCGTGCTGGCGGGGCCGGCGGTGGCCCAGACCCCGGCCGGGGACCCACCGGCCGGGCAGCTCTGGCAGGAGGGGGCGCCGGCCGCGGTGCCGCCCGAGCTCGCGCGGCTCCAGGAGGCGCTCACCACCCTCGCCGAGCGCCTCAAGCCCGGGCTCGTCCAGATCCGCGTCCGCCGGCCCGCGACCGAGGCGTCCGGTGAGGAGGGGCTGCGGCGCTCGATGGGCTCGGGCTTCCTCGTGCACCCCGACGGCTACCTCGTCACGAACGCCCACGTCGTGGAAGGCGCGACCGAGGTGCAGGTGCGGCTCGCCAACGGGCGGCGCCTGAAGGGCGCCGTGGTCGGGCGCGACCGCCGGGTCGATCTCGCCCTCGTGAAGGTGGACGTCGGCGAGAAACTCACCGTGCTCCCGCTCGGGGACTCGGACCGGCTCCGCGTCGGCGAGTTCGTGCTGGCGCTCGGCCACCCGTTCGGGCTCGACCACACCGTCTCCTTCGGGATCGTCAGCCGCAAGGGCGCGCCGCTGCTCACGGCCGCTCCCGGCTTCGATTTCATCCAGACCGACGCGGCGGTGAACCCCGGGAACTCGGGCGGCCCGCTCGTGAACATGGCCGGGCAGGTGGTCGGGGTGAACTCCATGGCGGCCCGGAACGGGTCGATCGGGTTCGCCATCCCCTCGAACCTCGTCAAGGGCCTGCTCCCCACGCTCCTGGCCAAGGGGAAGGTCGAGTGGGGCTGGCTCGGGGTGCGGATCGACGAGATCACCGAGGACAACGCGGCCGAGTACGGGCTCAGCGAGCCCCGCGGGGTCGGGATCTCGGACGTGATCGCGGATCAGCCGGCCGCCCGCGCCGGCCTCCGCGCGAAGGACGTCGTGCTCTCCGTCAACGGGGCCGCCATCGCCACCCCGCGTGACCTCCAGCGGGTCATCGCCTCCACGCCGGCCGGGAACACGGTCCGCGTCGTCCTGCTCCGGGAGGGCCAGGAGCAGGAGTTGCCCGTGACGGTGGGCCGGTACCCCGAGTCGGAGGAAAGCCCGCGGCCCGCGCCGCGCTGAGCGCGGGCCCGCGTCGTCGCCGCTAAGTTAGCTGCCGGGCCGCGCCGTCGGCGCCCCGGGCGCCACCGGGTGCCCGTCGGTGTCGGGGGTCAGCGCGCAGGCCGCGTCCCCCGTCGTGTGGATGGAGAGGTCGCGGATCGTCGGGCTCCCGCCGCAGAGGGCGCACTGCGGGTCGCGCCGGAGCCGCACCTCGCGGAAGCGCATCCCCAGCGCGTCGTAGGTCAGGAGCCGGCCGATCAGCGGCTCGCCCTTCCCCAGGAGGAGCTTCACGGTCTCGGTCGCCTGCACCACCCCGACGAGTCCTGGGAGCACGCCCAGGACACCCGCCTCGTTTCAGGATGGGACGAGGCCGGCCGGCGGGGGCTCCGGATAGAGGCAGCGGTAGCAGGGGCCGCGGCCGGGCGCGAGCACGGTGACCATCCCCTCGAACTGGAAGATCGAACCGTGCACGTTCGGCTTGCCGCCGAGGTAGCAGGCGTCGTTGACCAGGTAGCGCGTCGCGAAGTTGTCGGAGCCGTCGACGATGACGTCGTAGTCCTTCAGGATGCGCTCGATGTTGTCGACCGTGAGCCGCTCGGCGTAGGGCACCACCGTCACGTCGGGGTTTATCGCCTGGATCGTGTCGCGGGCCGACTCGACCTTGGGCCGGCCGACGTCCGGGGTGCGGTGGAGGATCTGGCGCTGGAGGTTGGAGAGGTCCACGACGTCGGAGTCGATGATCCCGAGCGTGCCGACCCCGACCGCGGCGAGGTAGACCGCGGCGGGCGAGCCGAGGCCGCCGGCGCCGATCAGGAGCACCTTCGCGCGGAGGAGCTGCTTCTGCCCCCGCTCGCCGACCTGGGCGAGCATGAAGTGGCGGCTGTAGCGCTCCATCTGCGCGGGCGTGAGGGGCTCGTCCTTGACGAGGGGCAGCTTGAGCTCCTTCCAGCGGCGGATGCCGCCCGCCATCGAGGCGACCTGGCGGTAACCGAGGTCGTGGAGCGCCTTCGCGGCGAGGAGCGAGCGCAGTCCCGACAGGCAGTAGAGGACGATCGGGGTGTCGGGGTCGGGGTACGCGTCCTGGACCTTGAACTCGAGGAAGCCCCGGCTGATGGTCACGGCCCCCTCGATCGCGCCCTCGCGATACTCGTCCGGGTCGCGCACGTCGATCACCGCGAGCGGCGCGCCCTCGGTCAGCCGCTCGTGCACCTCCTCGACCGTGAGCTCGGGCACGACCTTCTTGGCGTCCTGGACGAGGTCGCGATAGGTCTTCATCCGCGTGTCCCCCGTGGCGTGAGCCCCTCAGACGTCCCAGCCGTCCCCGGCTGGGCGCCCTCACATTACCACGTATCCCGATCGAGTCAACCGGATATTCCGCGGCTCGAGAGGCTTCGACACCGGATGGTAGACGGGGAGCCCTCCATCGGGCAATCTTGACGGGCAGATGCAGATCGGGATCGACGCGCGCCTGTGGGGCGAGCCCCGGAGCGGAATCGGCCGGTACACGCGCTCCCTCGTCGAGGCCCTCCTCGAGATCGCGCCGGACGAGCGGTGGGTTCTCTACCTCGACCGCCCGGCGGCGGAGCTTCCCGCGGGCGCCGAGGCGCGGTGCCTGGCCTGGCCCCAGCGGCTCCTCTGGACGCTGTGGGCCGCGCCGCGGGAGCTCCGGCGCCGGCCGGTCGATCTCTTTCACGGGGTCACGGGCTTCGAGCTCCCGCCGGGCGCGCCCTGCCGGCTCGTCACGACCGTCCACGATCTCGTCCCGCTCCGCTTGCCCGCGCTCGTGCCCTGGCGACATCGGTGGGCCGTGCGCTGTCTCCTGCGCGGCGCGCTCGGGCGCGCGACGGCCGTCATCGCCGTGTCGGAGGCGACCCGGGCCGAGCTGATCGCGCGGTATCCGCGCGCCGCTGGCAAGATCCGCGTCGTCCCGGAGGCGGCCGGCGCCCACTTCGCGCCGCCGGGCGCGGAGGCGCGGGCCGCCATGCGTGCGCGCTACGCACTCGCGGGCCCGTACGTTCTCTTCGTCGGCCTGCTCGAGCCGAAGAAGAACCTCCCGACCCTGCTCCGGGCCGTCGCGCGCCTGCGGGCGGCCGGGGCGTGGGGGTCGACCCAGCTCGTCCTCGCCGGCGCGCTCGGGTGGGCGACCGACGGGCTCGCCGCCGAAGCCGAGCGGCTCGGCCTCGGCGGGACCGTGCGGCGCCTCGGCGCCGTGCCCGAGCCCGACCTCCCGGCGCTCTACGCGGAGGCCGAGGCCTTCGTGTTCCCGTCGCTCTGGGAAGGGTTCGGCCTGCCGGCGCTCGAGGCGATGGCCGCCGGCGCGCCGGTCGTCGCCTCGACCCGGGGCGCGCTCGCCGAGGTGACCGGCGGGGCGGCGCTCCTGGTCGAGCCCGAGGTCGAGCCCCTGGCCGAGGCGCTCGCCACCGTGCTCGCCGACGGGGCCCTGCGCGAGCGGTTGCGGGCCGCGGGCCTCGCCCGCGCGGCGGCGTTCTCGTGGCGGCGCACGGCGTCCGAGACCCTGGCCGTCTACCGAGCCGCGGCCAGATGAGAACCACCCGCCCCCGCGAGCACGCCGGACACGCGACCGGCTCCTGTCCCCCCCTCAGGCGACCGGAAGGAAGGGACGTCGCGAGGGCCGAAGGCCCGAGCCGTCCCGGCGATCTGGACGACGGGGGCCGGGGGTGGGGGTGGACCCGATGACCGGCACGGCCTCCGGCGCCGAGCGGGTCGCGCGGAACGCGCTGCTCAAGGTGGCGGTCCAGGCGACGCGGCTCCTCTCCCTCGTCTTCGTCATCCTCGCCGCGCGGGCGCTCGGGCCCACGGGCTTCGGGAAGTTCACCTTCGCCTACGCCCTCGCGACGCTGCTGGGGGCGGCGCTCGACCTCGGCATGCACTCCGTTCTGGTGCGTGGGGTCGCGCGGGCGCGGACCGAGACGGCTGAGCAGTGGGCGGCCGCCGTCACGCTCAAGCTCGCGCTGCTGGTGCCGGTGGGGCTTGTCTTCGCGCTGTTCCCCGTGCTGACCCGCCGGCCGCTCGACACGACGGTCGCCGTGTGGCTGCTCGGCACGGCGCTCGCGCTCCAGTCCTTCATCGAGCTCGCCGTCTCGGTCTTCACGGCGTTCGAGCGACTCGAGTTCGAGCTCGGGCTCCGCCTGGCCGAGAAGCTGCTCCTCTTCGGGGTCGGGGTCGGGGGCCTCCTCCTCGGCGGCGGGCTGTGGCTCGTGACGGGCACCTTCGCGTTGGCCGCCGCCGCCTCGCTCGCCCTCGCCGTCGCCCTGGTGCACCGCCGGTTCGCCCGGCTTGCCTGGCGGTGGCACGCGAGCGGTGCGCGGGCGCTCGGGCGGGCGCTCGGGCCGGTTGCCCTGGCATTCGTGCTCGCCTTTACCGCGACGCGGCTCGTGCCGCTCCTGGTGGCGCTCCTCGCGGGCGACGCCGCCGCCGGCTACTTCGGCGCGGCGGTCCGCGTCCTCGACGTGCTCATGGTCGTGCCGATCGCGCTCAGCGCGGCGGTGTACCCCGTGCTCGCGCGCACCCGCCCGGCGGACCCGCGCTTCCGACGGCTCTTCGTCCAGTCAGGGGAGGTGTTGCTCTTCGTCGGCCTGCCGCTGACGCTCGCCCTCGCCTACGGCGCGTCCTGGCTCGTGGCGCTCGTCTACGGGACGCGCTACGAACCCGCGGCGGCCCTGCTCCGGGTCCTCGGCCTCGCCGCGTGCCTGAGCTTCCTCAACTACTTTCTCGGGTTCGTCTTCCTCGCCCTCGACCGGCCCGGGCGCCTCCTCGGCGTGGCGGCGACGGGTCTGGTCGCGAGCGCGGTCCTGACCCCCGGGCTCGTGATGGTGGGCGGCGCGGCGGGCGGGAGCGTCGCCCTCGTCCTCGTCGAGACGATCGCGCTGACGGGCGCGCTCGTCGGTCTCGCCCCCCTCGTGGGGCTGCCGTTCGGGATGGGCGCCGTCAAGGCGGGGGCCGCCGCGGCCGGCGCGGCCCTCGTCGCCGGGGCGCTGCCGGCCGGCAGCGTCTGGCGCCTCGGCGCCGCCCTCGCGGTCTATGCGGGGGGCGTGCTGGCGCTGCGGCCCGTCCCGGTGGCGCTCTGGGGGCGGGTCGTCCGCGCCGCCGTGTGGGACGGCCGGGCGCGGCCGGGCGTGGTCGGGGACGAGTGAGCGATGCGGCCAGCCGCGGCGGGGCCCTGATGCACGTCGTCCTCGACGCCCGGTACCTCTCCGAGCATCAGTCCGGGGTCGGCTACTACACACAGCGGCTCGTCGCCGGGCTGGCGGCGATCGACCGGGCGAACCGCTACACCTGCGTGGTGGTGCGCGACGAGTCCGGGCGCCCCGCGCTGCCGCCGAGCGTCGAGGCCTGGCCGACGCGCGTCTCCTTCGAGAACCACCTGACCGGGGACCTCTGGCTGCTCGGCTACCTCCCGCTTCAGCTCTATCGGCTCGGGGCGGACGTCTACCACGGCCCCGCCGTCTTCCTGCCCTTGGTGAAGCTCGGCTACCGCACGGTCGTGACGATCCACGACCTGGTCTCCTTCCTGTTTCCGGCGACGGTGCCCCGGAAGTACAGCCTCTACATGCGGCTCATGACGCGGTTGTCGGTGCGCTCGGCGGACCGCATCATCGCCGTCTCGGGCGCCACGAAGGAGGACCTCGCCCGGGTCCTCGGCGTCCCGGATGCGAGCGTCGTCGTGATCCACGAGGCCGTGGGGCCGGAGTTCGCGGTGCCGCCGGCCGCCGGCGAGGTCGAGCGGACGCTCGCGCGATACGGCATCCGGCCGCCGTACTGCCTGTTCGTCGGCAACCTCGAGCCGCGCAAGAACCTGGTGCGGCTCGTCGAGGCGTTCGCGCTCCTCCGCGCCCGCGGGCCCGAGGAGGCGCGCGCCTGCCAGCTCGTCCTCGCCGGGACGCGGGGCTGGCTCTACGGCGGCATCTTCCGGGCGGTCGAGGCCCACGGGCTCGCCGACACGATCGTGCTCACGGGGTACGTGCCGCCCGCAGACCTGCCGGCGCTGTACGCGGGGGCGGCGTGCTTCGTCTTCCCATCCCTCTACGAGGGCTTCGGGCTCCCCGTGCTCGAGGCGATGGCGGCCGGGGCGCCGGTCGTCGCGTCGCGCGTCGGCGCGATCCCCGAGGTCGCGGGCGACGCGGCGCTGCTCGTGGACGCGGGCCGGCCGGCCGAGATCGCGGACGCGGTCGCGCGCGTCCTCGCGGAGGCCGGGCTGCGGGAGCGGCTCGTCGCGCGGGGCCGGGCGCGGGCCCGCGAGTTCACCTGGGAGCGGGTCGCGCGCCAGACGCTCGCGGTCTACCAGGCCGTGCACGCGGCGGGCCGGGGCGCCAGTCCCCGGGGGTAGGCATCGCAGCCCATGAGGGTGGCCTTCGACGCCCGCAAGCTCCACGACTTCGGGATCGGCACCCACATCCGGGGGCTGCTCGGGGAGTTCGCCCGGCTCCGCTGCCCCGCGGAACTGGTGGTCTACCTGCCCCCCGCGGGTGAGCCGCCGTCCCTCGCGGCCGCTCCGGGGATCGAGTGGCGGGTCGAGGGCGCCCGGCCGTACTCCCTGGAAGAGCTCTGGCGGCTCGCCCTCCGGGCGCGTCGCGACCGCGCCCAGCTCTTCCACGCGCCCCACTACGTCTGTCCGCCGATTCTCCCCTGCCCGGCGGTCGTGACGATCCACGACGTGATCCACCTCCGCTTCGCCGGGGAGCTCCGCTCGCCGCTTGCGCCGCTCTACGCCCGGGTGATGCTGCGGCTCGCCGTCCGGCGCGCCGCGCGCGTCATTACGGTCTCGGAGGCGACGCGGCGGGACCTCGAGGCGTGGCTCGGCGCCCGGCCCGAGCGCCTCCGCGTCATCCCCAACGGCGTCGGGGCGCACTTCGCCCCCGCGCCCGAGGGCGCCCGCCCCGATCCGGGCCTCGCCGCCCTCGGGGCGGCCCCCCCCTACTTCTTGTTCGTCGGGAATCCACTGCCGCACAAGAACCTCGACCGGCTCCTCGAGGCCTTCGTGGGGTTGCCGGCCGGGGTAGGGCGGCTGGTTCTCGCGGGGATCCCGCCCGCGGCGCGCCCCGCCGTCCTCCGCGCGTGCGAGGCCCGCGGCCTCGGGCCGCGCGCGGTCGTCCTGGCCCCCGTGCCCGAGACGGTGCTCCCCCGGCTCTACCAGTCGGCGACCGCGCTCGTCTGTCCGTCGCTCTGGGAGGGGTTCGGCCTGCCCGCCCTCGAGGCGATGGCGTGCGGGACGCCGGTCCTCGCGGCCGACCGGGGCGGACTCGCCGAGGTCGTGGGCCGCGCAGGCCTCCTGGTGGACCCGACGAACGTTGACGCGCTGCGCGAAGGTATGTATAATCTCGCCGTCCAAGAACGCCTCCGCGCGGAGCTGCGGACCGCCGGACTGGTCCGCGCCCGCGCGTTTTCGTGGCAGCAGGCCGCCGAGCGAACGATCGCCGTCTACCGGGAGGTGCTCGGCGAGGTGCCGGGGGAGCCAGCAAGGGTCACCGATGCGGGTCGCGCTGGTCCATGACTGGCTGACCGGCATGCGCGGGGGCGAGCGGGTGCTCGAAGCCCTGGTCGCCCTCTACCCCACCGCCGCGATTCACACGCTCGTCCACGTCCCCGGGGCGGTCTCCCCGGCCATCGAGGCGCGGCCGATCCGAACGTCGTTCATCCAGCGGCTCCCAGGGGCGCCCGGGCGCTTCCGTCAGTACCTGCCGCTGTTCCCGCTCGCGGCCGCGCGCCTGGACCTCGGCGGCTACGACCTCGTGATCTCGACGAGCCACTGTGTCGCGCTGGGGGTGCGGCCCGGCCCCGGAGCGTGTCACGTCGCCTACTGCTTCACCCCGATGCGCTACGTGTGGGAGTTCCGGGACGCGTACCTGCGGCGGCTCCCGCCGGGGGCGCGCTGGGCCGCGCGACTCGCCCTGGCGGCGCTCCGGCGGTGGGACCAGCGGGCGGGTCGGCGCGTGCGGCACCTCGCGTGCATCTCGGAGCACGTCGCCGGGCGGGTCCGCCGCGTCTACGGGCGGGAGGCGCGGGTGATCTATCCCCCGGTCCGCACGGAGCTCTTCCGTCCCGACGGCGCCCCGGGGGACACGTTCCTCTGCGTCTCGGCGCTCGCGCCCTACAAGCGGCTCGACGTCGCCGTGGACGCGTTCACTCGCCTGGGCTGGCCGCTCGATGTCGTCGGGACGGGTCCCGAGGCGGCGCGCCTCCGTCGCCGGGCGGGCCCCACCGTCCGGCTCCTCGGGTGGCAAGACGACGCGGCGCTACGGGTCGCCTATGCGCGCTGCCGCGCGTTCGTGTTCCCCGCGGAGGAGGAGTTCGGGATCGCCCCGCTCGAGGCGATGGCGGCGGGCCGTCCGGTGATCGCCTACGGGCACGGGGCGCTGACGGAAACGGTGGTGGACGGCGTGACGGGGCTGTTCTTCCGCGAGCAGACCGCGGAGGCGCTGGTCGACGCGCTCCGGCGCTTCGAGGTCACGGGGTGGAGCCCCGAGAAGATCCGGGCCCAGGCCCTCCGGTTCGGGGAGGCCCGGTTCCGCGCCGAGTTCGAGGGGTTCGTCGGGGCGTGCCTCGCGGGGGAGGCGGCCTAGTGCTCAAGGAACGTCGGCTCTGGCTCGTGCTGGCGCTCATCGTCGGCGACGCCGCGGCGGTCGTGGCGGCGTGGGCCGCCGCCTACGCGATCCGCTTCTGGAGCGGCCTTATCCCGGCCCCGCTCGGGATTCCGCCCCTCGACCCGTACCTGGTCCTGCTGCTCCCGCTGGTCCCGCTCCACGCCGTGGCGCTCCGCGTTGCGGGCCTCTACGAGTACCGCCACGAGCGCACCAAGGCCGACGAGGCGTTCCTGGTCGTGCAGGGCGTGACGCTCGCCACGCTCCTGCTCGTCGCCTCCACGTTCTTCATCCGGAACTACTCCTACTCCCGGCTCGTCATCCTGCTCTTCTGGGGCCTCGACGTCGCGTTCGTCTACTGGCTGCGGCTCGCGATCCGGGAGGCGGTCCGTGGGCTCCGCCGGCACGGCCGCTTCGTACGGCGTGCCCTCGTGGTCGGCGCCGGGCCGCTCGGGCAGGAGCTGGTCCGCCGCCTCCGTGGCCACCCGGAGCTCGGCGTGCACGTCGTGGGCTATCTCGACGACCGCCACCCCGCCGGGGAACGGCTCGAAGGGCGCGAGGTGCTCGGCGGCCACGAGGCCGTCACGCGCCTGCTCGCCGACCAGCGCGTGGACCAGCTCTTCGTGGCGCTGCCGATGGAGGCGCACCACGAGGTGCTGAAAGTCCTGAACGCGATCGAGGGCGAGCTGGTGGACGTCAAGATCGTGCCCGACGTGCTGCAGTTCGTCACGCTGCGGGCGGCCGTCGAGGAGTTGGAGGGGCTCCCGGTTGTCAGCCTGGCGCAGTCGCCCATCACCGGGTGGAGCCGGCTCGCGAAGCGGGCGATGGACATCGGGCTCGCGGCGGTGGGGCTCGTCGCGCTGTCGCCGCTGCTGGGGCTGATCGCGCTCCTGATCCGCCTGACCTCGCCGGGTCCGACCATCTACGCGCAGGAGCGCATGGGGCTCGACGGGCGGTCGTTCGACATGTACAAGTTCCGCTCGATGCGGATGGACGCCGAGGCGGAGAGCGGGCCGGTGTGGGCGTCCGCCGGCGACGAGCGACGCACCTCGTTCGGCCGGATCCTCCGGCGCTCCTCCCTGGACGAGCTGCCGCAGCTCTGGAACGTGCTCAAGGGCGACATGAGCCTGGTCGGGCCGCGGCCCGAGCGGCCGTTCTTCGTCCAGCAGTTCAAGGCGATGATCCCCCAGTACATGCTCCGCCACAAGGTCAAGTCCGGGCTCACCGGGTGGGCCCAGGTCAACGGCCTCCGGGGGAACACGTCGCTCGAGAAGCGGATCGAGTACGACCTCTACTACATCCAGAACTGGTCGCTCGCGCTGGACGTGAAGATCCTCATCCTCACGCTCTATCGCGCCTGGCGACACCGCCACGCGCACTGAGGCGGGTGGGCATGTCACGCGACGCCCCCCCGCCTCCGTGAGTAGCGGTACCCCTCCCCCCGGCGGCGCCCAGAGGGGCGGGACGTCGCGAGGGCCGCAGGACCGAGCCGTCCCGGCGATTCGGTCAAAAGGGGTCGGGGGCGGGGGAGGATCTGGAGAGTCGGCGTGCGCGGCCTGATCCTGGCCGGAGGCCGCGGGACCCGGCTGCGTCCCATCACCTACACCTCCGCGAAGCAGCTCGTCCCGGTCGCGAACAAGCCGATCCTCTTCTACGGGCTCGAGGCGCTGGCGGCCTCGGGGCTCACCGAGATCGGGGTCGTCGTCGGGGACACGCACCAGGAGATCCGGGACGCCGTGGGAGACGGGAGCCGCTGGGGCGTGCGGGTGACGTACGTCCCGCAGGCGGCCCCGCTCGGGCTTGCCCACGCCCTCCTCACGGCGGAGCCGTTCCTCCGCGGCGCGCCGTTCGTGATGTACCTCGGCGACAACCTGATCCTGGAGCCCCTGGCCCCCCTCGTCGCACGGTTCCGCGCGGAAGCGCCCAACGCCCAGATCCTGCTGGCCAAGGTCCCCAACCCCCAGGAGTTCGGGGTCGCGGAGCTCCGCGAGGGGCGCGTGGCGCGCCTCGTCGAGAAGCCGGAGACCCCGCCCTCCGACCTCGCGCTCGTCGGGATCTACATGTTCGACGACACGGTCTTCGAGGCCGCGCGCGCGATCCGCCCCTCCCGGCGAGGGGAACTGGAGATCACCGACGCCATCCAGCGTCTGATCGACACCGGCCGGACAGTGCGGCCGCACGTCATCACGGGCTGGTGGAAGGACACGGGGAAGCTCGAGGACCTCCTCGAGGCCAACCGCATCATCCTCGAGACGCTCGACTCACGGGTAGAGGGCACGGTCGAGGAGGCCGAGTTGCTGGGGAAGGTGGTCGTGGAGGCCGGGGCCAAGATCGTGCGGAGCCGGGTGCGGGGGCCCGCGATCATCGGGCGCGGGGCGCTGATCGAGAACGCCTACGTCGGGCCGTTCACGGCGGTCGGGGACGGCGTCGTGCTCCGCGGGAGCGAGGTCGAGCACTCGATCATCCTCGAAGGGGCCTCGATCGCGGACATCGGGGGGCGCATCGAGTCGAGCCTGATCGGCCGGAACGTGAACATCTACCGGGCGGCCGGGAAGCCCCGTGCGTACAACCTGATGCTGGGGGACCGGAGCCAGGTGGGCCTGCAGTAGGCGCATGCGCGTTCTGGTCACCGGCGGGGCCGGGTTCATGGGCTCGCACTTCGTCCGGCACCTCCTCCGCACCTATCCCGACTGCACGGTCGTCAACCTCGACAAGCTCACCTACGCCGGCAACCCGGCCAATCTGGCCGACGTCGCCGGCGACCCGCGCTACCGGTTCGTCCACGGGGACATCTGCGACGCGCCGCTCGTGCGGGAGGTCATGGCGGGGTGCGACGCGGTCGTCAACTTCGCGGCGGAGTCCCACGTGGACCGCTCGATCCAGGACGCGGGCGCGTTCGTCCGCACCAACGTGGACGGCACGTGGGTCCTCCTCGAGACGGCGCGGGCCCACCGGGCGGGACGCTTCCTCCAGGTCTCGACCGACGAGGTCTACGGCCCGATCGCGGGCGATCCGGTCGGCGAGCGGGCTCCCCTTCGCCCGTCGAGCCCGTATGCCGCCGCGAAGGCCGCGGGCGATTACCTGGCGCTCGCCTACTGGACGACTCACCGGCTCCCCGTCGTCGTGACGCGGGCCGCCAACAACTTCGGTCCCAACCAGTACCCCGAGAAGCTCATCCCGCTCTTCATCACGAACGCCCTGGACGATCAGCCGCTGCCGCTCTACGGCGACGGGCGGCAGGTGCGCGACTGGCTCTACGTCCTCGATCACTCGGCGGCCCTCGACCTCGTCCTCCACAGGGGCGCCGAGGGGGAGGTGTACAACCTGGGCGGCGGCCGCGAGATCGAAAACATCGAGCTGACCCGTCGGATCCTCGCCCTCCTCGGCAAGCCCGAGCGCCTGATCCGGCCGGTGGCCGACCGCCCCGGGCACGACCGCCGCTACGCGCTCGACACGACGAAGCTCCGGGCCCTCGGCTGGCAGCCCGCGCACCCCTTCGATGTGGCGCTGGCCGCCACCGTCGCCTGGTACCGCGCGAACGAGTCCTGGTGGCGCCCGCTCAAGTCCGGGGAATTCCTCGCTTACTACCGGCGCCAGTACGGGGCACCTTGAGCCCACCGAGCCAGGGGCGCCCTGACAATTCGCGCGCCCGTCGGCGGAAATCGTCACTCCGGCCCACGCTCACCTGAGATTCCAGACGGTAAGTCCGCACCCGGCAAGGGGTCGGCGGCGCCCGACTCGTCGGCACTCGGTGGCGCGGCGTTTGCTTTCTCTCTAGTCGTCAGGTACTCCCGGACCCGACCCCGGGAGCCGGCCAGGCGGCACGATAGCCACGACGATCTCGGGCTCGTGCCGCCTGGTTTTTTCGCGTCCGCCCCACCCGTGGCCGCGGCTGCCGCTGTTCCCCTGCCGCAGACCCGCGTGCTATCGTGGACGCCATGGCGGGGGCGGAGACCTACGGCGGGAAGGGCCTCATCTGTGACCCCATCCACCGTTACATCCTGTATACGCGGCCGGAGGACGCCGTGGCCGGGGAGGCGACCGAGCAGGATCTGATCGACACCCCCTGGGTCCAGCGGCTCCGGCGGATCCCCCAGCTCCAGTCCGCGCGGTGGGTCTTCCCGACGGCCGAGCACAGCCGCTTCACGCACGCCCTCGGGGTCATGCACGTCGCCGGGCGCTTCGCCCAGCAGCTCTATCCGTCGCTCCGGGCCGTCTTCCCCGACGCCCCCTCGCGCCCGCTCATCGAGGAGCTCCTGCGGATGGCGGGGCTGCTCCACGACATCGGCCACGGCCCCTTCGGGCACTTCTTCGACGACAACTTCCTCGC
>CAYQDR010000085.1:0-21801 GCA_964416315.1 uncultured bacterium
GGACTCCCTCCTCCCCCCAAGGGGAACAGTGTCCACGGAACCGGGTCAAGTCCAATGGGATGGGTCGCCCGAGCGACGTCGGGCTCGTCCTTGGCGCCCGCTTTGGCTTCCACGCCCCACACGATCAAACCGCCGTCCGTGTTCGCGAACGCACAAATCGCCTTGGCGAGATTTGTCCTATCGTCGTCCTCCAAAGTCGCATGCTTCGGATCCTTTTTCCGCTTGAAGTCCAGGTACAGTCCTTCCTCATACCCTCGCTCAACCGCCATTCGAATCCAGGAGAGCGCCCTGCTTGAATCGTTTGGGTTATCGCCCCAAATGTCCTCAAGGATCAGCCGATGGGCGTCCATGGCTTCCCCCGCGAAGGATGACCACTCTGATCAGAGGTGAACCCGGGGACAGTACGACAGTACTTGTGCTTGAGAGCGGAAGGGGCGCCCGTCGGTCGTGAACCGCCACAGTTCCGCGAAGGGCCCGAGCTTGGGGTGCTTCGTCCCGGCCATGCCCGGGCGCTCAGCCGTGGCGGTGCTCGGCGGGGAGGCCGAAGCGGCGGGCGGTCTCGGCCTCGCAGTCGAACTGGATGAGGACCGCCGGCTCGCTCCCGACCACCCAGCCGTCGTGGCCCGGCTCGACGACGACGGCCTGCGGGGCCACGAACTCGTAGGCGCAGCCGTCGGCGTACTCGCCCCGGATGCGGCCACGCGCGAGGAAGCCCACGTGGGCGTGCCTGCAGAGCCGCGTGCCCACGATCGGCTTCATGTGAGTGGACCAGCGGAAGCCAGGCGGGTAAAAGACGCGCTTGATCCGGCTATTGCCCGCCCGGACGACCTCGACCGTCGCGCCGCCGACCTCGCGGCGCTCGGCGCCGGGAATGGGAGCGAGGAGCGGGTCCATCGCGCTCATGGCGTCAGCCTGGGAGAGATGCGAGCACTCTAAGAAGCGCCCCGGCGCCTGTCAAGCCAGCGCAATCAGGTCCGCCAGCGTGGTCGTGAAGCGCTCGACCTCCTCCTCCGTGTTGTAGTAGTGAACGGACACGCGGACGAGGCCCGTGAGGCTGCGGGCCTCCATGTCCAGGCGCGTGCCGAAGGCCGTCGAGACCGACACGTTGATGGCTTGCTCGCCGAGCCGCCGGCGGATGGCTTCAGGCTCGTGGCCGTCCACCGTGAAGCTCACGATGCCGCAACGCTCGACGCCGATGTCCCGCACGGTGACCCCCGGGATCTCGGCCAGCCGGACACGGAGCGCCTCTGCGAGCCCGGTGACCCGCGCGCGGATCGCCTCGAGGCCCCAGCCGAGCGCGTAATCGACCGCGACCCCGAGGCCGATCTTCCCCGCGTAGTAGGTCTCCCAGTTCTCGAACCGCCGGGCATCCGGCCGGATCTCGAAGCGATCGCGCGCGATCCAGGTCGCGGCGTGGAGGTCGAGGAACGGCGGCTCGAGCCGGTCCAGCACGGCGCGCCGGACGTAGAGGAACCCCGTCCCGCGCGGGCCGCGGAGGTACTTCCGTCCCGTGGCCGAGAGCACGTCGCAGCCGATTTCGCCGACGGAGATCGGCATCTGGCCGACCGACTGGCAGGCGTCGAGCAGGTAGAGGACGCCGGCCTCGCGCGCGATCCGGCCCACCGCGGCCGCCGGGTTGACGAGGCCGCCGTTGGTGGGGACATGGGTGATGGCGACGAGCTTGACCCGCCCATCCAGCATGCGCGCGAGGGCCTCGACCGAGAGCTGACCCGAGGCGTCGTTCGGAATGACCTCGACCCGCGCCCCCGTCCGCCGCACCGCCTGGAGGAAGGCGATGTAGTTCGACGCGTACTCGGCGACGGAGGTGAGGATCCGGTCGCCCGGGCCGAGCGGGACCGCATAGAAGGCCATGTCCCACGCGCGCGTCGCGTTCTCGACGATCGCGACCTCGTCGCGCCGGCAGCCGAGGAGCGCGGCGAGGGCGTCATAGACCCGCTCGACCCGGTCGCGGGCCTGCTCGGCGGCCTCGTAGCCGCCGATCTCGGCCTCGAGCCGGAGGTGGCCGACGACCGCGTCCAGCACCGGGCGGGGCATGAGGGCGGCCCCGGCGTTGTTGAAGTGGAGGACGCGCTCGCAGCCCGGCGTCTCCTGCCGCGCCCGGGCGACGTCGAAGGCCATCCGGGGGTGACCGACCCCCTCACCCTGCCCTCTCCCCCGGCGGGGGAGAGGGATGGGGCCTAGTGATGGCAGACCACGCAGTCGAGCGGGCCCTTCCGCTCGGCGTGGCACGAGACGCACCAGCCCATGGTCAGCGGCGCCACCTGGGCCACGCGCTGCATCCGCTCGACCGGGCCGTGGCAGGTCTGGCAGGCGAGGTCCGCCTGGACGTGGCGCTTGTGGGAGAAGTACACGAACCCGGGTAGCTTGTGGATCCGCTCCCAGAGGATCGGCGTCTTGTCGTTCCAGGCTCTGTGGAGCTTCTGAACCTCGGGGTTCCCCTGGGCGGCCGTGATCTTGTGGCACCCCATGCACCGCTGGACGGACGGGAGCCCCGCGTACGGCGACCGCCGCGCGTCCGCGTGGCAGTACTGACAGTCGATCCGGTAGGCGCCGGCGTGGACGACGTGGCTGAACTCGATCGGTTGGACCGGGGCCGCCGCGAGCGGCCGAAAGATCGGCGGGCGTGCCGCCCGGTACGGGGGATCGGCGAAGGTGCGGATGTAACCGATCACGTCCCGGATCTCGCGGTCGGTGAGCGGCGGCTGGAAGCTCGGCATCTGGGGCGCGAGCCCCACGGCCCCGGCGCCCTTGCTCACCACCGTGAAGAGGAAGTCGTCGGGGAGCCCGTTCATCAGCCGCCCGTCGGTGAACGGCGGGGGCTTGATCGGGAGCGCGGCCGCCCCGGGGCCGTCGGCCTGGCCGCCCGTGCCGTGGCACTCCGCGCAGTGACGGTCGTAGACGGCCTTGCCGGGGTGGGTCGCGGGCGCCCGGGTCTGGGCGTGGATGGCCCACGTCGCCCCGCCGAGGATGCCGGCGGCCAGCGCGAGCCCGAGCGTCGCGCGGCCGCGCCTCACCGGCCGCGCCCCTCCAGGTCCGACTCGAACACGATCTCGTCGTGCTCGTTGACGATGAACGCCTCGTACAGCAGGAAGTCCACCTCGTGCTCGACGAGGAAGCGGGCGAGCCGCGCCACGTCCACCGGGTGGGCGTCGAGGTGGAACGAGAGCGCGAGCGCGTCCTCCTCGTCGTACGCGAGGAGCGCCCAGTTCCCGACGATCAGCATCTCGGCGTCGTCCTGGAAGGTGATCCCGCCCTCGAAGACGACGGCCTCGCGCGCGAGGTCGTAGATCCGGCGGAGCTGGCGCTGCTTCTCCTCGGCCGTCAGCATCGCCGCCCTAGAGAGCGCCCTCCGCCTGGAGGTCCGCGACGGCGCGCCGGACCGCGGCGATCGTCTCCTCGATCTCGCGCTCGCCGTGGACCGCCGAGACCCAGCCGTGGTGGGCGGACATGTCCACGCCGTGGAGGATGAGCGCGCAGCGCCACGTGTGGTAGAGGGCGGGGTTCTTCGGCTTCCCGCCCCCCGGCGGCCCTTCGAGGGACACGTGGAAGATCGAGACGTCCCCGTAGACCTGGCACGGCACGCCTGCCGTCCGGAAGACCTCTGCGATCCCCGCGCGCAGCCCCGCCCCGCGGGCGTTCGCCGTCGCGTGGTGCTTGCCGTCGGCGATCTGCGAGAGCATCGCGATCCCCGCCGCCGCGCTGAGCGGGTTCGAGTTGTACGTCCCGTTCTGGGCGACCCGCTGCGTCCGGTTCCACTTGGCGTCGTCGCCGAACGCCATGCGGCCGACCAGCTCGCGCTTCCCGCACACCGCGGCGCCGGGCAGCCCCCCCGCGACGATCTTGGCCAGCGTCGTGAGATCCGGGGTGATGCCGTAGTACTCCTGCGCCCCGCCGGGGGCGTAGCGGAAGCCCGTGATGACCTCGTCGAAGATGAGGACGACCTTGCGGTCCGTTGCGAGCTGGCGGAGGTCCTTGAGGAACCCGTGATGGATCGGATCGCTCCCCGCCTGGCCGCCCGAGGGCTCGAGGATCACGGCGCCCACGTCGTCCCGGCTCCCGAGGAGCCGCTCGAGCGCCCCGATGTCGTTGTGCGGGGTGACGAGCACGTCCGCGAGCACCGCCCCGGGGATCCCCGCCGACATCGGGATCTCGTACGGCGGGTTGACCGCCGCGGAGACCCCGTCGGCCCAGCCGTGGAAGTGGCCGGTGAACTTCACGAGCTTCGGCCGGCCCGTCGCCGCGCGCGCCAGGCGGATCGCGAGGTGGGTCGCCTCGGTGCCGGACATCGTGAAGCGGACGAGCTCGGCCGAGGGGACGAGCCGCGCGATCCACTCCGCCCACTCGACCTCGAGGTCGTGGCACGCCCCGTAGTGCGTCCCCCGGGCGACCTGCCGGCTGATGGCCTCGACGAGCGTCGGGTGGGCGTGCCCGAGGAACAGTGCCCCGTGCCCCCCGAAGTAGTCGACGTACTCGTGGCCGTCCACGTCCCACTTGCGCGGGCCCTCGGCCCGCGTGACGTAGAGCGGGAACGGCGTGAGGTAGCGGCTATCGTGGGTGATTCCGCCCGGGATGACACGACAGGCTCGCTGCCAGGACGCCCACGACCCCGGCCGCGTCTTCCGGTAGCGCTCGGTCACGGTCTCCGCCATCAGGCACTCTCCCTTTTCGCGGTCCCCGCGGCGCGTCCGCGACGCGCCATGAGGTGCCCGGTCAGTTCGCGCAGCGTGTCCAGGATCCGCTGGTGCAGCGGGAGCGGCAGGCTGTCCACGCTCGGGCGCGGTGCCCCGGTGAGCCCGTCCACGCCCCCCGCCGCCACCATCGCCCGCGTGAGCCGCGCCTCCAGCTCCGGCGTGTGCAGGAGGTCCCGCCCGCGCTCGAGCCCGAGGTGCGCCGTCAGCCCCCAGGCGCCCCAGTTCGACGTCCCCGCCACGATGAGGTGGTCCGTGCGAATCACCGACGCGATCTTGGCCCCGCGGGCGATGTCACGCACGATCCGCGCGCGGACGCGGCCCATCCCGATCTCGTTGCCCCCGTCGCCGATGCCCACGGTCACGACGCCGTTCCGCCGCTCGAGGAACAGCGCGTCGAGCGGCGCGTTCTGCGCGGCCACCGACCCGCCGCGGGCGTTGTAGTAGCCGCCGTCCGCCGCCCGCCCCGGCCGCTCGACCGCGACGAGGTGGCTCGGCCCGAACGCCCGCACGGCCGCCCGCGCCGCGCGGAGCGCCGCCCCCGGCGCCGCGGGCACCGCCACCACGGCGAGCGGCTCCCGCAGGGTGCGGAGGCACGCCTCGAGGAGCGGCCGGACCGGGGGGTCGGCGAGGTAGATCACCTCCGCCCCGACGCGCCGGAGGGCGCGTCCCAGCACGACCGTCCCCGACGGCCCGTCGGTCTCGGCGCCCCAGGTCGGGCGCACGACGAACCCCGTCACGAGGATCACGCGCCGGGCGCCCGCCAGGGTCCGCGCGGCCGCGGCCATCGCGCCCGGGAGCACGAGCCGCGCGATGCCGCGGCCGGCCGCGTCCAGAGCGCACAGGGTTTCGATGGCATCGGGGGAGACGGTCATGCGAGCCCCCCAAGCGTATCACCGCGCTGGGGGCGGGACAACGGCCCCGGCCGGCGCCGGGCTCAGGGCGTCGCGACCCGCTGCGGCGGCGCGAAGAGCAGGACCTCGGCCCACTGGCCCGTCAGGTCGAAGACGATCAGGAGGCCCTTCGCGTCGTAGCGCAGCACGGAGCGTCCCGTCGCCTGCTCGGTGCCGACCGCGTCCGGCACCCCCCACCCGTTCGTGATGGCGCGCAGGGTGAACACGCGCGGCTTCGGGTGGAGGGTGAGGCCCCGCACGACGTCGGCCACGAACCCCTGGGGCCGGACGAGCCCGAAGCTCACGATCATCCGGTCGAGTCCCCGGGGCGCCCGCTCGCCCACATACGTCCACTCGGCGGCGGTCCGGCCCTCCTCGGTCACCATCCGTTCGCGGCTCGGCCGCCCGTAGCGCGCCTCGACGTCCGGGCGGGTCGTCTCCCCCGGGGTGATCCCGCCCCAGCTCTCGGCGCCCGCGGGGCCGGCGAGCCCCAGGGCGAGGAGAAGCATCGACAGCGCGGGCCCCGGCCGGCGCATCGCTCAGGCGAGCCCCGCGAGCCGCGCGCGGGCCAGCGTCTCCCGGGCGGTCGTGACATGGACGGCGTCGATGAACCGCCCCTCGAGCGCGAGCGCCCCCGCGCCCGCCGCCTGTGCCTGCGCGTAGGCCTCGAGGGTTTGCCGGGCCTCCGCGATCGCCTCGGCGGACGGCGAGAAGAGGCGGTTGGCGACCTCGACCTGCTTGGGGTGGATGACGGCTTTCCCGTCGTACCCGAGCTCCGCCCCGAATCGCGTGTGGGCCTCGAGCCCGGCGGCATCGTCCAGGGTGAAGCACGGGCTGTCGATGGCGTCGAGGCCGGCGGCCCGCGCGGCGAAGAGCACGTGGCTGAGCGCGTAGAGCTCCGTCGCCCGGCTCGGCACGAGACGCCCCCGCGTCTCGCGGACGAGATCCCCCGCCCCGTAGAGCAGGGCCGCGTTCCGCGGGGAGCTGCGCGCGAGCTCCCGCGCGTCGAGGATCCCGGTCACCGTCTCGACGAGGAGGTGGAAGCGGACCGTCCCGGCGACGAGGCCCGCCGCGCGCTCGAGCCGCGACACCTCGGCGTCGGCCTGCGTGACGTCCTCGACGGCGCTGACCTTCGGCAGGACCAGGGCGTCCGGGACCGCGGGCACCACGGCAGCGAGGTCGTCCGCCCCCCACGGGGTGTCGAGCGCGTTCACCCGGACGATGCGCTCGCGGCCCCGGAACTCCACCGCGCGCAGCGCCGCGACGATCGCCGCGCGCGCCGCCTCCTTCCGCGGCGGCGGCACCGCGTCTTCGAGGTCGA
Source organism: uncultured bacterium (assembly GCA_964416315.1). Classification (GTDB taxonomy): domain Bacteria; phylum Methylomirabilota; class Methylomirabilia; order Rokubacteriales; family DASRDR01; genus CAYQDR01. Next base: position 6,924 of record CAYQDR010000085.1, read on the forward strand.
GGATCACCCCGTCGGCGCCGGAGGCGACGGCCTTCGGAATCCGCGCGGGCGTACTCCCGGGGACGAAGAGGAGGCTCCGCCGGAGCCTCATGGGCGGGAGGGGGAAGCCCCCGCCACCGGCCTCGGCCACGGCGGTCCCGGCCCCGTCACGGCGCGCCGACCTTCGGCGAGAGCACCTCGAAGCCGGCGCGGGTGAGCGCCTGGACCAGCGGGCGCACGTCGCACGGCTCGAGCCGCAGGCTGAACACCGTCTCCCCCGCGGCGGCGGGCACGGCGCCGACGCTCAGGATCCGCCCCTGGTGCTGGCGGACGATCTCGACGACCTGCTCGTACGTCGCGGGCCCCCCGGAGACCCGCACGTCGAGTCGGGTGGACTGGGTGAGGAGGCCCAGCAGCTCCACCAGCACCGCGAGGAGATCGGTCTCCGTGACGATCCCGGCGAGGCGGTCGCCCTCGACGACCGGCAGGCAGCCGATCTTCTTGACGACGAGCAGGCTCGCCGCGTCCTCGACGGGCGTGTCCGGGGTGATCGTCGTCAGATCTTCGCTCATCAGCTCGCCCACCGTCGCGTGGGCGAGGCCGGGCGCGAGCAGGACCGGCCGGAGGTCGCGGTCGGAGAGGATGCCGACGAGCCGGCCCTCGGCGACGACGGGGAGATGGCGGATCCGGCGGTCCCGCATGAGGTCGTACGCGCGCCGGGCGGGCTCGTCGCGCGTGACCGTGACGAGCTGTGTGGACATGATGTCGCGGACCGAGAGCGCCACGACCGGCCCTCAGTAGGCGAGGGCGAGCCCGTCGCCGCGCGGGTCCGCCCCGCCGGCGTAGAGCCGCCCCGCTCCCTCCGTCCGGACGGTGAGCGCCTGGGCGTGCCCCATCGTCCCGCTCCAGTCGGCCACGACGTCGAGCACGTGGCCCCGCCGGGCGAGGGCGGCCCGCACCCGCCGCGGCACGCGCCCCTCGATCCGGAGCCGGTCCTCGGAGTCCGTCACCCGGACGCGCCCCTGGACGAACCGCGGCCGCTCGATCGCCTCCTGCGGGTCCATCCCGAAGTCGAGGAGGTTCGTGAGCACCTGGAGATGCGTCTGCGCCTGGCCGTACCCGCCCATCGTCGCGAGGGCGGCGTGCGGCGCGCCGTCCCGGAGGACCAGCGCCGCGATGAGGGTGTGGAACGGCTGCTTGCGGGGGGCGAGGACGCTCGGGGAGGCCGGGTCGAGCGCGAAGCCCGCGCCCCGACAGTGGAGGACGATCCCGGTCCCGAGCGGGACGACGCCCGAGCCGAACGCCGAGTAGAGGCTCTGGATGACCGCGATCACCGAGCCGGCCGCGTCCGCGACGACGAACCCGGTCGTGTCCCCGGTGGGGTCGCCCGCCGCCACGCCCTGCGCGGCCCGCCGCGGATGGATCAGGGCGCGACGACGCGCCGCGTAGCCCTTGTCGAGGAGCCCCGCGACCGGGACGGCCGCGTGGTCGGGGTCGCCGATCCAGCGGTCGCGGTCGGCGAGGGCGAGCTTCATCGCCTCGACGAGCAGGTGGAGATGATCGGCCGAGTGGTGGCCGAGGGCGCGCAGGTCGAACCCCTCGACGAGGCTCAGCGCCTGGAGCGCGGTCAGCCCCTGGGTCGGCGGCGGCGTCTGGTACACGGTCGCCCCGCGGTAGGTCGTCGCGATCGGCGGCTGCCAGCGCCCCGCATGCCGCGCCAGGTCCTCGGCCGTGACGAACCCCCCGCCGGCCTCGAGGTGGCCGGCGATCCGCGCGGCGAGCTCCCCGCGGTAGAAGGGCTCGGAGCCGCCCTCGGCGACGAGGGCGAGGCTCCGCCCGAGGTCGGGCTGGCGGAGCCGGTCGCCGGCCGCCGCGAACCGCCCGCCCGGCGCGTAGATCCGGTGCCACTCCGGGTCCTCGATGAGCGTGCTCCGCTCGCGGATCGTCTGGGCGAGGAGGTCGCTCACGGGGAACCCGTCCTGGGCGAGCGCGATCGCGGGCTTGAGCAGCTCGCCGAGCGGGCGCGTCCCGTAGCGCGCGGCGAGCGTCCCCCAGGCGTCCACGCACCCCGGGACCGAGACCGAGAGCGGGCCGATCAGCGGGATCGCGTCGAGCCCCCGGCGCCGGATCGCCTCGACCGTGGCACGCGAGCCGGAGCGGCCGGCGCCGTTGAGGAAGACGACCTCGCCCGAGCGCGCGTCGAAGAGGAGGCAGAAGAGGTCGCCGCCCACCCCGCACGCCTGCGGCTGCACGACGGCGAGCGCCGCGTTGACGGCGATGGCGGCATCCACGGCGCTCCCGCCGGACCGGAGCACGTCGATCCCGACGAGCGTCGCCTGCGCGTGGGCGGAGGCGACGAGGCCGTGGTGGCCGTGGGCGACGGGGCGGCGGGCATAGCCGACCGTGGGCATCCGGGGCTCCTCGCTCAGGTGTAGAGGCGCGTGATCTCGTCCCGCGCGAAGCGCGGGACCTCGCGGGTCTGCCCGGCGCGGGCGAGCATGACCCCGGCCTCCGGGGCGACGACCCGACCGATGAAGGCGCCGTCGATCCCCTCCCGCGCCCAGGCGTGGAGGACGACCCCGGTGTCCGCGGGCGCCAGCGCCAGGAGGAGCGCGCCCGAGGCGATCGTCCCCAGGGGGTCCAGCCCGAACTCGGCGCAGAGCGCGCGCCCCTCGGGGAGGACCGGGATCCGGTCCGCCTCCACGCTGAGCCCGACGCCCGCGGCCTCCGCCAGCTCCCAGAGCGCCGTCGCGAGGCCGCCCTCGGTGGGGTCGTGCATCGCGTGGACCGGGACCAGCTCCACCGCCAGACGCGCCTCGGGCACGACGCTCAGCCGCTCGAGATAGGCGCGCGCCCGGGCGAGGAACTCCTCCGTGTAGCCCCGCGCGCGCAGCTCGGCCGCGCGGACCCGGGCGACGATGGAAGCCCCCTCCACGGGGATCCCTTTGGTGAGGAGGAGCGCGTCCCCGGGCCGGGCGCCGCTCGTCGTGACCAGCCGCTCCTTGGCGACCTCGCCGAGCATCGTGCCGACCACGATCGGCCGCTCCAGCCCGTGGGTGATCTCCGTGTGGCCGCCGACCAGCGAGACCCCCAGATCCCGGCACGCGGCGCCCAACTGGGCGAAGAGCACCTCGACGCTCTCCTCGGTGGCCCCCCCTTCCGGGAGGAGGCACGTCGCCAGGAACCAGCGCGGCTCGGCCCCCCGCACGGCGAGGTCGTTGGCGTTGACGACCAGGACGTACCAGCCGAGGTCCTCCGTCACGAAGGTGATGGGGTCGGTCGTGGCGACGAGGTAGCGGTCCCCCATGTCGATCACGGCCGCGTCCTCGCCGACCCGCGGTCCGAGGACCACGCGCGCGTCGAGCGTCACGTGCTTGCCGAAGAGGCTCGCCAGAAGCGGGGCCGGCAGCTTCCCAACCGGAAACGTGGCGGACATGAAGACCTCGCAGCGTCTCGGGATCTGGTCGCGCGCCGGGCGGCCGAGCGCCCCCAGTATAGCGCAGGGTTGCTATGATCGGGAGCGATGCCGGGGCTCCTCGAGTGCGTCCCGAACGTGAGCGAGGGCCGGGAGGCGGCGACGCTGGAGGCGCTCGCCGCCGCCGTCCTCGAGGTGCCCGGGGTGCGCCTCCTCAACCGCCACGCCGACCCCGACCACCACCGCGCGGTCTTCACGCTGGCGGGCGCCCCCGGGGCCGTCGTCGAGGCCGCGCTCGCCTTCGGCCGCGAGGCGGTCCACCGGATCGACATGCGCGGGCACGCCGGCGTCCACCCCCGGCTCGGCGCCGTGGACGTCGTGCCGTTCGTTCCGCTCGAGGGGCTCACGCTGGCCGACGCGGTCTCGGCAGCCCATCGCTTCGGCAACGCGTTCGCGCGGGAGCACGGGCTCCCCGTCTTCTTCTACGGCGCCGCCGCGCGCCGCCCCGAGCGCCGGGGCCTCCCGCAGGTGCGGCTCGGGCAGTACGAGGGCCTCCCGGCGCGCCTCGCCGACCCTGCGGGGGCGCCGGACGCCGGCCCCGCCGTGTTCGTCCCCCGCAGCGGCGCCACCGCCGTGGGGGCGCGGGAGTTCCTCGTCGCCTTCAACGCCTGGCTCGACGCCGACGACGTCGAGGCGGCCCGCGCCATCGCCCGCGCGATCCGGACGTCGGCCGGGGGCTTGCCCGGGCTCCAGGCGATGGGCGTCCGCCTGGCCAGCCGGGGCTGCGCCCAGGTCTCGATGAACCTGACGGATCTTCGCCAGACCTCCCTCTACACGGTGCTCCAGGCCGTGACCCGCGAGGCGGCCCGCCGCGGGGTCGGCATCCGCCGCCTCGAGCTCGTGGGCCTCTGTCCCGAAGCGGCGCTCGGGGAGTTCCGCGCCCGGGGGCTCGACCTGCCCGGCTTCGGGGAGGAGCGGGTCCTCGAGCGGGCCCTCGTCGCGTCCGCGTGACCGGGGCCGCGCGGGGATTTGACCGCCCGCAGGGGATTTCCCCGCGGTCTCGGCGGCCGCCGCCCCGCTAAATCCGGGCAGCGTCGGCACTCCCATCCGGGAGGGCCCGCGGCACGGCCGTTGCTCTTTCCCTCCGCCGACGAAGTGATCGCCCGTCGGCCAGCCGTCAGGCCACTCCAACGGAAAAGGAGCGATGCACATGCACCACCGGATTCTGTTGTCCGTGATCCTCGCTGGCGCGCTCGCCGTCACCGCGGGCTGCGGCGGCGGGAGTTCGTCCACCGGACCGAGCGGATCGGGCGGTGGCAGCTCGACCGCGGTCGTTCAGGGCCAAGTCACCCGAACGTCGAGCGCGGCGAATCAGGAGTCGGTCGTCGTCATCGCGCTGAGGACGGCGCTTGGCATCGGGCTCGCCGAGGCGCAGAACGGGACCCCGGTCGAGGGCGCGACGGTGACGCTCACCTGCAACGGCTTCACCGACACCACCACCACGGACCCCAACGGTAACTTCGTTTTTCAGAACGTCCCGCCCAGCACGAACTGCACGGTCATGGTGACGGCAACGATTGACGGGACCCCGGTGACCAAGACCACCGACCCCTTCACGGTGGGTGCCGGCGACAACGCCGTCGTCGGCGTTGTGACGAGCTCCGACACGACCGTCACCGTCGTGGCCCAGTCCACGGACGTCCTCAACAACGACGCCCAGCTCGGCCATGCGATCAACATCGACAACGCGAGCAGCACGTGCGACCTCATCCAGGTGCTCGACAAGCGCGAGATGGGCAAGGGCTGGGGCCTGATCGCCCAGGAGTGTGGGGCGCACCCCGGCGTCATCGGTCTCGGCCGCTCGAACGTGAGCGACGCCGACCTCCAGGCCGCCCGGGGCCGCGCCGCGCAGGCCGGGAAGGGTGGCAAGGGCGCAAAGGGCGGCAAGGGCGGGAAGAACGCCTGACCCCGACGGGGCGCGTTCCCGACCACGCGCCTCGGGTCAGGCCACCGGCGCCCCCGGAATCGGGGGCGCCGGTCTTTTTCACGTCGGGCAACGCACGACCCTTCGCTCTTTAGCGAGCGGCTCGGGCCTGCCTCGCCCCCGGGGCGCGCCGCTTACGGCAGCGTGAGGAGCTTCACGAGGTCGGCGGTCAGGTCGTAGAGCTGGGCGCAGCCGCTCGTCCCGCCGACGAGCCCCCCGAGGCGCTTCCGCAGGCCCGCGTCCAGGCGCTGCCCGACCATCTCCCGCACTCGCCCCTGGGCGTCGGAACAGATCCCCACGTAGGGGAGCCGCGGCGTGAGCGACCCCGCGTCCAGCACGGTCCCGGCCCCGGGGTCCACGACATACCAGACCTGGAAGGAGTGGACCTCGTCGAACATCGTGTGGGCCAGCACCCAGTCAGCCGGACGCCGCTCGAGCCGGGCGACCTTCGTCCGGTTGAAGACGCGCGCCGCGCCGCGCGGGGGGTGGTAGAGGACCGCCTGCATGGGCGTCGTGACGGGCCGCTCGGCGAACAGGCGCTCGGACTCGGGCCGGTAGGCGTAGCAGGAGGACGGCAGGTCCACCCACCCCTGCATGTCGAGCCGCCAGGCGCCCACCGGCCCCTCGGCGAGGTGGCGCTCGATCACCGTCGACGGCAGCCGCGTGATCTGGCGCGCCAGCCGCGCGATCTCGATCGCGGCGTCGACGAAATACTGCGCGCCGGCGCGGCCCGCGGCGACCTCCGCCACCCGGCGGGTGAACCCCGCGGTCATCGCGACGCCCGCGAGGCCGCTCATCGCGTCGCCGAGCGCCGGGTCCACGCGCTCCGCGGGGCCGACGAGGACGCGGCCGCGCGCCTGCCGGATCCCGTACTCGGGCGAGGGCGTCGTCTCCGCGACGAGCTCGACGCCGACCCACGGATCCGCGATGCGCACGGTCATGGCGAAGCCCTCGTCGTCGGGCACGTCGATCCAGCCGTGCATGGTGCGCTCGTAGCGGTCCGCGTCGGCGAGATACGGCGAGGCCAGCGGCATGGTGGTCCCCCCGGGCCTCACTCGAGCGCGCCCACGGCCGCCTCGACGGCGTCGAGGAGGCTCCCGTCCTCGACCAGCGCGAGCCCCGCGGCGAGGTCCGCGTGGATCGCGCGGTCGTCTCCGAGCGGCGGGACGCGCGCCCGCACCGCCGCGCGCGCCGCCGCGCTGCCGCGTCCGGGCCGGAGCGGGCCGCGCAGGTCGAGCCCCTGGGCGGCGCAGACTCCTTCGATCGCCAGCACGCCGCGGACGCGCGTGAGGACCTCGCGGCACTTCCGGACCGCCGCGGCCCCCATCGGCACGAAGTCCTCCTGGTTGCCGGAGGTCGGGATCGAGTCGGCCGACGCCGGGTGGGCGAGGGTTTTGACCTCGGAGGCCAGCGCCGCCGCCTGGTACTGGGCGAGCATGTAGCCGGACTGGAGCCCACCCGTCGGGGCGAGGAAGGCCGGCAGCTCGGAGACCAGCGGATTGACGAGGCGGTCGATCCGCCGCTCGGCGATCCCCGCGAGGTAGCCGAGCCCGATCGCGAGAGTGTCGAAGACCAGCGCGAGCGGCTGGCCGTGGAAGTTCCCGCCCATGAGGACGTGCCCATCGTCGGGGAAGACGAGCGGGTTGTCGGTGACGCTCTGGAGCTCGCGCGCGAGGATCGCGCGGGCGAACGCGTGCGCCTCCCGGGCGGCCCCGTGGACCTGCGGCACGCAGCGCAGGCTGTAGGCATCCTGGACGCGCTGACAGTCGGCATGCGAGGCGATGATCTCGCTCCCGGCGGTCAGCCGCCGGACGTTGGCGGCCGCCGCCACCTGGCCCGGATGGGCCCGGAGGGCGTGGAGGCGCGCGTCGGCGGCCGCGTTCGTCCCCATGAGCGCCTCGAGGCTCATGCTCCCCGTCACGTCGGCGAGCCGGAGCGTCGCCCACGCGTCGGCGAGCACGAGGGCGCCGATGCCCGTCATCTGGTGGGTCCCGTTGAGCAGGGCGAGGCCCTCCTTGGCCTCGAGGGCGAGCGGGGCCAGCCCGACGGCCGCGAGGGCGGCCGCGCCGGGCAGGCGCCGCCCGTCCGCCCAGGCCTCGCCCTCCCCGACGAGCACGAGCGCCGCGTGGGCCAGCGGGATGAGATCCCCCGAGGCGCCCAGCGAGCCCCACTCCGGCACGACCGGCGCGAGACCGCGGTTCAGACACTCGACGAGAAGGCGGATCAGCCCGGGCCGGACCCCCGAGTGGCCGCGGGCGAGCGAGGCGGCGAGACAGCACCACATCGCCCGCGTCTCGGCCACGCCCATCGCGGGCCCGAGGCCCGCGGCGTGGCTCCGGAGGAGGTTGAGCTGGAGTGCCTGGCGGTCGGCCACGGGGATCGGCGTGTCCTTGAGCTTCCCGACCCCGGTCGTGATGCCGTAGACCGGCGCGTCGGCCGCCGCCACGCGCTCGACGAACGCCCGGCCCGCGGCCACCCGTCGCTCGGCGTCGCCCGGGAACGCGACGCGCCAGCCCGCCCGCGCCACGCCGACCACGTCCTCGGGCGAAAGCGCGCCGCCGAGGGCGACGGTCTTCATGCGGACTCCCGCCGGGCCAGGGCGCCGATGCGGAGGCCCAGGTAGGCGGCCGAGGTCCCGGCCACGAGCGCCAGGGGGAACCAGGCCCAGAGGTCCCCGGCCGGCACCCCGCGGCCGTGGAGCAGCGCAGCCACGGGGTTGTGGACGGCATAGGCGAGGGTGATCGCAAGCGCCCCGCCCGCCGCGAACCGCCACCCGAGCGGCCAGGCCCGCGGCGCGAGGGCCAGGACCCCGTCCAGCGCGAGGGCCGGCACGAGGTAGAGCGGCGGCAGGAGCGGCACCGTCCGCCCGAGGGCCGGCAGGAAGGCGAGGCTCACGCCGACGCGCACGAGCCACGCGACGAGCGCCGCCACCGACGCCGTGCCGGGGCCCCCGAGCCGCGTCGCGCCCGCCAGCACGAGCACCGCGAGCACCGTCACGAACAGCGGATAGAGCCCGCGCGGGCGGGCCAGCAGGACGTGCCAGCGCTCCAGCACCACGAACTCGGACTCCAGCACGAAGATCCCGACGATCAGGAGCGCCGCCGCGGCCAGCATCACGACCGCCACCCGGGCGCCGAGGCGGGGGAGACGGTCCGCGTGGAGGAGGGCGAGGCCGAGCATCGAGGCCGCCGACCCGAAGAGGAGGAGCAGATGCGGCGGCGACCAGATCGAGACGTCGAGCCCGAAGAGGCCGTGCCACGCCTCGTCGAACGGCGCGGAGGCGAGCGCGGCCCCGCCCGCCGCGAGCGCGAAGCGGAGGCCCCGGTGCTCGCGGAGCGCGCGGCACGGGCCCCCGCCGGCGAGCGCGATCGAGGCGAGGACGGAGACGACGATCGCGAGGATCCCGCTGTAGATCAGCAGGTGCGGCGGGCTCCAGAACGTCTCGCGGCCCTGGTCCACGTGCCAGGCGACGTCCCAGTAGGCGCCGAGGGGCCCGGCGAGCGCCCCGGCGATCGCCACCGCCACGAGCGCCCCCGGCAGCGCGAGCGCGGTGCCCCGGGGGGGCGCCGGGAGCGGGCGCCGCGCGAGGAGGCCGGCGCCGAGGACGAGGGCCCCCACGAGCCCGCTCCAGACCAGGTGGTCGAGCCAGGGGCGAGGCGTCAGCGGGCCCGCCTTCCGGAATCCGAGCCGCCGCGGCGCGGGCGTCGCGTCCGCCCGGGCGCCGGGCCGCGCCGTGAACGCGATATCGGCGATGAGGGGCCGCGGGCCGCCCTCGACCCGGACGACGCCTTGCCAGAGCCCGGCCGCGCCGTCCACGGCGACGCGGCCCGCGTAGACCCCGGGCCCCTGGGGTTCGAGCGGGACGTTCAGCCGCCGCACGAAGCCGTGGAAGACCTCGGCGCGGACGCGGAGCCCGGACGCCGGCTCCCCGTCCGGCCGGCGGATCTCGACCTGGACGACCGGACCCGGCGAGGGCGGGCTGACGGCGGGGAGGAGGACGACGCCGCGGAGCGAGGCGTCGGACGCGACGTGCGAGGCTCCCGCGGGGGCCGGTGCGGCGCCGAGCGCCCCGAGGACGAGGGCGGCGACGAGCGCCCGCCGTCGGCTCACGACCGCTCGACGGCGGCGGCCCGGAAGCGCTTCAGGCGGAGCGAGTTCGTCACGACCGAGACGCTCGAGAACGCCATGGCCGCGCCGGCGAGGATCGGGGAGAGGAGCCCCGACTCGCCGAGGAGCCACCGGAGTCCGCCGGGGACGCCGCCGGCGCCGAAGACGGGGTAGAGGAGCCCCGCCGCGACGGGCAGGAGGACCACGTTGTAGCCGAACGCCCAGCCGAGGTTCTGGCGGATCACGCGGAGCGTCGCCCGCGAGAGCTCGATCGCCGTGAGGACCGCGCGGAGGTCTCCGGTGAGCAGCGTCACGTCCGCGGCCTCGAGCGCGACGTCGGTGCCGGACCCCATGGCGATCCCGACGTCGGCCTGGGCGAGGGCGGGCGCGTCGTTGATCCCGTCACCCGCCATGGCGACGAGCCGGCCTTCTCCCTGGAGCCGGGCCACCTCCGCGGCCTTCGCCTCCGGCAGGACTTCCGCGAGGGCCCGATCCACGCCGGCCTGCCGGGCGACGGCGTCCGCGGTCCGCCGCGCGTCGCCCGTCAGCATGACGACCTCGATGCCGAGCCGGCGCAGGGCGGCGACGGTCGCGGCCGCCTCCGGCTTGAGGACGTCGGCCACCGCGATGAGCCCCCGCACGGCGTCGGCAACCGCGACGAACACCACCGTCTTGCCCTCGGCCTCGAGCCGCTCTGCCTCCTTGGCGAACCCGTCCAGGGCGAGGCCGCGCTCGGCCATGAGCCGCGCGTGGCCGAGGACGACAGTCCGGCCGCCGACCCGGGCGACGACCCCGTGGCCGGGAAGGGCCTCGAACCCCTCCGCGGGAAGCTCCGGCGCGCCCTCGGCCCGCGCTCGCCCGAGGATCGCCTCGCCCAGAGGATGCTCCGACCCCCGCTCGACGGCCGCGGCGAGGCCGAGGAGCTCGGCGGGCGCGGTCCCGTCCCGCGGGAGCACGTCCGTCACTTCGGGGCGGCCCCGCGTCAGTGTCCCCGTCTTGTCCACGACGAGCGTGCGGACACGGTGGAGCAGCTCGAGCGCCGCCGCGCTCTTGACGAGGATCCCGAGCTCGGCCGCCTTGCCCGTGCCCACCATGATCGCCGTCGGGGTCGCGAGCCCCATCGCGCACGGGCACGCGATGACGAGCACGGCGACCGTGTTCGACAGGGCGAAGAGGAGCGCCGGCTCGGGCCCCCAGCGCCACCAGGCGAGGCAGGTCAGCACGCCGAGGACGAGGACGATCGGGACGAACACCGCCGAGACCCGATCGGCCAGCGCCTGGATCGGCGCCTTCGACCCCTGGGCGGCCTCGACGAGCCGGATGATCTGCGCCAGCACCGTCTCCCGCCCGACCCGGCGCGCGCGGACGGCGAAGGAGCCGGTCCGGTTCAGCGTGGCGCCGATGACCCGGTCGCCCGGACCTTTCGCCACCGGGAGGCTCTCCCCGGTCAGCATCGACTCGTCCACGGTGGACCGCCCCTCGACCACCTCGCCGTCCACCGGGATCTTCTCGCCGGGGCGGACGCGCAGGAGGTCGCCGGGCACGACGTCCTCGACCGGGACGTCCACCTCCGCCCCGTCCCGGAGGAGGCGCGCGGTCTTCGGCCGGAGCCCGACGAGGGCCCGGATCGCCTCGGACGCCCGGCCCCGCGCGCGCGCCTCGAGGTAGCGGCCCAGCACGATCAGCGTCATCAGGACCGCGGCGGTGTCGTAGTACGTCATCCCCCCGGCGGCCATGAAGGCCTCCGGCCAGAGGGTGACGCCGACCGAGCCGAAGAAGGCGGCGTTCGTCCCGATCGAGACGAGGGTGTTCATGTTGGCCGTGCCATGGGAGAGCGCCGCCCACGCGCCGCGGTGGAAGCCCCAGCCGACCCAGAACTGGATCGGGAGGGTGAGGATGAGCTGCACCCAGGGGCTCGTGAGCGCCTGCGGCGCCCACCCGAAGAGCTGCGGGAAGCTCCCGATGACGACGGGGATGGCCAGCCCCGCGCCCACGATCACCCGGCGGCGCAGCCGGCCGAGCTCGCGCGCGCGGGCGGCCTGCTCGCGGTCGGGGGCGTCCGCCCCCGCCTCGGCGGTCGCCGGGATGTCGTAGCCGGCCGCCCTCACGGCCGCGCGGAGCTCGGCGAGCCCGGCCCGACCCTCGACGACCGTCACCCGCGCCCGCTCGCTCGCGAGGTTCACCGACGCCTCGACGACGCCGGGCACCCCGCTGAGGGCCGCCTCGACCCGCCCGACGCAGCTCGCGCAGCTCATCCCGGCGACGGGGACGGTCAGCGCCGCGAGCGGCACGTCGTACCCGAGCTCGCGCACCCGCGCGACGAGCCGCTCGACACCGAGCGCCGCGGGATCGTAGGTCACGCGGGCGCGCTCGGCGGCGAAGTTCACGGCCGCCGTCCGGACGCCCTCGAGCGCGGCGAGCCCCTGCTCGATGCGCGTCGCGCAGGCCGCGCAGCTCATCCCCGCGAGGGGCAGCTCCACGCTCGCGTCCGGTCGCCCGCCCATCGCTCAGCCCGGAAGGAGCCCCGCGGCGCGCCCGACCAGGACGAGGCCCCAGCCGATCAGGGCCGCGCTCGCGACGCGCCCGAGCAGCACCCCCGCCGGCGCCGCCTTCTCGAGGAGCACGAGCGCCGCGATGGCGGCCACCCAGAGGAGGTTCATGACGCCGGTCACGAAGAGCAGCCCCATCAAGACCCAGCAGCAGCCGAGGCAGTAGGCGCCGTGCCGGACCCCCATCCCGAGGGCGCCCGCCGCGCCGTCCCGCCAGTGGGTCATGAAGAACCCGAGCGGGCTCCGGCAGCGGGCCAGGCAGACCGCCTTCAGCGGGCTGAGCTGGTAGACGCCGGCGAGCAGGAGGAGCGCGCCCCCGAGGAGCGGGCTCGTCGTCCGCAAGGCCGGCGACAGGAGCGCCCCTGCGTTGAGGCCCCACTGGGCGAGCGCCGCCCCGACGCTGAAGCCGCCCCACACGGCGAGGTAGCCGAGGAGGAAGACGGTCGTCGGGACCGCCACCCCGCCCTGCTCGTGGCGCTTCCGGTTGACCGCGGCGAAGAGCAGGATGACGGGCGCGGCGGCCGGCAGCATCATGCCGACCATCATGACGGCCCACATGGCGACCGTGAACAGCAGGTCCGCTCCGCTCCACGGCGCGAGCGCCGGGCCCATGCCCGGCGTGCCGGCCATCGCGGCGCCCGGGACCCCGCCCGCCATCGTGCGCTGCAGATGGAGCAGATACGCCCACGCGCCCAGCGTGAGCGCGGCCAGGCCCGTCCAGACGAGCGCCCGCTCCCGGCCCAGGAGGGCCGCGACCCGGTCTGTGCGGCCGCCGGTGGGGATCGCCATGGGGGTCACCGCCCGTTGAGGCGGGCGAGGACCTCGAGCAGCTCCGTGACCTTGCGGTCACGCGCCTGCCGGCTCCCCGAGCGGACGGCGTCGACCACGCAGCGCTCGACGTGGCTCCCGAGCAGGAGCCGGCCGACCTCCTGGAGGGCCGCGCGCGCCGCCGCGACCTGGTGGAGGACGTCCACGCAGTAGGCGTCCCCCTCCACCATGCGCTGGAGGCCACGGATCTGCCCCTCGATCCGGCGGAGGCGGCGCCGGAGGGTCGCTCGATCGGCTCGCGTCATCGCCAGATACCCACGGGGGGTATGATGCCCCGGCCGGGGGCGGCTGTCAACCGGACCCACGGGCCGGCACTAGGAGCTCGTCTCGGTATGGTGTTCCGCTCCGAGCGCCGGCTTTGCCGGCGCAACCCCTCCCGGGGGGAGGATCCGGAAGGGGGGCGGAGCCCCCCTCCGGGTCGACTAGCGAGTGATGATCTCGTACTCGTCCTTGTGGAGCGACTGGACGGCCTGGAGGGTCACCTTCCGCTGGATCCGACGCTGCAGCACCTCGAGCCCCTCGGCCTCCTCGTCCTCGAAGTGCGCCGCCATCTCGGGGTTGACCCGGATCAGCACCTCCTGGCCGCCGACGTCCGCGGCCGCCACCTGGACCTTCCGATAGATCTCGGCCGTGATCGCCGGGGCCGACTTCACCGCGCCCGTGCCCTTGCAGGTCGGGCAGTGCTGCATGAGGAGCGACTGGAGGCCTTGGCGGACGCGCTTCCGCGTCATCTCCACCAGCCCGAGTTCCGAGATCTCGAGGACGTTGGTCCGCGACTTGTCCTCGGCCAGGGCGCGGTTGAGCGCCCGGAAGACCTGCTGCCGGTGGTCCTCGCGCTCCATGTCGATGAAGTCGATGATGATGATCCCGCCCAGGTCCCGGAGCCGGATCTGGCGCACGACCTCGTTGACGGCCTCGAGGTTGATCTTGAGAATCGTCTCCTCGAAGTCGCGCTTGCCGACGTACTTGCCCGTGTTGACGTCGATCGACACGAGCGCCTCGGTCTGGTCGATCACGAGGTAGCCCCCCGACTTGAGCCACACCCGGCGCCGGAGGGCCTTCTCGATCTCCTTCTCGATGCCGCGGGCCTCGAACACCGGCGCCGGCTCCTCGTACAGCCGGATCCGATGGGCCAGCGTCGGAACGAGGCTCCGGGCATAGTCGAGCGCACGCCGGTACTCCTCGCCGGCGTCGACGAGGATCTCCTCGACGTCGGGCGTGAAGAGGTCCCGGATCACCCGGAAGATCAGGTCGCCCTCCTCGTGGAGCAGCGAGCGCGGCGGGGCCTGGGCAAAGCGCGTCTGGATCTGCCCCCACAGGCGCTGCAGGAACTCGACGTCCGCGGCGAATTCCTCCTCGCCCTTGCCCTCCGCGACCGTCCGCACGATCAGCCCACCGCCTCCCGACGGGCGCATCGCCTTGACGAGGGCACGCAGGCGGTCGCGCTCGGCGGCGTCCCGGATGCGGCGGGAGACACCGAGGTGGGTGACCTGCGGCATGTACACCAGGTACCGGCCCGGCAGGCTGATGAACGAGGTGATCCGCGCGCCCTTGGTGCCGAGGGACTCCTTGGAGACCTGGACGAGGAGCTCCTGACCCTTGCGCAGGAGGTCCTCGATCGGCGCGGCCTCCCGGCGCTCCCGCTCCGTCGCCTCCTCCAGCTCGATGTCCGCCTCGTCCTCGGCGAGCATGAGGCGCTCGTACTCGCCGACGTTGGCGGTGAAGTCGCCCGCGAAGAGGAAGGCGTCCTTGGTCAGGCCGACGTCCACGAACGCGGCCTGCATCCCGGGGAGGACGTTGGTTACGACGCCCTTGTAGACGTTGCCGACGATGGAGCGCCGGCGCTTCCGCTCGAGCGACAGATCCGTGAGGAGGCCGTTCTCGAGGACGGCCACCCGCGTCTCGCTGATGCCCGCGTCGATGACGATCTGACGTGCCATGTGAGGGTCGCTCCGGCCGGTCGCGCGTCCCGCGCCCGGGCGCTCGCCCGCCGCGCGCGCGCGCCCGGTCGGGGGC
>CAYQDR010000086.1:0-20371 GCA_964416315.1 uncultured bacterium
GGCACACTCGAACACTACCCATGGGGCTCTTCGGAGTCAACCGGATAAGCAGTACGCGGGTTTCCCGTGGAAACCGCAGACGCCCGGAGATGAGACGCGTCCGGGCGGGTCTCGGCGTGATCGCGGCGCTGCTGGTCGCCGCACCCGCTGCCGCCCCGCAGGACCTCTCGAAGATGGTCGAGGTGCGCCTCTACCTGGACAACGACGTGGCGCGGGTCCTGCTGATGACCTTCCCCGCGGGCTCGGCCTCCGGGTGGCACTCGGGCCCGGAACACGAGCTCGGGATCGTCGTCGAGGGCGAGCTGACCCTCGAGACCGCGGTGGGCCGCGAGGTGCTGGGGCCCGGGACCGTCCACTGGCTCCCGAGCCAGACCCGCCACGACGCGCGGAACGAGACGGACCGCCCGGCGCGGCTCTGGGTCATCCTGTTCAAGCGGACCGCGCCGTGAGGGTGAGGGAGGCTCGAGCGATGCGCGATTCGGCCACGGCCGGACCGGGAGCCCGCACCGCGGGTCTGCTGCTGCTCGTCGCCGGGCTCGCGGCGTTCCAGGTGAGCACGGCGGGCCCGCAGGGGCGGCGGTTCCCGACGCCCGACCGCCCGGTCGCGCCGATCATCTCGCCGACCTACTCGGACGAGGCGACGCGCGACCGGCTCGGCGAGGCCGAGCGCGTGCTGGACCGACTCGGGATCAAGCCCGGGATGCGCGTCGCGGACATCGGCGCCGGGGAGGGCTACTACACCGTGCGCCTCGCGCGCCGGCTCGGCCCGTCGGGGACGATCTATGCGACGGACGTCGTCCCGAAGTACCTCGAGCAGCTCGCGGCCAGGCTCCGGCGCGAGGGGATCACCGGGGTCACGCTCGTCCTCGGCGCGCCCCGCGACCCGAAGCTCCCGCCCGACTCCGTGGACGTCGCGATCCTCTCCCACGTCTACCACGAGATCGAGAACCCCTATGAATTCCTCTACCGGCTGCGCCGGGCCCTCCGGGGGGACGCGCGGATCGGCATCATCGACGTGGACAAGCCCACGCAGGACCACGGGACGCCGCCGGCGCTCCTCCGGTGCGAGCTCGCCGCGGTCGGCTACCGCGAGGTGGAGCTGCGCCCGCTCGCCCCCGCCGACGGGTACCTCGCCATCTTCGTCCCACCGCCCGTCCTGCCGCCGGTGGACTCGATCAAACCGTGCACACAGTGAGACGCCGGAGTGCGCGCCGGGCTCAGGGGTGCTGGCAGGCAATGGTGCGCAGCTCGGCGGCGACGAGGATCGCGGGCGCCGTCGTGCTGCCGGCCCCGCGGCCCGGCGGAGCTCAGCGGCGAGGCGCCGCTGGGCCCGGGTCAGGCGGGATCTGATACAGGTACTCGTGGAGGTAGCGAATCTCCTCGCCCTGCTCCTGGAGCTCGACCCGCATGAGATCCCGAATCGAGATCATCGACAGAAGCCGGCCTTCACTCACCACGGGCAGGTGGCGGATGTGGGCCCGGTCCATCTTGTGCATCGCCGACTGGTAGTCCTCGTCTGCCTCGGCCACGACGAGCTCATGGGTCATGACGTCCTCGATCCGTGTCGCCGCGGGATCGAGGCCGGGGGCGACCACCCGTCGCACGACGTCGCGCTCCGAGAAGACCCCGACGAGCCGATCGCCGTGGAGCACGCTCACGATCCCGACGTTCTGGCTGGCCATCACCCGCACGGCGTCCGCTACGGTGGCATCCCGCTGAACCGTGAACAGGAAGCCATGACGCATGATGTCGCGGAGTTTCTTCATCGCCAGGCCTCCTGGCCCTCAGGCTCGCGCCCGCCCACGCAGTCTCAGCCGGTTCTGTTCGAGGACATCGGAGGGTTGTCCGGGGACCCGAACCAGGGGCATCGCCGCCTCCCGAGGGCCGGTCGCTCGACCTGGGACGTAGCGGGACTTTACGTCGAAGCCAGGCTGATGGTCAAGCCACTTCTCGCCGGTCAGGCTCGCGTCTCGGCGACTACGCGGCGCGGCAGCTCGAAGCCCACACGGGGCTCCTCACGACCCCGCCGGTTCCCGCGTACCTCCAGCGGCTCGGGACGGCGATCGCCGCCGCCGCGCAGACTCCCGGGATCCGGTACGAGTTCCGGATGCTGGACACTCGCCTGGTCAACGCCCTGTCGCTCCCCGGAGGGTTCGTCTACGTGACGAGCGGCCTGGTGGTGGCCATCCGGGACGAGGCCGAGCTCGCGGGCGTCCTCGCGCACGAGATCGCGCACGTCGCGGCCCGACACGGGACCCAGCAGCTCTCGCGCCACCAGCTCGTCGCGTTCGTGACCTCGCTCGGAGACGCCTTCTTCGGCGGGCTCGCGTCGCCGCTCCCGAGCGTCGTGACCGGCCTCGAGAGCCTCTCCTACAGCCGCGGCGACGAGGCGCAGGCGGACGATCTGGCCGCCGGGTACCTCCATCGGGCGGGCTACCACCCGAAGGGCCTCGCGACGTTCTTCGACCTCCTCTGGCGGTCGCGCCAGGAGAGCCACCTCGAGAGGTTCCTCTCCTCGCACCCCCTGTCGGCGGACCGGGCGACCCGCGTGCGCTCGCGGATCGCGGGCTGGGTCCTCGACGACCGCTTGATCCGCGATTCCGCGGCGTTTCGCGAGATCCAGGCGCTGCTCCGCGCGAGAGCCGCCCCCGAAGGCACCGCCAAGCCCCGAGCCGGCAGCGGGAACTGAGGGCGCAGCGTCGGCCGTCGAGGCCGTGTTCGGGTGTACACGCACGCGGGATACTGGTGCTGGTGGAGGGATTCGAACCCACACTGAGCCGATTTTAGGTCGGCTGCCTCTGCCGATTGGGCTACACCAGCGAACCGGCGAATCCAGTCGCGAACAGTCGAACGTGGCGTCGCTGTGAGGCGCGCGATCTCGCGGCTGTTGCGTCCCGATCTCCAGATCGCGAAAGCGCCGCGGGGGACCCACCAGCAGCGGGTCCCCCGCGATCAGTTGGAGGCGGCGGGCGGATTCGAACCGCCGAATAACGGTTTTGCAGACCGTCGCCTTGGCCACTTGGCTACGCCGCCGTGTCCTGATCTTTCGAGCACTTACGAGTCGGCCGGCGTCCCGACCCCGGCCATTTTACCACTATGTGCTAAATCATGTGCTACGGCGACCGGGGTCAGCCCCTCGAGCCGCTCCACCGCCCCGCGAAGGTGCGCCGGACTCAGGTGCGCGTACCGGAGCGTCATGCGGAGGTCCGAATGCCCGAGGATCTCCTTCACCTCCTGGAGCGAGGCGCCCCGCATCACCAGGTGGCTCGCCGCCGTGTGGCGGAGGTCATGAAACCGGAAGCCCGCGATGCCCGCGCGCTTCAGCACCGCCTCGAACGCCGTCCGGATCTGCGAGCCCCGGCGGTCGTTGCCGTTCGGGAACAGGCGGCCGTGCCGCTGGGCCGCGTCGGGCTGAAGCTCGATCAGCGCCTCGTAGACGGCCCGGTTGACCGGCACGCCCCGCGGCTTCCCGTTCTTCGTGTGGTAGAGCGTGACCCGGGCACTGGAGAGGTCCACCCGCTCCCACTCCAGGCCGAGGATCTCGCCCTTGCGCATCCCGGTGTGGAGGGCGATGGTCATGATGGCGGCGAGGTAGGGGTTGCGCGACTCACGGCACGCCGCCAGGAGCCGCGCGATCTCGGCCTCGTCCAGGTAGCGGAGCCGGCCATCGGGCGGCTTGGGCATCACGATCTCCGGCACGTGCTCGATGTACCCCCAGCGCCGCGCGAGCCGGAGCATGTGCCGGAGGACGCCCAGCTCGTTGCGGACGGTGAAGGCGCTCACCTTCCGGGTCGTCTGCCCCGCCGTGGCGCCCATCCGGTCCTTCTCGTACTGCGCGATCGCGGGGGCTGAGAGCTTCCGCGCCAGCAGGCCCGGCCCGAACGCCGGGAGCAGCCGGGCGCGGACGATCCGCTCGTCGTCCTTGAGGCTCCGCTTCCCGTCCTTGTACCTGAGGTACTCCTCGGCCAGCTCGCCGAGCGTCCGGTCAGGCCGGTCGATGGCGCCGGCCGCGATCGCCTTCTGACGCTTCGCCAGCTCCTCGAGCGCGTCGGCCTCCGTGAGCCACGCGCTCGACACCTTCCGCTCCTGCTTCAGCCGGCCCGTCTTCGGATTGCTGACGCCGGGGAGCTGAAGCGTGTAGCCGTAGGCCGCGTGCCGGACGCGCCGGCCCGCCGGTCCCGTGCTGGTCCAGGTGCGCTTGATGATCTTCGCCATGCTCAGTCCCTCCTTGTCCCCCGCGTTCGTGACCGCTCCCCGATCAACCGGCTCACGGGGACACCGAGCGCCCGCGCGAGCGTCGCGCGGTCAACAGGTCGGGATAGCGCCCGCTCGAGCGTCGCGCGGTCAACAGGTCGGGATAGAGCTCCCCGCAGCGCCCACCCGCGCCGCGCGCGGATCGCCTTCAGCCGCGTCGCCACGGTCTGCACGGGTCTCAAGCCCCCTTCTGGCGCGGCCTCGCGGGTCTTCAGGACGTCCTGCGCCGCCTTCTTCGTGGCGGTGCGGGGGAGCCCGGTGCTCTCGCGCCGGCGCTGGCCGTTGTTCACGAAGTACTGGCACCACCAAGTCTTGCCGTGTCGGTAGACGTAGCCCATCCTCGTCCTCCTTTCTTCTCAGGCCCGCCTCAATCGCCGCGCCCGGATCACGGGCGGCGCGCCGGCGCGGAGCCACCCGCCCACCGAGGCGGCGTCGGTCCACCAGAGGCGCACCGGGCGCGTCCGCCGCCGCGCCGCGTGGCTGTCGAGCGGGATCCCCACGAGCTCGATCGCCTGGAGGTAGCGCCGCACGCTTCGGTGATGGAGCCCGAGGAGCGCCGCGAGCTCCGCCAGCGTGTGGGGCCGGTGGCAGAGGGCGCGGACGATCACCAGCGCGTGGACCAGCTCCGAGAGGCGGAACGTGTTGAACCGCCGGCCGCGGGTGTCGGCCGTCAGCGGGCGGGCCGGGCGGCGCCTCGTCATCCCCACGCTCGGTCACTCCAGCCGATAGCCCGCGCGGGTCGCCGCATCGGCGTACCGCGAGCCCCGCGGCACGTGGAGCGACCAGAGCTCACCCGCGCCGTAGGCGACGCCCTCCACGACCACGACGGGGAGCCCGTAGGACGACTCCGCGCGCTCGGTGGTGAGCGTGGCCCGCACCCAGGGACTCCCCGGGCGCATGCGGGCCTTGCAGCTCGCGCGGATCAGGGGTGGAGCGGATTTCCGTGCTAGACTCGCCTTGCTCATCGTCTCCTCCCTTCGCGGGTTCGGGGTGGTGGGCCATCGCCCCGGCGCGTTCCCAGCGCGCGCGGGGCGCTTCTGCGCTTACGGGGGCGTGGCCTGGCGGCCGAGCTGCTGGGCGACCCCCTCCACCGCCCCGGCCAGCCGGTCGAGCTGCTCCACGACGCGCGCCCCCACGACGCCCAGGACGACGGCCTCGGGCCGCTCGCCGAGCCGGGCGCGGACCGCCTCCGTCACGAGCGCCGCCACGTCCACCGTCAGCGTCGAGCCCGTCGCGGGGTCGTCGAACAGCAGGAGCGGCGGGCGATCGCGCCGGGCTTGGAGCCCGCGGAAGCGCGCGCCGGCGGCCTCGACCGCCTCGCGCCACGCCTCCGGGCCGAAGGTCGGCTCGGTCACCGGAGCAACTCCG
Organism: uncultured bacterium; assembly: GCA_964416315.1. Classification (GTDB taxonomy): domain Bacteria; phylum Methylomirabilota; class Methylomirabilia; order Rokubacteriales; family DASRDR01; genus CAYQDR01. The sequence goes on from CAYQDR010000086.1 coordinate 5,623, forward strand.
CCACCGGCACGCCGAGGGCGCGGGCGAGCTTCCGCAGGGTGGTCAGCGTCGGCTCGTGCCGGCCGATCTCGAGGCGCGCGAGATAGCCGACGGAGAGCCGCGCCTTGTGGGCCAGCTCTTGCTGGGTCATCTCTCGCCGTTCCCTGAGTGCCTTGATCTTCATCGCGAGCCGTCGCTTCTCGACCTGAGTCAAGATTACCTCCGGGGTCATTACCTTGTCAAGAGCCGCTCCGCCGCCTCGAGGCTCGCCCGGGCCGCCGCCAGGAGCCGCCGCAGCTCCCGGTCCCGGGCGGCCAGGGCCTCCGCTTGCTTCGCCGCCCGCCGGGTCCGGCTCAGCGTGGCGCGGCACCGCCCCGAGCACGCCGTCCGGCCCCCCGGGAGCGGGCCGCCGCACCCCGGGCACCGTCCCGGGCAGTCTACCCCGGAGGCCGCGTAGCCCGCACGTGCGGCCTGAGGGCGCGGTTCGGGCCCGGAGCTAGGGGTGGACATGCGCTATCCCGAGAGGAGGCGCCAGGGATGCCTGGCGGTCACGACGGCCGCTCCACGAAGCCGCACGCAGGACAGCGACTCATCCGAACAGCGCCAGCGTCCGGCCGTCGCGCGAGCGGCGAGGCCACGGCCTGTATCGCCGAAGGTAGCAGGCGTTGCAAAGGCCCCGTCCGTGCGCTCGGCGCGCCGTGTAGCCCGGCCAGCCAAGCGATCTCGGCGGTCGGGATCACGACGCGGTTTCCCGAAAGCCGCACGCCGGACAGCGGGGCTGAAGATCCCTCGTCAGGAACCACGCGCCGCAGCGGAGGCAGGCCCAGCGCGTCGGCGGCGCCCAGGCCCACGGCGACGTCACGCGCGCCACAGCTCCAGCTCCTTGCAATCCGCGCAGAGCCGTTGGTCCCGCGCCGCGCTCCAGAACACGCCGCCACAGCGCAAGCAGGCCAGTTGCCGCCGCCCCTCGGGCCACGCATTCTCGGCTCGGCCCAGGCGCCGCGGCGGGCTCACTCGGCCGACTCCATCAGCACCCGCTCGGCCAGGCGTTCGCCTTCGACCGTGTCGAGCAGCGCCCACAACGTCGGGAACGTCTCGGCCCCCAGGCGGGCGGCGGCCTCGTCCCAGATGACCCAGAAGTACGTGACCCGGCCGTCGAGCGCGCGGGCGTAGCGCGCCGCGGGCGCCTCCGGGTCGGGCGAGCCGGGTTGCGCCCCGATCCAGGCCCGGAGGTCCGCCATCTCGGGGGCCCGGGCGAGGGCGATGAGGAGCACGCCGTAGCGCGCGACGCCGATGAGGTCGCGGTCCGGCACGCCCTCGTCCCGGAGGAGCGCGAGGAGCCCGCGGACGGCGAAGGAGAGCTCGTCCACGTCAGTCGTCCTGGACCTCGCGCGCGGTCCGCCGCGCCCGCCGCCGGGACCGGGCCCGGGCCAGCCTCGCCTTGTGGCGCCGACGGACGCCCTTGGACATCGCGGCCGCGTGGCGTTTCAGCTCCCCACGGATGCCGGCATGGCCGCAGCGCTTCCTGAACTCGCGGAGCGCCTGGTCGAGCGAGTCGCCCCGCTCCAGAACGACCACGGGGCGATCGCGGACGCCGGGGGCCGGCGCGGGGCGGGGCGCGTCGCTCATCGCCCGTGGGTGAGCCCCGGCAGTTTCGGCAGGTCGTCCAGCGCGACCGTCCACGCGGTCGCCAACTCGCGGACCGCGTGCCGCTCCCGGCGCAGCTCGGCGAGCGTCGCCGCGAGCCGGTCCACCTCGGCCTGCTGGCGCGCGACGACGAGATCCCGAAACGCCGTGAGCGTGACCGCCGCGAACGCCTGGACGCCGGCCCGGAGGATCGGGACGAGCCGCTCCGCCCGGTCGATCGCGATCCTGAGCTCGCCCCGGGACCAGTCCTCGGCCCGCCCCGCCGAGACCGCCTGCTCGCGCGCCTCGAGCTCCCGCAGCGTCGTCGGCGCGACCGGGGCCGGAGGCGGGGACGCCGCCGGGACCGCCCGCGCCGCGGCGAGCGCGGCCTCGAGCTCCAGGCGCACGGCCGCCGCGCGGTCGAGCTTCGAGCCGAGCAGCGCCTCGGCGCTGGGGAAGCCGTGGACCAGATCGCCGAGGGCCTCTTCGGCACTCATCTCCGTCTCCCGGGCGAGCCAGCTCCGGGCCTGACGCTCGGCGGCCTGGAGCCGGGCCGCCACCTCCTCGATCTGGTCGGCCGTCGCGGGCGCGGGCGTCTCGATCGTCGTGTCGCTCATGATGCCTCCTTGGTCTTCAGCCCCCGGGACGCCGCGGGGCGTCCTTCCAGTAGCGCCCGAGCCCCGGGCGGGAGCCTCCGATCGTTCCGCAGCTCGTCGAGCGTCTTGCTCGCGCTCTGCCCCGCGCTCCCCGCGCCGCGCGCGGCCTCCCGCGCCGCGGCGGTCTCGACTTCGTCGAGCAGGGCCAGCTCGCGGCGCGCCCAGGGGGCCTCGAGTGCGGCGGCCACGCGGAGCAACGGGTCGGTCCGGTCGTACGAGGCCGTCCCCGCCGGCGCGGGCGCGGGGCGCCCGGTGATCGCCTCGTACAGGCGCATGCGCGCGTGAACCGTCGCGCTCGACCGGTCCATCGGCTCGACGCCGAACGCGCGGAGCGCCCGATCGTACACGGCCAGCGGGATCGGCCGCTCGGCCTCAGCCCGGGCCTCGCGCAGGACCTCCTCGGGGTCGCGCCACTTCCGCGGGTTGCGCCGCTCGGCGGCGACGAGTTGCTTCAGCGTCGGAATCCCCGTCAGCGCGGCGTAGGCGCGGGTGTAGGGGTCGTCCTCGTCGTCGTGGGGGCTCGGTCGGTCAGTCATGGACCCTCCTCTCCTCTGCTGCGTGGTGAAGTGGGCGATCGCCGCGCGGGGACGTAGCTCCGGCAGGCCCGCGCGGCGTTCTCGTCGTGACCGTCGCCCGGCGGCCACGGCATGCCCCGCCGGAGGTCGGGATCGGTTCGGCTGGAACGAGTGGGCGATCCGGGCGCCGGGTGGAACGATCCTGGCGGCCGGCGCCCGGTCCCCCAGGCCGTCGCCCGCGGCCCGTCGAGCCCGCCAGGACACGGAGTCGTCATCATCGGACCCACTGTCCGAACTGGTTCAAGTAGGGACCGTCATCTTCGTCGTCGTAGACCCGGTTCGGGTCGCGGAACGCCAGGCCGAGCCCCGCCGGCAGGCGGTCGAGCGCGGGCAGCCGCGCGAGCAGCGGGCGGAGTCCCGCGAGCTCCTCGGGGCTCGGCTCGAGCGCCGGCGCCGGCGCGGCCGCGCCCAGGGCGTGCGCCAGAACCAGCGCGCCCGCCGCCGCGTTCGCCACGTCGTCGTGGGTGCCCGGCGCTTTGGTCACCGAGTCCCGTCCGCCCCGGCCCGTCCGCCGCTCGAGCGTCACGAGCTGGGTGAGCAGCCGCGCGTCGTCGAGGAGCTCCACCCGGCCGCTGTGCACCAGCGGCAGCAGCTCGCGGTAGAGGTCCTCCTTCGGCGTCCGGCACGGCTCGTACCCGACCCCGTGCGCGGCGAAGCGCTCGGCGGGCCACGCCCCGCCGTACCGGTCGCCCCACGTGGCCGCGATCCCGTAGAGCCCGAGGAGCTCCACGCACTCCCCCACCGTCGCGTCGGGCGAGAACGGCGGCCGACGCTCGTAGAGGCAATCGAGCACCGCGACCACCCGGCCGTCGCGGGCCTCGGCGTGCGCGATCGCCAGGGTCATGCTGTCCCCGCTCCCGCCCGACGGGTCGCAGAAGGCGACGTAGACGACCGTCCCCTCCCCCGGCAGGACGCGGCGGCCCTCGACGACGCACGCCTCGACGGCCTCGCGCGTGAGGAACGTCTCGACGTCCGACCGGAACTGCGCGCCCCAGTCGGCCGCGGCGGCGACGGGGTCCTGCTCGTACGCCTCCGCGATGATCCGCGCGTCCACCGTCGGATTCATCGTCGCCGTGTCCGCCTGCCAGACCAGCACGGGGTCGCCGTCCTTCGCGTAGTGTCGGCGGTGCGCCTGCCAGACCTCCCCGCGGCGCGCGTACGGCGAGCTGATCACCGCGAGCACGGCGCCAGGCACCGTCGCCATGGCGGGCCGGAGCGCCGCGAGGATCTCGGTGTCGGGCGTCGCGCTCGTCTCGTCGCGGAGGTACGCGGCCTCGTCGAGGATCGCCACGGGCACGCTGTAGCCCCGGGTCGTGCGGAAGGACGCGGTGTGGATCTCCACGACGAGCCCGTTCGAGAAGACGAGCGCCTCGCGCGTCCGCCGCGCCACGAGGGCCGCGAGGGCGGGCACCGCGTCCACGAGCGCGGTGAGGTACCGGAAGACCACGCGCGCTTGCTTCCGGTCCACGGCGATCAGCATGACCGTGAGGACCTCGCCGAGGGCGACGGCGAGCGCGCCCGAGGCGAGCAGGAGGGTCAGGCGCAAGACGTGGTACACCGCGAGGAAGGCCGCCGCGAGGGACTTGCCGCCGCGGCGCCCGACGACGAGCCACGCCTCGCGCGCGAGCTGCGCCACGTACCGGCTCCGACCCGTGCACCGGCGGTAGAGCGCTTCGCCGTCCTCCGGGAGCGGCAGGCCGGCGATGGCCGCGAGGACGACGCGCCAGGCCGCCCACGACGAGCCGCCGAAGGACCGCCCCCAGAGGTCGCGGCGGGTCAGGGCCTCCAAGATCGTCGGCACCTCCGCGGGCAGAGACGGCGCCGCGGGTGCCGGCGTGCGGCGGGCGCGGCTCGGGCGTCTCATGCGTCGGCTCCCCCCGAGGGCGGCGCGGGCCGGGCCACGAGGGCGCGGAGGGCCGCGTGCGGGTCAGCGGCACCGGCGGCCAGCTCCTCGAGGCGGCGCTCGGCGGCCTCCAGCCGCATCAACAGCCGCGCCTCCCGGCGCTCGAGCTGCCGGAGCGCCACCCGCACCTTCTCCCGGCGCCGGACGCCGGCGCCGTTCGCCAGCGCGGCGCGGGTCGCCTCCACCTCGGCCCGGAGCCTGTCGAGGTCGAGGACCAGGAGCCCGGCCGCCCGGAGCCACGGGCGGGCATCGGCGGGCAGCGATCCGCCGAGTCGGCTGAGCTTCGCTCTCACGTAACACCCGTATGCGCAGCCCTCGGGAGTCCGGTGATTCTTGAATGCGCGGGGAATCCCATCCCGGAGCGCTCTCACGGCTCGCTCCGGGCGGTCTCGGCCCCGTCCTTCCGGCGAAGCGCGACGATCATCTCAAGCGCTCCGACAAGTCAGCCAGCGCGCGCACCCTGGCGTCGACCGGCCGTGGACGCGGAGGAGGGGGCCGACGGCCTCCGACAGCCTCGATCAGGAGGACCACGGCCGGTTCTGGACGGGCCGTCACGGGCGCCTCCGGGCGGAGTCGGGCGCGGCCGTCTGGCCGGCTTCCGAGGCCCCGGTAGCGCATCGCTCAGCACATGCCGCCGCCGGGCCGGGGCCGTTGTCTGATTCGATCAGCACTTGCGGGCCAGAGAGCAACGGTGTCCGAGACCGCCGCGGGCGGCCCGGCCCCTGCTCGCGCGACCGGAGCCACGCCAGGAGCCGCGCCCGCGGGAAGCGCAGCGTCCGACCGATCCGGAGCGCCGGCATGCTCGGGTCCTCGGTTGCCCAGCGGAACACCGACTTCTGGGACACCTGGATGAGCGCGGCAAACTGTCGCGCCGTCAGGTACTCGGCGGCGTCCGTCGCCATCGGGGCGGATGTGCCCTCACGCATCGGCCTTGGCGTCCTCGAGTACATCCTTCCTGCCCGTGTTCCTCGAAGGCCAGGGGACCCGCGCATGGACGCGGGCGCGCGGGCCAGGGGTTTCCTGGATGGCCGACGCCACCCGCCGTCGGCTGACGGATGACGCGTCCTGACACGTTTTCCCTCTTTTCACGTATGCGCGCGCGCATAGAGAAAACCTGTAGGAACGTGTCAGATGCGTCAGGAGCCCGGATGCGTCAGCCGGGGCCGGCCGGGTCACGGTCGGTCCCCCCCGTCGGGCGGGATGAGGTCGAGAGCCAGCCAGGCGGCGATCTGGCAGAGGCAACAGCGGAGGCGGTCCGCCACCGGGATCCCACAGGAAAGACACCCACCCGGGCGATCCGGGGCACCGGGCAGGATGAGGATCGGCACCGGCCCAGGGGTGCGGAGCTGAGCCCGGAAGAGGACGGCCCGCCGGAGAATCTCGCGGGCGGCCTCGGGCGCCTCCTGGGCGAGCGCGATGGCCTCGGCAGGGCCGCGGAACCGCGGCGGGTCGAAGACGACGCGGGCGCCCCGGCGGAGGGCCTCGGTCACGAGCGCAGACCCGGGCTCGAACCCGGTCACGGCTGCCACTCCACGTCCGCGCCGACCGGGACCGGGGCGGGCAACTCGGGTTCGTCGGGACGCCGCAGCCGGAGCCCCCGCCGCAGCCGAGCCGTCTCGCTGTGCCCGGGAGCGAAACCCCGCTCCTCGAGCAGCGTGCTGAGGGCTTTCTTGCTGACGGCCTCCTCGCCAGAGCGGGCGCACCACGTGGTGTACGCCTCGTACAGCTCGCCCACGGCGACCTCTGCGTCCGGCGCCGAGACGCAGCACTCGCCGAGAAACGTGCCCACCGCGTCCATCTCGGCCCGGTACCCGGCCGTGGCCGTGCGGACCGCCAGCGGCAGGCCGAGCCCCTCCTGCTGCCAGAGCTGGCAGCCCTCCACGGCCCAGGTCAGGATGCCCGGCAGCTCGCCCTTCAGCCGCTCCACGAGCGCCCGGTCCTGCTCGCGCTCAGGGATCGTGACGTCGAAGGGGATCAGGCGCACCCGGCGCCAAATCGCGTGATCGGTCCCCCGGATGGTCGGCTTGTGGTTGACGGCAAGCCAGACCTTGAACGTCGGGGTGAACTCGAAGAACTCCCGGTGGAGGAACCGCGCCACCACGCGGTCGCCTCCGCTGAGTTGCTTCACGAGCCCTTCGGCGAGCCGCCGGCCGGCGTCGGCCTCGACGGCGGCGACGAGCCGCGCCCTGTGGAGCCGCGCGACGTCGTTGGGGATCGCGTCGCCCCGCTTGACGAGCAGGGTCTCCGTCCGGGTCTGGCAGCCGTAGTCGCCCAGGAGGTCGAGGAGCACGCGCACAAAGCTCGTCTTCCCGTTCGACCCGGTGCCGTAGGGGATGAAGATCACCTGCTCGCGCGTGTCGCCCGTGAGGGAGTGCCCGGCGGCCTTCTGGACGAAGCGGATGAGCGCGGCATCCTCGGCGAACCAGCGTCGGAGGCACGCCGCCCAGGTGGGGCATGTGGCCTCGGGGTCGTAGGCGACCGGGGCCAGTTTCGTGATGAGATCCTCCCGCCGATGAGGCCGCAGCTCGCCCCTGCGGAGGTCCAGCGTCCCGTTGAGGACCGTCAGGAGCCACGAGTCCGCGTCGAGCCGTTCGGGCCGGACGACAACCTCCGTCTCGCTCTGGGCGAGCGCGATCATCCGCCGGAGCTGCGGCTCGGCTTCGCTCCGCATCGCCCACTTTGCGAGCCGCTTGCGCTCCTCGGGGTCGTCGGCCACCTCCGCCTCCGCGTAGATCGAGCGGGCGGTCTCCTTGGCATCCCGCATCACCTCGGCGGTGTCGTCCTTCGCCCAGCGCCGCGTGTCCCAGGCGAACCAGCCCAGCGAGGGGCAGTAGCGGAGATTCGCCCCGTGCCGCTCGACGAGCCGCCGGCTGTTTCCGAGATCCGTCAGGTTTTGGGGATCGGCCGTCATCGCATCGCCCGCATGAGGTCGTCGGCCTCGGCTTCGAGCTGGTCGGCCTCGCGCTGCAGCTCGGAGGCCGCGAAGACCAGATTCCAGACGTCGTCCCCGTCCTCGGGCAAGGTCGCGGCGCGTCGCAAGAGCCCGGTCGCGGCGTCTCGGCTCTCCTTCACCTCGTCAGCCAGGCGGAAGAGCGGCCGGAACCTCGCCAGGCGCGCCTGAACCCGCGCCTCGCGCCGCACGAGCTCCTCCTCCACAGAGAGCCGCCGCGGGCGGGCGAAGGCCCGAGGGCCGGGGTTGATGCCCAGCCTCCGGGCGAGGTCACGGAGCCCGCCGCCCGCCCCGCACGCCCGACAGATCCACACCGCGCGCGCCGGGTTGAAGTCGGCCGAGGGGTGCTTATCAGGATGCGCGGGACACGTGAATCGAATCTCCCCCCCACGCCGACGCCCGTCGCGGCCTAAGACGGCTGCTTCCACGAGTGACGTGGCGCTCACGATTACCGCCCCCGCCGCGCCGCGCGCTCGGCGGCGAGCCGGAAAACCACCGCAGGGTCGAAAAGACGCACCCCTCGCGGGGTCTGTGCGGCGACGCGGAGCCGCTTCGAGTCCGCGAGCGCCCTGACCAGCGACGCGGAGCACCCGAGGGCCCGCGCCGCATCCGTCACCTCGAAGAAGGTGGTGGCGCTCATCCTGCGAGGGGTTGTAGCATCCTCCAGAGTCCGACCGGAAGGGCGGATCTTACCGCAACAAGGTTTCGTCCCCCCAGCTGCGGGGATCGGGGGTGGACGGACGGACGGGGGCGGAGCGGCGCTACGGGGTGCGCGAGTCGCGGTCGAGCGTGTCGCCGTCCTCGAGGAGCTGGAGGAGGAAGGACCGAGGGTCCGCCAGGTCGAACAGCGGCCGGGCTCGGCCGGGCTGATACGCGCGAAGCCACTCGCGCCGGAGGTGGGCCAGCAGGCCGCGTCCGACGTCGCCGTTGCGTTCGACGTATCGGCGCACCGTCTCGGGCTTGAGGCGGAACATGGTCCCCGTGATCGCCTGGGCGAGCTTCACCGGCCGCCCGGTGAGCGGGTCGGCCACGCTGGCGGGCAGGGCGGGGAACCCCGTGACGAACTCCTGCCATGTCCGCACAAGGGCCCGGACCCGACCCAGGGTGCCCGGCGCGTAGGGCCGCCGCGGGGGCTTGGCCCGCTGGAGCAGGTGGCGCAGCTCCCGGTAGAACTCGGGCATGACCTCGAGCGCGTGTCCCGATCCGGGGCGACCGCCCACGTCCTTCGGAATCTTCAGCCGAGACAGCTGCTCGATCAGATCCTCGTCGGGTCGCGCGCTGTGCGTCGCGGGGGTGAGCGCCTGCCCCACAAGCGCGCGCCGGTAGCGCCGCGCCCACGCGGGATGATCCTGGCAGACCGCGCGCCAGAGCGTAGCGTACAGCGCCTCCCACAGCCGCTCGGGCCAGAGAAGACGGTGGAGACGGCGGGCGAGGTCGTCACCATCGCGGCGACTGTCGCGGTGCCGATCGCTCCGACGCCTGACGAGCGCGGCCGTGGCATCGACGGGGCGCCGGCTCGCGCCCCACAACGCGGGGAAGCGAACGGGAAGGTTGTACTCGGAGTCGATGATCGGCGGGCGAAGGCGGGATCGGGGGGAATGCTGAACAGTGCTGCTCCCGCCCGCGCGCCCCCGCTGCCGCTTCATCGTGGGCCTGTCAGAGTGGGACGAGGCCCTCACGCCGGGCGTCGTTCTCATCGATCCACGCACGCGCGAGCCGGAATGCCAGAGTGTCCTCCTCTTCCTGCGTCTCGACCCGCCAGGGATTCCCACACCCTCGCGCCGCGCCGGCGCGCCGCGTCGGCCATGTGCTATTTTGTGTGCTACGCGACCCCGGTTTTTCGTGGTGTCCCGTCCCCGAGCGCGCCTCTTGAGACTCCTGTCCACTTCCAAGTATAGACCGTGAGAGGCGTGGCACGCTAAGTGCTTGAAAACACGAAGGCGACGGGCCGCCTTTGCAGACCGTCGCCTTGGCCACTTGGCTACGCCGCCCCGTGCGACCCCGCGCCCCAAGGGGCGACCGGCCCCGGGGTCACCGGGGCCGGGGGAAAGCTGGAGCGGGAAACGGGATTTGAACCCGCGACCCCAACCTTGGCAAGGTTGTGCTCTACCCCTGAGCTATTCCCGCTCGACGAGCGGATTCTAGCAGAGCCCGCGCGCGGCGGTCAAACGCCCCGGCCGCCCTCGCCCCGTCAGCCCGCCCCCGCCTCCCGGAGAAACCGCGCCGCGTCCTCGGGCGGTGTCGGGTTGATGAAGAACCCCGTGCCCCACTCGAACCCCGCCACGCGCGTGAGCTTCGGCATGAACTCGAGGTGCCAGTGGAAATGGTCGAGCTCCGTCGCCCGCAGCGGCGCCGTGTGGATCGCGTAGTTGTACGGCGGGTCGCGGAGCACGCGGTTGGCGCGCCCCACGAGCTCCCGGAGCAAGCGGGCGAGGGCCTCGAACTCGTCCGGGTCGGTGCTCTCGAAGGTCGCGCGGTGGGCGACGGGCAGGACCCAGGTCTCGAACGGGAAGCGCGGCGCGAACGGGGCGAGGGCGACGAAGCCGTCCTCCTCGAGGACCACGCGCGTGCCGTCGCGGCGCTCCTGCCGGACCACGTCGCACCAGACACAGCGCTCCTTGCGCCGGTAGTAGCGGGCCGCCCCCTCCAGCTCCTCGACGACGAGCTCGGGAAGGATCGGCGTGGCGATGAGCTGTGAGTGGGGGTGCTCGAGCGAGGCGCCCGCCGCCTCGCCCTGGTTCTTGAAGATCAGGATGTACTCGAACCGCGGGTCCTTGCGGAGGTCGAGCAGCCGCTCGCGGTAGGCGAACAGGACGTCCGCCACGGTCCCGACCGGCAGGGTCCCGAGGGTCGCCCCGTGGTCGGGCGTCTCGATGATCACCTCGTGGGCCCCCACCCCATCCATCCGGTCGTAGATCCCCTCGCCGCTCGGCTTCAGATCCCCCTCGATCCGGAGCGCGGGGAACTTGTTCGCCACCACCCGGAGCGTCCACGCCTCGCTTCGGCCGGGCCGGAACGCCAGGATCTCGGGGGGCGTAGCCCCCTCGTTGCCCGGACAGAAGACGCACCCCTGCGGGCCCTTCAGGCGGCTCGGTTCGGGGGCGAAGTCCGAGGGGCGCCGGGCGCGCTCCGTCGCGATGATGACCCACCGGCCGACGACGGGGTCCTTGCGGAGCTCGGGCACGGTCGCGCGTGCCTCCCTACGCCGGGCGCACTGGCATGGCCGCCCCGGTCAGGTCCTCCGGTTCTTCTTCAGGCCGGAGCTCCCGGTGGAGGAGCGCCGTCAGCGCCTCGCGGGGCGACTTCCCTTCGAAGAGCACCGCGGCGACCTCGCCAGTGATGGGCACGGGCACCCCGACCCGCCGGGCGAGCGCGAGGGCCGCCGCGGTCGTCCGCACCCCCTCGGCGACGGCGCGCGTCGCCGCCTGCCAGGCGGCGAGCGACGTCCCCCGGGCCAGGGCGAGCCCGAGCCGGCGGTTTCGCGAGAGCTCGCCGGTGCACGTGAGCACGAGGTCCCCGACCCCCGCGAGCCCCGCGAACGTCCGGGGGCGCGCCCCGAGGGCCACGCCGAGCCGCGTGATCTCGGCGAGGCCGCGTGTCAGGAGCGCCGCGCGCGCGTTCGCCCCGAGCTCGAGGCCATCCGAGATCCCCGCCGCGATCGCCATGACGTTCTTCAGGGCGCCCCCCAGCTCGACCCCGACGACGTCGGTCTGCGTGTAGAGGCGGAAGGTCGGCGTGGCCAGCGCGCGCTGGAGGTCGCGGGCCAACGCCGGGTCGGCGGCGGCCAGGACGGCCGCCGTCGGGCGCCCCTGGGCGACTTCGAGCGCGAAGGTCGGCCCCGACAGGACCGCGATCCGGCTGCGGTGCGGCGCGGGGAGCTCCGCGGCGAGGATCTCCGACATACGCGCGTGGCGCTCGTCCTCGAGCCCCTTCGCCGCCGACAGCACGCGGGCCGTCGGGGCGAGGTGGGGCGCGAGCTCCGTCACCACGCGCCGGAAGCCGTGGGAGGGAACGACCACGATGACCAGGTCCGCGCCGGCCACGGCCTCCGCGAGCGCGCCGACCGGTCTGACGCCCTCGGGGAGGGTCACGCCGGGAAGGTACCAGGGGTTCTCGCCGGTTTTCGTCAGGAGGGCGAGCAGCTCCGACTCGAACACCCAGAGCCGCGCCGCGTGGCCGGCCCGGGCCAGGTGGACGGCGAGCGCCGTCCCCCACGCCCCGGCCCCGATGACGGCCAGCCGCCCCGCCGCGCTCCGCCCCTCAGCGGGGGTCACGTGACGCTGGGCTCACGCTGGCCGAACCGGCGCTCGGTCCCGGCGAGCAGGCGTTCGATGTTCTCCCGGTGCCGCCCGACGACGATCAGGGCCACCGCGGCCGCGGCGGCCGCGAGTGGCAGCGGGTAGCCGAGCAGGAACACGGCCAGCGGCAACCCGATCGCCGCGCAGAGCGAGGCCAGCGACACGAACCGGAACGAGGCGAGGAGCACGATCCAGACCACGGCGGCGGGGAGGATCGCCCACGGCGTCACCCGGAGGAACGCCCCGAGGCCCGTCGCGACGCCCTTGCCCCCGCGGAAGCCCAGGTAGACCGGCCAGCAGTTGCCGACGACCGCCAGGACGGCCCCGAGGGCCGCCCAGAGCGGGGCCGGCCCCGCGAGGCTTCCGACCCACGCGCCGGCGTACCCCTTGGCGATGTCGGCCACCAGCGTGGCGACGGCCGGGCCCCGCCCGAGCGCCCGGAGCACGTTCGTCGCCCCGATGTTCCCGCTCCCCTGCCGCCGGATGTCCACGCCCGCCACACGGGCGACGACGTAGCCGACGGGGATCGCGCCGATGAGGTAGGCGGCGGCGAGCCAGAGCCCCGTCAGTGCCAGCGATCCTCCTCCCGCACCAGGGCCTCGATGTCCGCGCGTCGGTAGAAGCGCACGAAGTACTCCACCCCCGAGACCACGGTGAGGATCAGGGCGCCCCAGAGCATCCCGTGCGACAGGTAGCGGTACTCCGCCTCGAGCGCCGCCGGCACGTTCTTCTCGAGGATGAGGAGCGTCACGGCCACGTACTGGGAGGCCGTCTTGTACTTGGCGAGGTCGGAGGCCGGGATCACGGCGCCCTGGGTCGCCGAGATCATCCGGAGCCCCGTCACGGCGAACTCGCGGCCGATGATCAGCACGGCGATCCACGCCCCGACCCGCCCGACCTGGACGAGCGAGATCAGGGCCGCCGCCACGAGCAGCTTGTCCGCCACGGGATCGAGGAGCTTCCCGAGCGTCGTCACCTGCCGGCGCCGCCGCGCGAGGTAGCCGTCGAGCCAGTCGGTCAGCGCCGCCGCGGCGAACAGACCCGCCGCCAGGAGGGAGTGGGTCGAGTTCGTCGAGATGAGGAACCCGACGACGAGTGGGACCAGCAGGATGCGGCCGAGGGTCAACTGGTTCGGCAGGTTCACCGGAACCATTATGGCGACCGCCGCGGAGCCCTGTCAATCATCCGCCGCGGCCACGAGCCGCCCGTCCCGCGCCACGGGGACGACATCGTAGACGTCGAGGGCCGCGCACAGTCCCAGGTCGCCCCCGCGCCCCATGGCGACGAGCGCCTGCGCCCAGACGGCCTCGGCGAGCATCCGCCCGAGGTCGTCGCGGTACTGCCCCCAGAGGAGCTCCGCCGCCCGCGCCGCGTCCGAGGCCGGCGCCCCCGGCCGGGCCGCCCGCAGGCGCGCCACGAGGAGCCCCGCGCACGTCGCGTCCTCGAGGCAGAAGCGCCCGAGCTCCCCCGCGCACACGAGGAGCCACGGGCCGGGCTGGCGCGCGAGCCAGCGGACCACGGCCGCGGCGTTGACGAAGCCCCCGACCGCGACCTGCCGCGCGCCCGCCGCGGCGAGGAGGGCCCGCGTCCCGTTCGTCGTCGTGAAGATGACGGTCCGGCCGCGAACCCGCGCCGCGGAGTACTCGGCGGGCGAGTTCCCGCACTCGAACCCGGGCGGGGGCGCCCCGCCGCGCTCCCCCCCGAGCAGCGCCTCCCCGTCCGCCCAACCCCGGGCGCGGGCCCGCGCCTCGTCGGGCGTGGCAACGGGGAGCACGGCGCGGGCCCCCCGGGCGAGCGCCGTCACGATCGTCGTGGAGGCCCGCACGACGTCGATCACGACCGCCGAGGCGCCGGCGAGCGGGACTCGCTCGACCTCCTCGAGCGTGAAGGCGACGTCGATCACCGCCGTGCCGATCCCCGTCGCATCTCCGCGTCCTCCAGCTCGCCGGGACGCGCTCGGCCTACGGCCTCGCGGGCGCCCCGTCCCGCCGGTTGGATCTGCTCGGGTCTCGGCCCGGAGGGCGGTTCAGTCTCGGCGCACTCCCTGAGCGGGAGGGTCAGGGTGAGGGGGACGACGACGCAGGGCCGCGGTCCCGCAGGGCGCGGATCCGGAGCCGCAGCGCGTGCAGCCGGATGAACCCGTCGGCGTCCTGCTGCCGGTACCCCGAGCCGGCCTCAAAGGTGACGATGTCCTCGCGGTACAGCGAGCGGGGCGACCGCCGCCCCGCCACCGTCACGTTGCCCTTGTAGAGCTTGAGCCGCACGGTGCCGGTGACGTCGCGCTGGGCGTCGTCCATGAACCGCTGGAGCGCCTCGCGCTCCGGGGCGTACCAGTAGCCGTAGTAGACCATCTCCGTGTAGCGGGACACGAGGGAGTCCCGGAGGTGCAGGACCTCGCGGTCCAGCGTCAGGGACTCGAGCGCGCGGTGCGCGACGTGGAGGAGCGTCCCGCCCGGCGTCTCGTAGACGCCGCGCGACTTCATCCCGACGTACCGGTTCTCGACGAGGTCCACACGCCCGACGCCGTTCTCGGCGCCGAGCCGGTTCAGCCGCTCGAGGAGCGCGACCGGGCCGAGCCGCTCGCCGTCCACCGCGACGGGTGTCCCCGCCTCGAACCCCACCTCGACGACGGTCGGGAAGTCGGGCGCCTGCTCGGGGGAGACCGTCAGGAGGAACATCTTCTCCGGGGGCTCCGTCCACGGGTCCTCGAGGATCCCGCCCTCGTAAGAGATGTGGAACAGGTTCCGGTCCATCGAGTAGGG
>CAYQDR010000087.1:0-20085 GCA_964416315.1 uncultured bacterium
GCCGCATGAAACTTGACTCATCCACGACAAGTCCGGTCCTTCAAGGACTCTAGACAGGCAAGAACTTCAGACGCGTGCGACGGTCCCCATGCCCCGCGCTACCCGTTCCGAGGAGACGAATCTCCCCCAATACAGCTAGTCTCCACTCGGCTACCGTCAGTTGGGCTACTCGAAGCGGCCGCTTCGGGATCAGCGGGCGCCCTGCTAGACTAAGGGCCATGGCGCACCGGCACGCCGCCTGGCTCGCGCTCGCCCTCGCGGGCGCGGCGACCGCGGGCTGGGCCGCGGAGGCCCCGGCACCCGCGGGCGCGCTGGCGCGCTACCGGGAGGCGCACGAGGCCCTGGCGGGGGGCGACTTCGCGCTCGCCCAGGCGCGGTTCGAGAGCCTGCCGCCCGACTTCCTCCTCGCGGACTACGCGGCCTACTTCGTCGCCGAGAGCCTGCTCCGCGCGGGCGAGGAGGCGCCGGCGCTCGAGCGCCTGCGCGGCTTCCCCGACCGCTTCCCGGAGTCGGTCCTCGTCCCGGCGGCGCTCCTCGGCGCGGCCGACACCGCCTTTCGGCTCGGGCGCTGGGCCGAGGCGATCGAGGGTGCCCGACGCTTCCTCGCGCGCGCGCCCGGCCACCCGGAGGCGGGCCGCGTCCTCATCCGCCTCGCCGAGGCCCGCGCGGCGCAGGGCGCCGTCGGCGAGGCCCTCACGGGCCTCCGGCGGCGCTGGCTCGAGGCGCCGGCCTCGCCCTGGGGCGTGGCGGCGCGGGAGACCCTCGACGACCTCGCCGCGCTCCACGGCGTGGCGGTGCCCCCGCTCACCGCGGAAGAGCAGCTCCTCCACGCCCAGCGCCTCGTCGAGGCCAACGAGCTCACGCGGGCCGTCCGCGTCCTCGAGGGCGTGCTGGCCCAGGAGAGCGAGCCGGGCGTCCGGCACCGGGCCGTGCTCCGGCTCGCGCCGGCGCTCGGCCGGCTCCAGCGCGGGCCGGACGCGGTCGCGCGCCTGCAGGCCTCGCTCGGTGAGCCGCCGACGCTGTTGCTCCCGGCGCTGCTCGCGGAGTTGGGCCGCCAGCTCCGCCGGACCAACCAGGCGGCCGCGGCAGTACCCGTCTTCGAGCGGCTGCTCGCCGACCACCCGGACTCACCACTCGCGCCCGAGGCGTGGCTCGCGCTGGCCCGCGCGCGGCTCGAGCTGGGGCACCGGGAGGCCCGCGCGGTTTTCCAGAGCCTGATCCGGGCTCACCCCGACAGCGTGGCGGCGGCGGCGGCCGGGTGGGAGGTGGCGTGGCTCGACTACCGCGCCGGCCGCTTCCGCGACGCCGCGCTCGCCTTCCGGCAGCTCTCGAGCGCGGCGGCGGGGTACCGGCTGGCGGGCCTGTACTGGGCGGCGCGCGCCCTTGACGCCGTGCCCCAGAAGGGGACGGCGACGGCCCTCTACCGGGAGATCGTCGCCCGCGCCCCCAACGCCTACTACGGGATCCTCGCCGCGCGCCGGCTCCGCGGCGCGCGTCCAGCGCCGGCGGCGGCCCCGCTGCGACTGGCGGCCGACCCGCTCGCGCTGCTGGAGCGCGACCCGCACTACCAGAAGGGTCGCGCGCTCTGGAGCCTCGGCCAGGAGGGCTTCGCCGTGGTGGAGTTCGAGACGCTCGCCCGGGACGGGCTGGTGGAGCCCGAGCGCGCGTGGAGCCTCGGCGTCGCCTTCGCGCAGCTCGGCGAGGCGGGGCGGAGTCTCCGCTACCTCCGGCGGGGCTTCGGACCCGCGGCGGAGGCGAACGCGCCGGGGCTGACGCCGGAGTTCTGGCGGCTCTACTACCCGCTGGGCTACGCCGACCTCGTCCGGACGGCGGCGCGCCGGGTGGGGCTCGACCCGTTTTTCGTCGCGGCCGTCATCCGGGAGGAGTCGTCCTTCGACCCGCGCGCGCGCTCGTGGGTCGGAGCGATCGGCCTCATGCAGCTCATGCCGGACACGGCCCGCGTGGTCGCGGCTGACGCGGGCGTGCGCCTGGGGGAGGCGGCGGGGCTCTGGGAGCCGCCGGTCAACATCGCGCTCGGCGCCCAGTACCTCGCCCAGCTCCGGGGGCGGTTCCAGGAGCCGCTCTTCGCGGTGGCCGGCTACAACGCGGGCCCGCACCGCGTCCAGCGGTGGCTCGCGGACCGGCCGGCGACCGATCTCGAGGAGTGGGTGGACCTGATCCCCTTCGACGAGACCCGGGCGTTCGTCAAGCGCGTCTCCACGAGCTGGCATCACTACCGGCGCCTCTACGGCCCGCCCGAGCCGCCCCCGCGGCGGGGCGAGGCCGAGGCGATGCCCCGGGCGCCGCGCTGAGGCGGCGCCGTGACCTCGCGCGCATGGCGGGGCGGGACGGCCACGGCGGGATGTCGGCGCCCCGCGGGCGGGCGCGGTGATCCTGGCGATCGGCCTCTACATCGCGTGCGAGCTGATCGCCAACGTGACCGCGGCCAAGCCGGTGGACCTCGGGTGGCTCGTGGTCCCGGCGGGGGTGTTCATCTACGCGCTCACCTTCACGCTGCTCGACCTCATCAACGAGCGGCTCGGGAAGTTCCGGGCCCGGCAGGTCATCGCCACCGCGTTCTGCGCGAACCTCTTGCTCGCGCTCTACGCGCAGCTCACGGTGTGGCTGCCCGCCCCGGCGTTCTTCGACGCGCAGCCGGCCTTCGCGCGCGTCCTCGGGGCGACGCCGCGGGTCGTCGGCGCGAGCCTGCTCGCCTACCTCGCGGCCGCGCTCGTGGACGCCGAGATCTTCGCCTGGTGGCGGGCGCGTGTGGGCGGCTACCGCTGGCTCCGCGTGCTGACATCGAACACGGTGTCGACGGGCGTGGACTCGGCGCTCTTCGTGACCGTGGCGTTCGCGGGGACGCTCCCGCTCGGGCCGCTCATCGTGGGCCAGTACGCGGTCAAGATGACGGTGACGGTCCTGAGTCTTCCGCTGATCTACCTGATCCGGGGCGCGCCGTCGGTGGCCGCGTCGGAGTGAGCGGGGCGTGGGGCGGGCGGTGAGGCTGGCGGCGCTGGTCGCGTTCGGCCTGGCGCTCGTCGCGGCGGCGGGGTCGCGTGGCGAGTCCGCCGCCCCGCGGCCCGCCGCCCCGCGGTTCGACCCGAGTGGCGCATCCGAGGTGCCGACCGCGGTCGCCCGCGTGGGCCCGGCCGTGGTCGGGCTCCGCGCCCGGATTCCGCCCGACCGGCCTTCCGCCGCCACGCTCGGCGTCGAGCGCTGGGGCTCGGGGATCCTCGTCGATCCCGACGGCACCGCGGTCACCGTGGGCTACGTCGTCCTCGAGGCGACGGCGCTCGAGGCGGTGTTGCGCGATGGCCGGACCGTGCCGGCGCGCGTGCTCGGGCACGACTTCGAGAGCGGCCTCGCCCTGCTCCGGCTCGCCGGCGGCGGCGCCTACCCGGCGGCGACGGTCGGGCGCTCGGGGCCCGTCGCGCCCGGTCAGCCTGCGTCCATCGTCGGGATGACCGAGGACGGGCGCCTCACCGCGGTTCCTGCCTCCGTGACCGCGATCCGGCGCTTCGTCGCCTACTGGGAGTACCTGCTCGAGCGCGCGCTCATCGTGGCGCCGAGCCACCCCGCCTTCGGCGGGGCGGCGCTCGTGGATTCCGACGGCGCGCTGATCGGCGTCGTCTCCCTGCGTCTGGACCGGGAGCACCTCGCCATCCCCATCGACCTCCTCCCCCCCGTGCGGGACGCGGTGGTGACGCGCGGGCGACCCGACCGGCCACCCCGCTCGTGGCTCGGCGTCCGGGCGGTCGCGGTCGAGGGCGGCGTGGGGATCGCCGGCGTCTCGCCCGCCGGACCCGCGCACGCGGCGGGGCTCCGCCACGGCGACATCGTCGTCCGGTTCAACGGCGACCGCGTGGCCGACGTCGAGGACTTCTACCGGAAGCTCTGGCGGGTCGGCGTCGGCGGCGCGATCGAACTCACGGTGCTGCGGGACGGTCGCCTCGAGACGATCACCGTCAAGACGCGGGACCGGCACGCGGTCTTCCAGTTCCGGAGCCCGGAATGACCTCCGGGCCGATCCCCGTCGCATCTCGGCGTCCTCGGCCCGGAGGCGAACCGTGACCGCGGGCGCCGCGGGCAATGGCGGCGGGATCCGGCTCGAGGGCCTGACCAAGCGGTTCGGCGCGCTCACGGCCGTCCGGGACCTCTCGGTCAGCGTCGCGCCGGGGGAGATCTACGGCCTGATCGGTCCCAACGGCTCCGGGAAGACGACGACGGTCAAGCTGTTGACGGGCCTCTACCGTCCGACGGCCGGGCGAATCGTCGTGGACGGGGTGGACCTCCTCCGCGCCCCCGAGCGCGCCAAGCGGGCGATGGGTTACGTTCCGGACGAGCCCTTCGTCTACGAGAAGCTCTCGGGGCGGGAGTTCCTGCACCTCATGGGGGAGCTCTACGGCGTGCGGCGGGCCGAGCGCGGTGCGCGGATCGAGCAGCTGCTCGACCTGTTCCCCCTCGCAGGCGTCATCGACGGCTACGTCGAGAGCTACTCGCGCGGGAACAAGCAGAAGCTCACGATCCTGGCCGCCCTGCTCCACGAGCCCCGCGTGCTGGTCGTGGACGAGCCGATCGTCGGGCTCGACCCGGAGAGCGCGATCCGGGCGCGGGAGATCCTCAAGGGGTTCGCCGCGCGCGGGGGCGCGGTCCTGCTCTGCACCCACACGCTGGGCTTCGCCGAGACCGTCTGCGACCGCGTCGGCCTCCTGCGCGAGGGCGTCCTCGTCCAGGAGGGCGACCTCGCCACGCTGCGCCGGACGGCCGGGCGTCCGGACGCCTCGCTGGAGGCCCTATACCTGCACTTCACGCGGGGCAGCTGACCGGCCAGACCCAGCCGTGCGCATCGTCGCCGCCCTGCTCCGCTGGCGCCTCGTCATCGCCGCGAAGGTGGTGCGCGAGCGCGACCTGGCGCGCCTCCTGGTGGCCCTCGCCTTCGTGGTCGTGTTCGCGGTCGTCATGGTCGGCGAGTACCACTTCTTCACCCGCTCGTTCCGGGCCGTGGCGACGCTCGGCGTGGCCGGCCCGCCGCTGACCCTCTACGCCCTCGAGGGCTTCTTCGTCCTCGTCCTCGTCCTCGGGATCCTGAGCGTCGTCGCGACGGGCTCCACCGTCTTCTTCCGCGTCGCGGAGAACCGGCTGCTCCTGAGCACCCCGGTGCCGATCCGCTCGCTGTTCGTGCTCCGAGGGGTGGAGACGTTCCTGCTCACCTCGTGGGCGTTCGCCCTGCTGGCCGCGCCCGCCCTCATCGCGCTCGGCGTGAGCCACCACCGTGCGGCGGGCTTCTATGCGATCGGCGCCGGGCTGCTCCTCGGGTTTCTCGTCTTCGCGGGCGCCCTCGGGACGCTCCTGACGATGGTGTTCGGCGCCCTGCTCGGCCACTTCCGCTCGCGCTTGGCCATCATGGGGCTAACGGCGCTGCTCCTGATCATCGCGGCCCTGCTCGTCGGCCGGTCCGTCGTCCCGACGCGCGCCGACTTCGCGACGATGTTCGAGCCCGGGCGGCTCAACGGCACGACGATCGCGCTGCACTTCGTCGAGGAGAAGTTCGCGCGCTGGCCGAGTCACGCCTTCGCCGCGTCGGTCTTCGGCCTGGCGACGGGACAGGGAAGCCACCCGGCGCGGACCTTCGCCTGGGGCCTGGCCCTGCCGGTCCTCGCGCTGGCCGCGGCGTACTGGGCCGGCGGCGCGCTCTTCCGGCGCGTGGTCTGGCGGGCAGCGGAGGGCGTGCTGGCCGCGCGTGCCGAGGGCGACGCGGTGCCGCCGCGCGGCTGGCCGACCTTCCCCGTCGTCCTCCGGGGGCCGGTCGGCGGGCTCCTCGAGAAGGAGCTCCTGACGCTCCTGCGGACCCCGCAGGAGCTCGGCCGCGCCGCCTTCCTCGCCTTCCTGCTGCTGCTCTACACCTTCTTCTTCCTGCGCGTGCCCGTGCCGGAGGACGCGGGCACCGAGGACGTGACCGCGCGCCTGATCGCCTTCTCGCTCCTGGCGGCGGGCTACTTCCTCACGACGCTGGCGCTTCGGTTCGTGTTCCCGTCGCTCTCCCTCGAGGGCCGGTCGGTGTGGATCCTGCTCGCGAGCCCGGCGCGGCTCCGCGCGCTCTTCTGGGCGAAGCTCGCCCTCTACAGCCTCGCGGGGTTCGTCGGGCTCGGGGGGATCTCGCTCGCGGGGGGCCAGCGGCTCGGCCTCTCGCCGGCGGGGCTCGCCCTGTTCGGCACCCTGCTCGCGCTCATGAGCGTGACGATCGTGACGGTCGCGCTCTCGCTGGGCGTGTGCTGGCCCGACTTCCGCGGCCGGAACGCCGAGGCCCTGGCGACGAGCGGGGGCGGGCTGCTCACCACGCTGCTCTGTCTCGTCTACGTGGCGGGGACCGGGTGGCTCGGCTACCGGCTGCTCCTCGCGCACCTCACGCGAGCGCCGGCCGGCCGGGTGGCGTGGTTTCTCGGCGGGGCGGTGCTCTGGGCGGCCATCGTCGCGGCCGGCCCGCTCCGTGCTGCGTGGCGTCGGCGCGCGGCGGTGGACCTCGGCTAGTCGACCCGGAGGGGGGCCCTGCCCCCCTTCCGGAACCTCCCCCCGGGAGGGGTTGCGCCGGCAGAGCCGGCGCTCGGAGCGGAACACCATGGGCCTTGCGGTTTGGCTGAAGCGAGCCGCCCGGTTTACCGGGACGAGCTCCTAGACCCGGCGCGTCGGGGCGCGCCTCACGGCTCGCGGATCGTGGCGCGGACGATCGTCCCCACCGGCGTCACCCAGAACAGGTACGACCGCACGTAGACCGTGGGGAGCCGGTAGGCCTCCTGCGCCTCGAGGTGCCCCGTCCCCGCCACGGCCCGCGGGACCGCGGTCGTCTGGAAGGTGCGCGCGGTCTGGCGCGCGACCTCCTCGTAGATGAGGATCCGGAGGTCGCCGTCCTGCGCCTCGCGCGTCGCCGGCCCCCACTCCTGCTGGAGGGCCGCGGCCGGGCGGCCGACCCAGGACTGGACGACCTCGGGACGGATCGAGCCGGCGCAGCCGGCGACGAGCGTCGCGGCGAGCCCGAGGGCGCGGAGCGGGCGAATCCGGGGCATGCCGCCGTCCATGCTACACCAGCGTCCCGCCGGGGGCGAGGCGGTTCGCGCCTTTCGCGGACCGGCCGGCGGCGGTACAATGCGGCGCGCGACCCGGAGAGGGCACGCGCGGAGGCGACGGTGACAAACTTCTCCGTGGGAATCGGGCTCACGAACGAATGCAACCTCCGCTGTCCCCACTGCTACCGGCCCGACGCCACCGTGGACCGCCTGGACCTCGAGGCCGTCCGGCGCGTCTGCGACGCGATCCCGGTCGGCTCGATGAACCTCGGCGTCGGCGAGAACGGCCTCCACCCCGAGTACCGCGCGGTTCTCGACGAGCTGGCGGTGCGGGGCATCAGGACCAGCATCACGTCGAACGGCCAGAGCGTCGCGTGCCTCACGGACGCCGAGGTCAAGCGCTTCCGCACCGTGGAGTTTTCCCTCGACTTCCCCACGGAGGGCGCCCACGACGCCTTCCGGGGCGCCGGGAACTGGCGGGCGGTGCACGAGCAGCTCGAGCGCTGCCGCGGCCTCGGCGTGCCGGTGACGATCACCACGGTTCTCATGCGGATCAACGCGCGGGCCCTCCCGGGCCTCGTCGAGGTGGCCCGTCGGGTCGGCGCCAGCCTCCGCGTCAACGTCTACCAGCCGGCCAAGGTGGATCGCTTCATGCTGGGCTACGCCGAGTTCTGGGAGGCGTTCCGGGCGCTCGCGGCCACCTCCCGCCTGGTCGCCACGACGGAGCCGGTGCTGGCCGCGGTCCTCGGCCTCTCGGAGTTCCGCGGCCCGGGCTGCGGGCGCTCGACCGTGCGGGTGGCGCCCGACGGGCGCGTGCTCCCGTGCACGTACTGGCCCGCGAGCGACCTCACGATCGACCGCCTCGTCGCGCTCGGTCCCGCCATCCTCGGCACGCCCGTGTTCGCGGCGGCGCGCTCGGTCCCCGGCGCGTGCGCCGGCTGCCCGTGTCGCGGCGGGTGCGCCGGGCGCCGCGCCCTCGTCGGCGCGCTCGGGGCGCCAGACCCCTACTGCCCGATCGCGCGGGGGGAGCGGCTGCGCCTCGACTGGCCGCGGGCGGGGGGGCAGGATCTCCCGAAGGTCGGGAGCGCGTGCACGACCGTCGTGGCCCCGGCGTAGCCCTCGTGATCCCCGCGCTCGACGAGGCGGAGGCCATCGGCGCGGTCGTGCGCGCGGTGCCGGCCGGGGTCGTGGACGAGGTCGTCGTGGTGGACAACGGCTCGACCGACGCGACGACCGAGGTCGCGCGGGGCGCCGGAGCGCGGGTCGTCCGGGAGCCGCGGCGCGGCTACGGCGCCGCGTGCTGGGCGGGCGTGCAGGCGATCGGCCCGGGGATCGGCGTGGTCGCGTTCCTCGACGGGGACGGGAGCCAGGACCCGGCCGAGCTCGGGCAGGTCCTCGCGCCCGTGCTCGACGGGCACGCCGACCTCGTCCTGGGCGTGCGCCGCTTCGACGCCCCGGGCGTGGACCACCCGCGCCACGCGATTCTGGGGACGCTCGCCGTCGCGACCGTGCTCCGCTGGCGGTTCGGGCTCGCGCTCCGCGACATCGGCCCGTTCCGCGCCATCCGGCGCGACGCCTTGCTCGCCCTCGACCTCCGGGACCGCGGCTACGGGTGGCCGGTCGAGATGGTCGTCAAAGCCGCGCGCCGGGGCCTCCGCATCGCGCAGGTCGAGGTGACCCAGCGGCCGCGGCTCGGCGGGCGCTCGAAGGTGGCCGGCACCTGGCGCGGGAGCCTGCGCGCCGGCTGGCGCTTCCTGCAGGTCGCCCTCCGGGAGGGCCGGTGAGGCCGGCATGAGCCGGCGCTCGCGCGTGGCGCTCGCCGTGATGGCCAAGGCCCCGGCGCCCGGCGAGGTCAAGACGCGGCTCTGCCCGCCGTTGTCCCCGGACCAGGCCGCTACCCTCGCGCGCTGCTTTCTCGAGGACCGGGTCGAGCAGCTCCGGACGGTCGAGGCCGGCGAGGCGGTCGTGGCGTTCACGCCGGTCGGGCGCGAGGCGGAGCTCCGCGCGTGGCTCGGCCCGGGCGTGCGGCTCCTGCCGCAGGCGGGGACGGACCTGGGCGCGCGGCTCGACCGGGTGCTCACGGACCTCCTCGCCGAGGGGTACGCGGGCGCTGCCGCCGTGGACGCGGACAGCCCCACCCTGCCGACCGCCTTCCTGCAGCACGCCTGCGCCCACCTCCTCGCCGGCGTGGCGGACCTCGTCGTCGGGCCGACGGAGGACGGCGGCTACTACCTGATCGGGCTCCGCGCGCCGGCGCCGGCGCTCTTCCGCGACATGCCCTGGAGCACGGCCGCGGTCTTCGACGAGACCGTGGCGCGCGCCCGGCGGCTGGGGCTCCGGCTCGGCGTCCTCCCGGCCTGGTTCGACGTGGACCGGGGCGCGGACCTCGCGCGCCTGGCGGCGAGCGCGGCGCGCGCGGGTGATGGCCGGGGAGACCCCCCGCCGTTCCGGCCGCGGCGGACGCTCGCGTTCCTCCGGGAGGCGCTCCGGTGACCGCCACGGTGCTCGTGGGGTGTGGGCTCGCCCTGGGCGGAGCGTTCGCCGCGATGGCGGCGCTCGGCAACCTCTTCGCCGGCGTGCGGACCTTCGTGCTGCTCTTCGTCCTCGCGTGCGGCGCCTACGCGCTCGCGGCGGCCTGGGTCGTCCGCCGGCCGCCCGGGGGGCGGTGGGTGGCCGGGATCATCGCGGCGGGCGTGGCGTTCCGGCTGATCCTGCTCCCGACCGCGCCGACCCTCTCGACCGACCTCTACCGCTACCTCTGGGACGGCCGGCTCGCGGTGGCGGGGGTGAGCCCGTACCGCTATCCCGCCGACGCACCCGAGGTCGCGCGCTTCCGGGACACGGCGGTCTACCCGCGGCTGAACCACGCGGACTGGCGGACGATCTACCCGCCGGGAGCCCAGCTCCTGTTCGGGGCCGTGGCGCGCCTGGCGCCGTCGAGCGTCGGCGCCTTCAAGCTGACGATCGTCGCCTTCGACCTCTTCACGCTCGGCCTCCTCCTCGGCTGGCTCCGGGCTCTCGGGCGGCCACCCGCCTGGGCCCTCCTCTACGCCTGGCACCCCCTCGTCGTCGTCGAGCTGGCGGGGAGCGGCCACCTCGACGCGGTCGCGCTCGCGGCGAGCGTGGGGGCGCTCTGGGCGGCGACGCGTGGGCGCGAGGCCTGGGCGGGCGCCCTCGTCGGCGCGGGCGGCCTCCTCAAGCTCTACCCGCTGCTCCTGCTGCCAGCCGTCTGGGGGCGGCGCCCGGGCCGGGCCGTCGGGGCCTGCGCGGCCGTCGTGGCCGCGGGGTACGCGCTGTACGCGCGCGAGGGAACGGCCGTGGTCGGCTCGCTCGCGCGCTACTTCGGCGAGGAGGAGTTCAACGGCAGCGTGCGCGCCCTGCTCGAGCTGGCGCTGGCGCCCGTCGGGCCGCCGGGCCACACGCTCGCGCGGCTCCTCCCGCTCGCGGCGCTGGCGGGCGCCGCCCTCGCCATCGGCGTGCTCGGGCGAGGGGTGCCCCCGTGGCAGCGGGCGCTCTGGCTGGTCGGGGGGTACCTCCTCGCGACGCCGAACCTCTTCCCGTGGTACGCGCTGTGGATGGTGCCGCTGCTCGTCGTCGCGCCAGCGTGGCCCTGGCTTCACCTCACCGGCGCCGTGGGGGTCACCTATGTGGCCGCGCCGGCGTGGGACATCCCGGCGTGGGTCACGGCGCTGGAGTTCGGCCCGCTCGCCCTCGGCCTGGCGCTCGCCTTCCGGGGACGCGGGAGCGGCGCGTGGCTCGGGGGCGCGGCCGGCCGCGCGGCGTTGCCGGAGGAAGGCGGATGAGTCCGGACGCGCGGCGCGGGCGGCTCGCGCAGGTGCCCTGGCGCACCCTGTCCACGCGTGTCGCCTACCGGAACCCCTGGATCCGCGTCGACGAGGACCAGGTCGAGATGCCCGACGGGCGCACGACGCTCTACGGTGTCGTCCGGTGCGGGGTGTGCGTGGGCGTCCTCCCGTTCCTCGACGCGGAGACGGTCGTGCTGATCCGCCAGTACCGGTACGTCGCGCGCGCGGTCTACTGGGAGATGCCGACGGGCGGCGTCCGGCCGGGGGAGAGCCTCGAGGCCGCAGCGCAGCGCGAGCTCGGCGAGGAGACCGGCTATCAGGCCGAGCGGCTCACGCCCCTCGTGTCGTACCATACCTCGAAGAGCGTGGTGGACGAGACCGCGCACCTCTACGCCGGCGAGGGGCTGTCGGCGGTGCCGACCCCGCCGGACGAGACGGAGTTCATCGAGGTGCGGCCCGTGCCGTTCCGCGAAGCGCTCCGGTTGGTCGAGACGGGGGAGATCAAGGACAGCATGACGGTCATCGCGGTGCTCCACGCCGCGCGCCGTCGGGGCCGCTGAGGCGCCGGTGGCCGCCGAGACGGATCGCCCGCCGCTCCCCCGCGCGGTCTACGTCGAGACGACGAGCCGCTGCAACTCCCTCTGCGAGACGTGCATCCTCACCTTCGGCGGGCGCGAGGGGCCGAAGGACCTCCGCTTCGACGAATTCCGGCGGATCGCGGAGCAGTTCCCGGCCCTCGAGCGTGTCGTTCTGCACGGGATCGGGGAGCCGCTCCTGAACCGCGACCTCGGCGCGATGATCCGCCACGCGAAGGCGCGAGGGGCCCACGTCCTCTTCAACTCGAACGCGATCACGCTCGGGGCCCGGTGGCAGCGGGAGCTCGTGGCCGCGGGGCTCGACGAGCTGCGGGTCTCGCTCGACGGCTCGACTCCCGAGACCTACCGGCGGATCCGGGGCGTGGACGCGTTCGCGAAGGTCGTTGCCAACCTCGAGGCGTTCGCGGCGTACCGTCGGGAGCGCGGCGTCGCACAGCCGCAGGTCTCGCTCTGGTTCACCGGGATGCGGGAGAACCTCCACGAGCTGCCCGGCCTCGTGCCGATCGCCCACCGGGCCGGGGCGGCCGGGATCCACCTCCAGCGGCTCGTCTACAACGGCCTCGGCCTCGCGGTGGAGAAGCAGTCGCTCTACGGCCGGCTCGGCCCCGAGGAGACGCGGCTCATCCACGAGACGGAGGCCGCCTGCGCCGCCGCCGGGATCGCCTTCTCCGCCTCCGGGGCGACGACCCCCGAGGTGAGCCTCACCCCCCACGGCGCCTCGACGAACCCCTGGAGCTTCTGCCGTCGCCCCTGGACGCTCGTCTACGTCACCGTCCACGGGAACGTCCTCCCCTGCTGCATCGCCCCGTGGGTGGCGGAGGTCTACGAGACGATCATCCTCGGGAACCTCTTCGAGCAGACGCTCGAGGAGATCTGGTCGGGTGACGGCTACGCGCGCTTCCGCGCGGCCCTCCTCACCGAAGAGCCGCCCCAGCCCTGCCGGGGCTGCGGCGTCTTCTGGAGCCTGTAGGGTAGGGTTTACGCCGGCTGCTCTCGCGGGGCGAAGTCGGTCTTGAAGCGCTCATAGCTTTCGGTCAGGACGCGATCCCACTCTCCCGACAACCGCTCCGCCCCGAGGTCCGTAAGGCAGAAGCTCAGGACGTCCTCCACGGTCGTGAAGCCGGTCGGCACGTGAAGATCGTCCAAGGTCACCGGCACAGCACCATCGCGGAGAGGTGGCGGGAGCGGCACGTTGCCCTGCAAGTGGTGACGGCACCAGCAGTCATCCGGCGAGGGGTAGTGTCGGACGTACTCCCTCCGTGGGGCGACGGAAAGCGCGGAGGAGGCCGATCCGGTCATCGGGCACCCTTTGGCCATCTGGCGAGGAGCCAGGGCTCGTAGCCTCCGGCACTCCCTCACCTCTGTTCAAGTTTGCTATAATGTTCACGGTACGTGTACGTTCAAAATAGTTGAACAGCGGGCGTTGTGTTCGGAACTGATCGCTGTTCACGTAACGTGAACCCTGAGCCATGCTGAACGCAGGAGGCATCCATGGGCCGGGCCATGCATCTGCACGAGCGAGAAGGCAAGCTCTTGGAGGAGGCGCTGGCAGCACTCAGGCAAGCCACCGAACTGAAGGCTGCAGTCATCGCTAGGGAGCCCAAGACCCCGGAGGGCGTGCACCCCGACGCCGCGATCGAGATCGAGGGGGACCGAAAGCGATTCCGGTTCTTCGTCGAAATCAAAGCCATCGATCGGGCCGTCGCACTCGCTACTGCCAAGCATCAGCTCGAACCGTTCGGCGGGCGGGGCGTGCTCGTCGCGCCCTACCTCACGGCCGAACTCGCGAACCACTGCCGGGAGAAGCTCGACCTCCAGTTCATCGACACCGCTGGGAACGCTTACCTGCGGGCCCCCGGCCTCTACGTCTTCATCCGCGGGGAGCGCCCGCGGGGGCCAGCGGCAACGGCGATGGGCACCCGGGGCGGAGGCACCGCAACCGCGCTGCGAGTCGTGTTCGCGCTACTCTGCAAGCCCGAGCTCCTCAGCGCGCCCTACCGCGAAATCGTGGCTGCCGCGGGCGTTGCGCTCGGCGCGGTCGGCTGGGTGTTCTTTGATCTGCAGGGCAGGGGCTACGTGACGGGCGGCAAGCGAGCGCGCAACCGCCGCCTGCTGGAGCCTGGGCGGCTGCTCGAGGAGTGGGTCACCAACTACCCGATCAAGCTGCGCCCGAAGCTCAATCGGCGCCGGTTTCGGGCGCCTGACCCCGACTGGTGGCCGAAGACCCGTCTCCCGGACGGGGCGCTCTGGGGCGGCGAAGTCGCCGCGAACAGACTCACTCGTTATCTCAAGCCGGCGACCTGCACGATCTACATCGATCCCGAGAAGGGGCGCGAAGGCGTCGCCAAGCTCGTGAAGGAGCATCGCCTGCGCGCCGACCCGCAGGGCGAGGTCGAGATCCTCGACAGGTTCTGGAACTTCCCGGGAGGCCCGACGCAGCCGGAGCTCGTGCCGCCGCTCCTGGTCTACGCCGACCTCGTGGCGACGCTCGATCCGCGTAATCTCGAGGTCGCGAAGCGGATCCGCGAGGAATACGTCGAGCATGCTCTCCGTCGCGCGTGAACATCCCCTCGACCCCGCGACGCTCGAGGTCCTGCGGCAGGTCGATCGTGTCGCGCGAGAGATCGCCCTCGATTACTTCGTGGTGGGCGCGATGGCGCGGGATATCCTTCTCGAGAATGTGTTCGGGCTCGACGCGAGCCGCGCGACTGGCGATGTGGATTTGGGGGTGGCCGTGGAGGGATGGCCGCAATTCGAGGCGATCAAGGCACATCTGGTCGAGACGGGTACGTTCGTTCCCGACGAGGGGAAGGCGCAGAGACTTTACTATCGCGCCGCCTCGCAGGGAGAAGATTATCCGCTTGACCTCATTCCGTTCGGAGGCGTGGAGCAGCCGAAGAATGAGATCGCCTGGCCGCCGGACAGATCCGTGGTAATGAACGTGGCCGGCTACGGCGAGGCGCTCGTCTCCGCGGTGCCGGTGGAAGTGGAGCCTGGCTTCATCGTCCGCGTGGCATCATTGCCGGGGCTCGCCATATTGAAGATCGTCGCGTGGGCCGATCGGGGGACCGGCGATTCCAGGGACGCGATCGATCTCGCGACGCTGCTGCGCCGGTACGGGGCCGCCGGGAACGAGGACCGGCTGTATGGGGCGGAGATTGGAGTCCTCGCGGTGGTGAACTACGACCTCGATCTCGCCGGAGCGCGGCTCCTCGGCATGGACGCGGGGCGGATCGCCGCGCACGCGACGCGCGAGCAGGTCCTCGCTCTGCATGATGATGCCGTGCGCATGGACCGTCTCGTCCTCGACGTGGCGCGAGGACTGCGCGCAACCGAGGATCCTATTGCCACGGCCGGCGAATTGCTCACGCAGTTCAAAGCAGGATTTCGGGGGGCGTGACGTAGGGAGCCCTGGGGGGGACCTGCGGCTGAAGCCGAGGCGCTACTCGGCCGGCTTGCCGGGGCCTGACGCGGCGGCAGGGAGGCGCTCCTCCGCGACCCAGGCCCAGGGCACCGTGACGACGGTGCGCGGGGTGTCCAGCTCGACGCTGACTCGCCGCGCCCGCGCGTCCCAGCCGACGACGATGCCGGCCGCCCCCTCGGGGATCCAGACCTTCTGGCTCGTCGCGAGGGGGTTGGTCAGGCGCACGCGCGCTCCCGGCCCGATGTGGTCCGGCAGCGGGGTCGCGCGGCCGAAGCCGAGCCAGCGACCGAGTGAGGCGAGGAAGCCCACGTCCTCACTCTAGGAACCTGGGCCGGCCCGGTCAAGCCGGCCGGCCCGCGTGGTAGGATGGCGGGCGACATCCCCACCGGGAGGAGACCGTGCCGACCATCGCCGCCGACCGTCTGGAGCGCCTGACCGCCCGCATCTTCGCCGCCATCGGAGCGCCCGAGGAGGACGCCCGCTGGATCGCCACGCTCCTGATCCGCGCCAACCTCCGCGGCCACGACTCGCACGGGGTCATCCGGATCCCGCAGTACGTCGGGGCGGCGCGGAAAGGCGAGGCCAACCCGAAGCCCCAGGTCCGCGTCCTCCTCGAGACCCCGACGACGGCGGTCGTCGAGGGGGACGGGGGCTTCGGCCAGGTGGTCGCGCGCCGGGCGGCCGAAGTCGCCCTCGACAAGGCCGCGCGCCACGGCCTCGGCGCCGTCGGCGTCCGCGGCTCGTACCACATCGGGCGGCTCGCCGACTACGTCGAGCTGGCCGCCGAGCGCGGCTTCGTGGGGCTGATCTGGGCCAACGCGCCCACGGCCGTCTCGGTGGTCCCCGCGGGCGGCATCGGCCGGCGGCTGTCGACCAACCCGCTCGGAATCGCCGTCCCGGGGCCCAACGGCACGGTGGCGTTCTCCGTGGACATGGCGACGAGCATCGTGGCCGAAGGCAAGGTGCGCGTCCGGCGGAACCGGCGGGAGCCCCTGCCGGAGGGCTGGGCGATCGACGACAGGGGGCGGCCCGTCACCGACTCGCAGACGTTCTACGGGCCCCCGCGCGCGGGGCTCCTGCCGATGGCGGGACACAAGGGGACGGCCCTCGCCCTCGTCGTCGAGGTCCTGGGCGGGATCCTCTCCGGGACCGGGGCCATCAGCGCGACGCCGGGGCCCATCCGGAACGGCGTCTTCCTCCTCGTCGTCCAGGTCGAGCGCTTCCTGCCGCTCGCCGAGTTCACGCGACAGGCCGCAGACCTCGTCGCCTGGGTCAAGTCCGCCGAGCCCGCGCCCGGCGTCCCGGAGGTCATGGTCCCGGGGGAGCCCGAGGCCCGGATGGAGGCCGAGCGGCGGGCCGGCGGGATCCCCGTCGAGGACGAGACGTGGCGGCAGATCGAGGCGATCCGGGCCGAGCTGGGGCTGGGCGCCGCCTGAGCCGCCCGGGGGCGGGAGCCCGGCCGGCGTGACCCGCTCGGCCGCCTCCCGGCGGATCGTCCGCGCGCTCGCCCTGGGGGTCGCCGTGAGCGTCGCGGTCACCGCGCTGTCGCGGGTCGGGGCGCTGGCCGGCTGGGAGACGCGCGCCGTGGACGCCTTCCTGTTCCTCCGAGAGCGCGCGCCCGCCCCGGAGATCGTCCTCGTCGTGATCGACGACGAGGCCTTCCGGGAGCTGGGGGAGCGGCAGCCGCTGTCCCGGCGCTACCTCGCGGAGCTGGGCGAGTTCCTGCTCCGGAGCGGCGCCCGGGTCGTGGTCTACGACGTGATCTTCCGGGTCCCGACGACTCCGGGGGAGGATGCGGCGCTCCTCGCGCTGGCGCGGCGCCGGGCGGCCGACCCGGCGGGGCGCGTCGTCTTCGCTTCGCTCGCGCTCCCGCGGAAGGACGGCGAGGCGCCGCGCTACGAGGCGGCGCCCCCGTTCTCGCCCGAGCTGCGCGGGCTCTTCGGCTTCTCGAACGCCCTCGTCGGGGCCGACGGCCTGGTGCGCCGGATGGCGCCCCTGCTCCCCGCGGGGGACGGGGGGTACCTCCCCGCGCTGTCGCTGGCGGCGCTCGCGGCCTACGGGGGGCACACGGGGGAGACCCTCGCGCGGGCGCTGGGGGCCGGGGCGAGCGGCGCGCTCGCGCTGCCCGTGCGGGACGCCCGGGGCGGGGCCGCGCGCGAGGAGCCCATCGCGCTCGGGCGGCTCGCGGGGCCGCCCTGGCGGATCGACTTCGCGGGGCCCGCGGGGAGCTTCACGACGTTCCCGAGCGCGGCGCTGGTGCGCCTCGCCCGGAGCGGCGCGCGCGTCGAGGCGGACAATCCGTTCCGCGGGAAGATCGTGCTCGTGGGCGCCACGTTCGAGGAGAGCCGGGAGCTCTATCCGACGCCGGTCGGGCGCATGGCCGGAGTCGAGATCCACGCCAACATGCTCCACACGCTGCTCGCGCGGCGGGCGCTCCTGGCGCCGCACTGGGGGTGGAGCCTCCTGGCGCTCACCGGGGCGTGCCTCGCCGTCGCGCTGCTCTCGCTCTGGCTGCGGCCGCTCTGGGTGGCCCTGGCGAGCCTCGCGCTCGTCGCCGGGTTCGTGCGGGTCAGCTACGAGGCGTACACGCGGGGCGGCTACTGGCTTGACTTCGTGGCCCCGCTCGTTGGCATGATGGCGTACCTCGAGGGGTCGCGGCTCCTGACCCGGCGGCGGCTTCGGGCCGCCTTCGGCCAGTACGTGAGCCCGGAGGTCGTCGGACGCGTCGAGCGCGAGGGGAGCCGTCTCGGCGGCGAGGTCCGGACGGTCAGCGTGCTCATCTCCGACCTGCGGGGGTTCACCGCCCTGGCCGAGCGCACGCCGCCCGAGCGGGTGTCGGAGATCATGAGCGAGTACTTCACGGCGATGGTGGAGGTGATCACGGCGCGTCGCGGGCTCGTACAGGACTTCATCGGCGACGCGATCCTCGCCGTGTACGGGGCGCCGTCCGACGACCCCGACCACGCCTGGCACGCCGTCCGGACCGCGCTCGAGATGCACGCGGCGCTCGCGCGCCTGAACGCCCGGTGGGCGGGGGACGGACGTCTCGCGCTGGCGATGGGCGTGGCGGTGCACACGGGCGCGGTGTTCGCGGGCACCGTCGGCTCGCCGCGGCGGAAGAAGTACACGGTGCTGGGCGACACGGTGAACGTCGCGGCGCGGCTCGAGGGGTTGAACCGCGACCTCGGCACGACGATCCTGCTGAGCGGGGCGACCCTCGAGGCGGTGCGGGAGCGGGTCACCGTCCGGGACCGCGGCGCGGTGACGGTCAAGGGGCGGAGCCAGCCGGTGGCGGTGTTCGAGCTCCAGGGGCTGGTCGAGCCGCGCGCGGCGGCGGTGGGGAGGTAGGAGCGCCATGCGGGCCGGACACGGGGTGGCGGCGTGGGTGGCGCTGGCGGCGCTCGTCGGAAGCGCGGGCTGGGGGGTCTCCGCGCGCGCCCAGGGGGGCGAGGCGGCGGGGGTGGTCACGGAGATCAAGGTGGGCCGCGGCCGGGTGGAGGTCCGGCCCGCAGGGAGCGCCGCGTGGCGCCCGGCGGGGCCGCTCCAGAGCCTGCGCCCGGGCGACCAGGTGCGGGCGACCGGGAACGCCGCCGCGGTGGTGCTCCTCGCGGGGGGTCGCGGGAGCGTCCGCGTGGACGCCGCCGCCTCGCCCTATACCGTGCCCGCTCCTGCATCCGGGCCGGGGCCCACGCAGAAGGCGCTCCAGCTCCTCCAGGCGAGCCTCGGCTTCCTCGCGCAGAGCGGACGCGAGTCGCCCACCGCGGTCCTCGCCACCCGCGGCGTGTCCAAGCCGCCGGTGATCCTCGGCCCCCGCAACGGGCCCGTCCTCCCCGGGCCGCTGGCGATCGAGTGGGTGGGCAGCCGCGTGGCCCGCTACGCGCTCCGGATCACGGGGCCGGGGGGCGTCGTCCTGGAGCGGGCGGAGGTGGCGGGGGCGCGCTTCGAGTACCCGCCCGACGGGCCCCGCCTCGCGTCGGGGGTCCGCTACACGGTCCAGGTCACGGCGCGCGGCCACCCGCCCGAGCAGGCGTGGTTCGAGGTCGTGGACGCGGCGCGCGGCCAGGCCATCCGGCAGGACCTCGCCGGAGTCGAGCAGGCGCTCGGGCCGGGGGCCTCCACCAGCACGATGGCGGCGGTCCGGGTCGGCCTCCTCGCGAGCCAGGGGCTCTTCTCGGACGCCCGAGCCGCGCTTGCCGTGGCGCTCGCGAAGGACCCGGAGGAGCCGACGCTCCACCTGCTCCTCGGGCAGATCTTCGCGCGGCTGGGCCTCGCGGAGCAGGCGGCGCAGGCGTACGAGGAGGCCCAGGTCCTGTCGACCCGCGGCCGGACGGAGTGACGCTCCACACCTTCTCGATCGCGGCCCGCTGCCCCCGGAGCGGCGACTTCGGCGTCGCCGTCGCGACGGCGCGGCCTGCGGTGGGGACGCTCGTCCCGTGGGTGTCGCGGCACGCGGCGATCGCGACGCAGGCGCGCGTGAACACCGACCTCGGCCGGGAGGGGCTGGCCCTCGTCGCGGAGGGGGTGCCGATCGGCCCGGCGCTCGGCGGGCTGCTCGGGGCGGACGCGGGGCGGGAGATCCGGCAGCTCCACGGGGTGGACGGCCGGGGGACGTTCGCGCACACGGGGTCGGAGTGCGTCCCCTGGTGCGGCCACCTCGTGGGCGAGGGCTTCACGGTCGCCGGGAACATGCTGACCGGGGAAGGGGTTGTCAAGGCGATGGCGGAGGCGTTCCTGGCCCGCCCGACCGCGGAGCTGGCGGAGCGGCTCGTCGGGGCCCTCGAGGCCGGGCAGGCCGCGGGCGGGGACAAGCGGGGCAAGCAGTCGGCGGCGCTCCTGGTGGCGTCGGACGAGCCGCGCGGCTACCATAACCTCCGCGTGGACGACCACACCGACCCGGTCGCCGAGCTGCGGCGGATCTTCGCGGTGGCCGTCGCCCACTGGGAGCGGGTCGGCCGGGAATACGGGCCCGAGGGGCAGCGGCTCTTCGGGCGGATCAAGTACTGAAACGAACGGGCTCCGAGCGCGGGCTTCGCCCGCGCAATCGAAGGGGGGAGGTTCGGAAGGGGGGCGAAGCCCCCCTCCGAGGATCGGCAGCGGCTCTTCGGGCGGATCAAGCTCTGAAGGTCAACGGTGCGGACGGGTCGGAGTAGAGATGACGGTTACCCGTAACCCCCTCCACGGATCCGGACGTGCGG
>CAYQDR010000088.1:0-19679 GCA_964416315.1 uncultured bacterium
CACCAAGACGCAACCCGCATCGTCCGCCTCCCTCACAACCCTGACGTGCGCCCCCCATTTCCCCGCCACTTCTCCCCGCCCGGCCGGATCGGCTAGAATGGGGGTGGCCTTCGTCGGAGTCCCCGTGCAGCTCATCTGCCGATGCCTGCGGTGCGGTCATATCCATCCGGGGACGACTCCTCCCGAGCGCTGCCCCCGCTGCGGGGCGCCGGGGGAGGAGTTTGAGGTGGTGGAAGAGGACTGACCCGGCCTCGGGCCGGGGGGAGGTGTGCCCATGGCCATCGTGACGATCTCCCACGAAATGGGCGCCGGCGGCTCGGAGATCGGGCCCATGCTCGCCGAGCGACTCCGGTACCGGTACGTGGACCAGGACATGATCTCGCAGGCCGCCCAGAAGTACGGGGTGGACGAGGCGAAGCTCACCCCGCTCGACGAGACGAAGCCGTCGCTCTTCGAGTGGTTCGAGGCCGACACTCGCCAGTTCATCACCATCCTCCAGTCCGCGCTCTTGGACGTCGCCGAAGGCGACAACGTGGTAATCATGGGGCGGGGCGGCCAAGTCCTCCTCCGGGGCGTCCCGCACGTCCTCCGTGTCCGGGTGATGGCCCCCTTCGACATGCGCGTCAAGCGCATCATCAAAGACTTCGGCCAGAGGGGCGAGACGGTCGACGCGCGGACCACGGCGAAGATGGTCCGCGAGAACGACCACCAGAAGTTCGGCCGGATGCGCTACCTCTACGACGTGGACTGGGCCGACCCGGCGCTCTACGACCTCGTGATCAACACCGAGAAGCTCTCGGTCGAGGCCGGGGTCGAGCTCGTCGTGGGGTTGCTCCGCCGGTCGGAGCTGGCCGCCACGGAGGCGTCGCTGCAGGCCGTGCGCGACCGCGCCCTCGCCTCGCGGGTGCGGTCCGCCCTGGCCGCCCACCCGGAGACGCGGAAGTACCGGATCAACGTCGAGGCCGACCGCGGCGTGATCCAACTCGAGGGGACGGCCGCGCTGGAGAAGGGCACCGAGGTCGCGCGCACCATCCCGGGAGTCGTGGACGTCAAGACCCAGCTCCTGGAGCCCCCGCCGATCCCGCCCTTCGTGGCTTGATCGGGCGGCGGCATTCTGTCGGCGCCGACGAGCGCTCCGGGGGGGAGGCAGGGCCGATCCGTTCGCTGAAGAGCGAACGGCTTGGCTTTGCCAAGAGGCCCGTCGGAGGGGGGTGGAACCCCCCTCCGAAGAGTTCAGCGGACCTTGACGACGCGGGCCGTGACACCGAGGAGCGCCAGCTCCTCGCTGCGCGCCTGCGCGGCCGGCTGGGAGCCGAACTGACCGTATCGGATGTGGTAGATGACGGCGGGCCCGGTTTCGGCTTCGACCCGCACCTCGAAGCCGCGGGCGCGGAGGGGGCGCGCCGCCGCGACGGCCTCGCCGAGCGACGGCAGCCGGTCGAGCAGCACCTCGGGGCCGTCGCCGGGCTCGATGACCGTCCCGCGACCCAGCTCGGCGGCTGCGCGCCGGGCTTCCTCGCGGGAAGCGAAGCCGGTGGCGGCGACGACGAAGAGGCGCATCGTCGCCTGCTTCCGGAAGCGGACCGTGGCGTAGCCGATCCGGTTGAGCTGGTCCTCCAGCCGGTCGGCCGCCTCGCCGGAGGTGAACGGCCCGCTCTCGAGCGCGTACCGCTCGTCGGGCGGGGGCGCCGGCGGCGCCGGGGCGGGGGCCGCAGCGAACGCGGCCGGTAGCGGCGGCGGCTCGACCGGCGGCGCGGGGGCAGTCGCCGCGGGTGGCGGTACCGCGGGCGGCGGCGCGGCCACTGCCGGGTCTACCGGACCGGGCACGATCGCGACGGCCGCCGGGACGGGCGTGGCGAGGCGGAGAGCGGAGTCCCAGACGCCATCCACGCGCCGCTCGAGGAGCCAGGCGATGGTGGCGACGAGCAGGAGGAGGAGCAGCGCGCCCAGCGGCACGTGGGCGTAGCGACGGCCCAGGGTGAACATGATGGGTTCCGCCTCGAATCCTGAGCGGCGGGCCCGGGGAAGTCAAGTTATTCTGGCCAGGGAGGGCAAATGACGCGGTTTTTCGCCAGGTTGGGAGCGGGGGTGCTCGTGGCCTTCGCGGCCGGGCTCGGTCTGGGGCTGGGGCTCTACCTGGCCGGGCTGCGAACCCCCGGCACCACGGCTCCCGCGCGATCGGGCCCCGCGGCGGCAACCCCGGAGGAGATGCAGCAGGCCTTCGTGCGCGTCGCGGACCGCGTGCGGCCGGCGGTCGTGAACATCGCCACCTCGCACTTCCTCCGGCGGCAGCGCCCCCCCGGCACCGAGCCCTTCTCCGGCAACCCGAGCTTCAAGGACTTCTACGACCGGTACTTCGGCCAGATGCCGCCGGGGGAGCGCGAGCGGGCGGGCGTGGGCTCCGGCGTCATCATCGACGACCAGGGCCACATCCTGACCAACCTCCACGTCATCAAGGGCGCCGACGAGATCAGCGTGCGGCTCCACAACAAGACGGAGTTGCGCGGGAAGGTCGTCGGCCTGGACCCGAAGACGGACCTCGCCGTCCTCCGGATCCCGACCACGGAGGCGGCCCGGGCGGCGCCGCTCGGCGACTCCGACCGCCTCCAGGTGGGGGAGTGGGCGATCGCGATCGGGAGCCCGTTCGGCCTCGAGCAGACGGTGACCGTCGGCGTCATCAGCGCCACCGGCCGCTCCGAGGTCGGAATCGTTCCCTACGAGAACTTCATCCAGACCGACGCGTCGATCAACCCCGGGAACTCCGGGGGACCGCTGCTGAACTTCCGGGGCGAGGTCATCGGCATCAACACCGCGATCGTCTCGACCGGCCAGGGGATCGGCTTCGCGATCCCGATCAACGTCGCCCGGAACGTCGCGAGCGCGATCGTCGCGAAGGGGCGCGTCGCGCGCGGCTGGCTCGGCGTGTCGCTCGAGCCGCTCACCCGCGAGCTCGCCCAGGCGCTCGGCGCCCCCGGCGACAAGGGCGCACTGGTCGCGCGCGTGCTGTCGGGCGGTCCGGCGGAGAAGGCCGGCCTCCTGCCGAGCGACGTCATCCTCCGCTTCGGCGACATCCTGGTGGAGGACCTCCAGCACTTGCAGCGCCTGGTCCTCGACGCGCCCGCGGACCGCCAGGTCACGCTCCGCGTCCTGCGCAAGGGCAAGGAGCTCTCCGTGCCCGTCACGATCGCGGAGGCGCCCCCGGAGCGCCAGTCGCCCTCGTAAGGCGCCCAGCGGGGACCCCTCACTCCGTGCTCTTCTCCTGGCGCCGGTTCCGAGAACACGTGACCGACGTGCTCCACCTCGACGAGGAGCCGGTCCGGCTCGCGAGGGGGATGGCGGTCGGGGTGTTCATCGGCTTCACCCCGTTCTACGGGCTCCACACCCTGCTCGCCCTGGCCGCGGCGTTCGTCTTTCGGCTCAACAAGGCGGCGACCGTCACCGGCGCCTGGATCAACCTGCCGTGGTTCGCGCCGTTCGTCTACGGGTTCTGCCTCAAGCTCGGCGAAGCGATCCTGAGCGGCAACATCTCCTCGTCCGGGCTCGGAACCCTCACCGAGGCCGCCGCGGCGTACCTCCGCTCGAGCCCCCGCGAGCACGCGGGCCACCTCTGGGAGATGCTCTGGCGCATGATGTTCGAGGCCTCCCTGCCGCTCTTCGTGGGCACCACGGTCGTCGGCCTCGCCCTCGGCACCGCCACGTACTTGATCACCCTGGAGGCCGTCCGCGAGATCCGGCGGCTCCGGCAGCGAGCCCGCGGGTCGGGGGCGCCGGACGTGAGGCCCTCCCGGGAGGGTTGACGCGTGGCCTCGCTCCTCGACCAGCTCGGCCGGCTCACCGCGCAGGCCTTCGCGCTCGGCGAAGGGGCCTCCTCCGCGTTCGCGCGGATGGCGACCATCGCCGGCGCGATCGTGCTCGGCTGGGCGGCATACCGGATCGTCACGGGGCTGATCCGCCGGATGCTCCGTCCGCTCGAGGGCGCCACCGACTACGGCGCCCGGGTCCAGCGGGCGCGGACCCTCGGCCCGCTCCTGTCCAGCGTGGCGCGCTACCTGGTCGCGTTCATCGTCGGGGTCGTGGTCCTGCAGGAGCTCGGCATCGACGTGCGGGCGGTGATCGTCTCCGCCGGCGTGGTCGGGCTCGCCGTCGGCCTCGGCGCGCAGAGCGTGATCCGGGACGTGATCACCGGGTTCTTCATCCTCTTCGAGAACCTGGTCGCGGTCGGGGACGTCGTCGAGGTCGGGCCGCACGTCGGGGTCGTCGAGGCGGTCGGGCTCCGGGTCACGAAGATCCGCAAGTTCACCGGCGAGCTCCGAATCGTCCCGAACGGCGAGCTGACGGCGTTCGGCCACCACACGGCCGGCTGGGGTCGCGCCGTGGTCGAGGTCGGCGTCGGGTACGACCAGGACGTGACCCGGGCGCTCGAGGCCCTCGAGGCCGTGGGCCGCGCCTTCCGCGACGCCCACCCGGCGCCGGTGCTCGAGCCGCCCGTGGCCGAGGGGATCCTGCGCTTCGGCGAGTCCGACGTCGTCCTGCGCCTCCACGCGCGGGTCGAGGCCACCCAGAAGGGACCCCTCGAGCTG
Organism: uncultured bacterium; assembly: GCA_964416315.1. Classification (GTDB taxonomy): domain Bacteria; phylum Methylomirabilota; class Methylomirabilia; order Rokubacteriales; family DASRDR01; genus CAYQDR01. The sequence continues at coordinate 4,581 of CAYQDR010000088.1, forward strand.
GAGCTCCGGCGGCGTGTCAAGGAGGGGCTCGAGGCCGCCGGCATCCGGATCCCGTTCCCGCAGCGCGTCGTCCACGTCGCGACCGACCGCGCGCCCTTCGCCGCCACGAACCGGAAGGAGTCCGCCGCATGAGGGTGCGCACCGCCGTCTTCCCTGCCGCCGGCCTCGGGACGCGCTTCTTGCCCGCGACCAAGGCCCAGCCGAAGGAGATGCTGCCGCTGGTCGACAAGCCGATGATCCAGTACGTGGTCGAGGAGGCGGTGGCGGCCGGGCTCGACCGTCTGATCATCATCACGGGCCGCGGCAAGCGGGCGATCGAGGACCACTTCGACGCCGCCGTCGAGCTCGAGTTCTACCTCCAGGAGCGGGGGAAGTGGGAAGAGCTGGCCCAGATCAAGACCATCTCCGACCTCGCCACCGTCTCCTACATCCGGCAGAAGGAGCCCCTCGGGCTCGGCCACGCGATCCTGTGCGCCCGCCCGATCGTCGGCGAGGAGCCGTTCGCGGTCTTCCTCGGCGACGACATCGTGGTGTCCGATCCACCCTGCATCGCCCAGCTCCTCGCGGTCTACGAGGCCCAGGGCCATCCGGTCCTCGCGGTCGAGCAGGTGCCGCGCGGGGAGCTCTCGCGCTACGGCGTCATCCGCGGCAGCGCGGTCGGCGACTCCGTCTACCTGGTCGAGGACCTGGTCGAGAAGCCGGCGCCCGAGGCGGCACCATCGGACCTCGCGATCATCGGGCGCTACGTGCTGACGCCCGACCTCTTCCCGATCCTGGCCGAGACCCCGCCCGACCACCGCGGGGAGATCCAGCTCACGGACGCGCTCCGGCGGCTCCGCGAGCGGCGCCCGCTCTACGCGGTGCGCTTCAGCGGGCGGCGGTTCGACACCGGCGACAAGCTCGGGTTCCTCAAGGCGACGGTCGAGATGGCGCTCACGCGGCCCGACCTCGCCGAGCCCTTCCGCGCCTACCTGCGGACCGTGATGTAGCCCCGTCTCCCCGCCCCGGACGGGAGGGGGGGGAACGCGAGTCATCTCGGCCGTTTCCTTGACTTGCGCGGGGGCTTCTGCGAGAATCGGGGCTACTTTTCCACCCGCGGGCGCGGCGAGACTCCAGTGAGCCTGTTCGCCACCGTCTCCCATCGCTTCCTTCTCACGGGGCGCACCGTCCCCCGGGAGGCGGGCGGAGACTGGGCGCCCCCGCGCGCGCTCCCCGGGCGTCAGCCCCGGCGGGAAGGCTGAGCGTGGCAGACAAGTCCGCCCCCGACCGGCCCCCGTTCCACCTCGCCAGCCAGGAGGAGATCAAGGCGGGGCGGGTCGTCGACGTCTACTTCAACCGGACGGTCCAGATCCTCCGGGCCCGCGGGATCCGCAAGCGCGCGAAGGCCGAGGTGCGGCTGAAGAGCCTCCCCGCGGACTGGACCTGGGGGATCCTGGCCGGCATCGAGGAGGTGGCCCACCTGCTGGCCGGGCTCCCGGTGGACGTCACCGCGATGGACGAGGGGACCGTGTTCGGCCCCTACCAGCCGGTCCTCACGATCGAGGGCGTCTACGTCGAGTGGGCCGAGTACGAGACCGCCCTCCTCGGGCTCCTCTGCCAGGCCTCGGGGATCGCGACCAAGGCCGCCCGCTGCAAGAAGGCGGCGGGCGAGCGCCAGGTGATCAGCTTCGGGGCGCGCCGGATGCACCCGGGGCTCGCGCCCATGATCGAGCGCAATGCCTTCGTCGGCGGGTGCGACGGGGTGGCCGTGACGAAGGCGGCGGAGCTGATCGAGGCGGACCCGATGGGCACGATCCCGCACGCGCTCGTCCTCATGTGCGGCGACACGGTCGAGGCCCTCCGGGCGTTCCACGAGGTCGTGGACCCGAAGGTCCGGCGCGTGGCGCTCATCGACACGCTCCAGGACGAGAAGTTCGAGGCGATCCGGGTGGCCGAAGCCCTCGGCAGGGACCTCTACGCCGTCCGCCTCGACACGCCCTCCTCCCGGCGCGGGGACTTCTACCGGATCCTCGAGGAGGTGCGCTGGGAGCTCGACTACCGCGGCTTCGACCACGTCAAGCTGATCGCCTCGGGCGGCATCGACGAGTACGAGATGGCGCGGCTCAACCCGCTCGTGGACGCCTACGGGGTGGGGACCGCGATCGCCAACGCCCCCGTCCTGAACTTCGCCCTCGACATCATGGAGATCGACGGCCAGCCGATGGCCAAGCGCGGGAAGCGCTCGGGGTCCAAGCTTGTCTACCGCTGCCGCGCCTGCTGGCAGACCGCTGTCGTCCCGGCCCACCGGCCGCGGAGCCGGTGCCCGTGCGGAGGCGAGTACGAGAGCCTCCTCAAGCCCCTGATCAAGGGCGGCCGGCTCGCCCGCGACCTCCCGCCGCCGCGCACCGCGCGGGAGTACGTCCTCGAGCAGCTCCGCCGGGTCACCCTCGAGCTGCCCGGACACGGCGCCGCCCGGGGCGACTACTAGGCTCTGGATCGCTATGTCGCGACGGGTCGGTGGCGGACCACGGCCTGGGCAGCGCGCGCTCAAGGCTTCCCCGGGGGGAGGCAGGCCCGGGCCGTTCGCCGGAGGGCGAACGGCCCGGCTTTGCCGGAAGGGCCGTCGGAGGGGGGCGTAGCCCCCCTCCGAAGAGTGTCGTGGGGTTGCTCGATGAGATCGTCGGCGCCACGCACGTCGCCCTCACGGCCCGCCGGGCGGCCGTCCCCCGGTCCGCGCTCGAGGCGCGCGTCGCGCCGCTCCCGCCGCCGCGGGACCTGGCCGCCGCCCTGACGCCGCGCGCGCCGGGGCGCGTCCGGCTCCTCGCCGAGCTGAAGCGCGCCTCGCCGGTGGCCGGGGTCCTCGCCCGGGGGTTCGATCCGATCCCCCGCGCGCCCGAGTACGTCGCCGCCGGCGCGGCGGCCCTGTCCGTCCTCACCGACCCGCACTTCCAGGGAAGCCTGGCCGACCTCGCCGCCGTCCGGGGGACCGTGGACTGTCCGCTGCTCCAGAAGGATTTCCTCGTGGACGAGTACCAGCTCTGGGAGGCGCGCGCCCACGGGGCCGACGCGGTCCTCCTGATCGTGGGCATCCTCGAGCCCGCGCGGCTCGCCGACCTCCACCAGGCGGCGAAGGGGCTCGGCCTCTCGACGCTCGTCGAGGTCCACGACGAGGGAGAGCTGGAGCGCGCGGCCCGGCTCGGCGCCGGCCTCATCGGGATCAACAACCGCGACCTCAAGACCTTCCGGGCCGACCTCGCCACCACCGAGCGCCTGGCGCCGCGCGCCCCCTCGGGGGCGCGCCTGGTCTCGGAGAGCGGGATCGCCACCCGCGCCGACGTCCTCCGCGTCGCGGCGGCCGGCGTCCACGCCGTGCTGGTCGGCGAGGCCCTCTCGCGCAGCGGGGACCCGGCGGCCAAGGTGCGGGAGCTGCTCGGCCAGCCGGATTCCCTCTCCCCCGCCGGGGGAGAGGGTTAAGGTGAGGGGGCCGATGCGCCCGCTTCACCCTCACCCCGACCCTCTCCCTGAAAGGGCGAGGGAGGCTTGACATGGTCCGGGTCAAGATCTGCGGGATCACGAACCTCGACGACGCCCTCCTCGCGGCCGAGGCGGGCGCCGACGCCCTCGGCCTGATCTTCGTCGAGGGGACGCCGCGCTACGTGACGCCGGCCGCCGCGGCGGCGATTGTCGCCGCGCTCCCGCCGTTCGTCACGGCGGTCGGCGTCTTCTGGGACCACCCGCCGGCGCACGTCCGGACGGTCGCCCGCGAGTGCGGCCTCGCCGCCGCGCAGCTCCACGGCCAGGAGTCGCCGGAGGTGGTGGCGAGCCTCGGACTGCCGGTCCTCAAGACCGTCAAGGTCGCCGCGGCAGCCGACCTCGACCTCCTCGACCGCTACAAGCCGGCTGCCTTCCTCCTCGACAGCCCGGCCCGGTGGAGCGAGGGCGAGGCCCGGCCGCCGATCTCCTGGACCCTCGCGCGCGAAGCCGCGCGGCGCGCCCGCATCGTGCTCTCGGGCGGACTCACCCCCGAGAGCGTGGCCGAGGCGATCCGCGTGGCCCGCCCCTACGGCGTGGACGTGAACTCCGGCGTCGAGGCGGCGCCCGGGCGGAAGGACCCGGACAGGGTGCGCCGCTTCCTCCGCGCGGCGCGCGCGGTCGCGGACGCCCTCGCGGCGGAGGGCGGCGGTGGGTAAGCGTTCGCGGCTCCCCGACCGGAGCGGACACTTCGGCCCCTTCGGCGGGCGCTACGTCCCGGAGACGCTCATGACGCCCCTCCTCGAGCTGGAGGCGGCCTACCGGGCCGCGCGCCGCGACCCGGCCTTCCGCCGGCAGCTCGACGACCTCGGGCGGCGCTACGTGGGGCGCCCGACCCCCCTCACCTTCGCCGCCCGGCTCACCGAGCATGCCGGCGGGGCGCAGATCTACCTCAAGCGCGAGGACCTCTGCCACACCGGCGCCCACAAGATCAACAACACGCTCGGCCAGGGCCTGCTCGCGGTCCGCATGGGCAAGCCGCGGATCATCGCCGAGACGGGGGCGGGCCAGCACGGCGTCGCCACCGCGACGGTCGCGGCGCTCCTCGGCCTCGCGTGCGAGGTGTACATGGGCGAGGAGGACATGGGGCGCCAGGCGCTCAACGTCTTCCGGATGGAGCTCCTCGGGGCGCGCGTCATCCCGGTGCGGTCGGGGAGCCGCACGCTCAAGGACGCGATGAACGAGGCCCTGCGCGACTGGGTCACGAACGTCCTGACGACGTACTACTGCATCGGCTCGACGGCGGGGCCGCACCCGTACCCGATGATGGTCCGCGACCTCCAGTCGGTCATCGGCCGCGAGGTCCGCCGCCAGCTCCCGGGCGGCCCGCCCGACGTCCTGGTCGCCTGCGTCGGCGGCGGCTCGAACGCCCTCGGGCTCTTCCACGCCTTCGTCGACGACCCGCGCGTCCGCCTGGTCGGCGTGGAAGCGGCCGGCGAGGGCCTCGAGAGCGGGCGCCACGCCGCCCCGCTCACGGCCGGGAGCCCCGGGATCCTGCACGGGAGCCGCTCGTACCTGCTCCAGGACGAGGACGGCCAGGTGCGCCCCGCCCACTCGGTCTCGGCCGGCCTCGACTACCCGGGCGTCGGGCCCGAGCACGCGTGGCTCAAGGAGACGGGCCGGGCCGAGTACGCGGCCGTCACCGACAAGGAGGCGCTCGAGGCGTTCGCCCTCCTCGCCCGGCTCGAGGGGCTCATCCCCGCGCTCGAGTCGGCGCACGCCGTCGCGTACGCGACGCGCCTCGCGGGGAGTCTCCCGCGGCGGGCCCGCATGGTCATCGGGCTCTCCGGCCGCGGCGACAAGGACGTGGACGCGGCGCGGCGGCTGTTGGGAGATGACCTTGGGGCGCATTGAGGCCACCTTCGCCCGGCTCCGGGCCGAGGGCCAGCGCGCCCTCATCCCGTACTTCACGGCCGGGGACCCGAGCCTCGAGGGCACCCGGCAGCTCGTCGAGGAGGCGGCGGCGCGCGGCGCGGACCTGATCGAGCTCGGCCTCCCGTTCTCGGACCCGCTGGCCGACGGCCCGACGATCCAGCGCGCCGGCGAGCGGGCGCTCGCCGGCGGGGCGAGCCTCGCCAAGCTCCTCGCGGTCGTCGCGCCGCTGCGGGGCCAGGTGGCGCCGCCGCTCGTCCTCATGACCTACCTGAACCCGCTCCACCGCTACGGGCTCGACGCCGCGACCCGCGACCTCGCGCGGGCCGGGTTCGCGGGGCTCATCGTTCCCGACGTGCCCCTGGAGGAGAGCCGGCCCCTCGCCCGCGCGGCGGCCTCGGCCGGGCTCGACCTCGTCCAGCTCGCGGCACCGACGAGCGGGCCCGCCCGGCTCCGCCGGATCGCGCGCGAGAGCCGCGGCTTCATCTACCTCGTCGCGCTCACGGGGATCACGGGGGAGCGGGCCGAGCTCCCCCCGAACCTCGTCCGGCTGATCCGCGATCTCCGGGCGGTGACGACGAAGCCGATCTGCGTCGGCTTCGGCATCTCGACTCCGGCGCACGTCGCCGAGGTCGTCCGCCACGCGGACGGGGCGATCGTGGGGAGCGCGATCGTGCGCCAGATCGAGGCGCTGCACGGCGATCCGGCGCTGGTGCGCAAAGTCGGCGACTTCATCGCGGCCCTGAAGGCCGCGACCCGGAACGGTGCCAGGCCGGCCGCGGCGGCGCGGGAGTAGAATTCCCGTATGGCCTGGCTGTTCGGCAAGAAGGACAAGAAGGTCGTCATCAAGGAGGGGCTCTGGGTCAAGTGCGACGCCTGCCGGGAGATCGTCTACCGCGCGGACGTCGAGAAGCTCGCCAGGACCTGCCCGCGCTGCGGCACGCCGTTCCGGCTCCCCGCGCGGGAGCGCCTCGCCCTCCTCCTCGACCCGGGCTCCTTCGAGGAGCGGGACGCCGGCCTCCGCTCACAGGACCCGCTCGGCTTCAAGGACAACCGCGGGCGCTACCGGGACCGGCTGCGGGCCGCGCGGGAGAAGCTCGGGACCGAGGACGCGGTCATCTCGGGGCTGGGCCGGATCGGCGGGTTCCCGGTGGTGATCTGCGTCTTCGAGTTCGCGTTCATGGGCGGGAGCATGGCATCGGTGGTCGGGGAGAAGATCACCCGCGCCATCGAGCTGGCCGCGCGCAAGCGCACGCCGCTCTTGATCGTCACGTGCTCCGGCGGGGCGCGGATGCAGGAGGGCGTGCTCTCGCTCATGCAGATGGCGAAGACCTCGGCGGCGCTCCGGCGCCTCGTCGAGGAGCGCGTGCCCTACTTCGCCCTGCTCGCCGACCCGACGACCGGCGGGGTGACGGCCTCCTTCGCCATGCTCGGCGACGTGATCCTCGCGGAGCCCAAGGCGCTCATCGGGTTCGCGGGACCACGGGTGATCCAGGAGACGATCCGGCAGCCCCTGCCCGAGGGGTTCCAGCGCGCGGAGTTCCTCCTCGAGCACGGCATGATCGACCTCGTGGTCGAGCGGAAGGAGCTGCGGGAGACCCTGCGGCGCCTGCTCGCCTTCTTCGCCGAGACGGCCGAAGCCCCGGTGCCATGAGGCCCGACGCCGCCGTCGGGCGCCTCCTCGCCCTCCAGCCCTTCGAGCGCGCCGGCATGCGGCCGGGCCTCGAGCGGATCCAGGCGCTCCTCGCGGACCTCGGCCACCCCGAGACCGCGCTGCGCATCCTGCACGTCGGCGGAACCAACGGCAAGGGCTCGGTGTGCGCCATGGCGGAGGCGATCCTGCGCGCGGCCGGGCTCCGCACGGGCCTCTACACCTCGCCGCACCTCCTCGACCTCCGCGAGCGCATTCGGATCGGGGGCGCCGCGATCCCGCCCGACGAGCTCGCGCGCCAGGCCGCGCGCCTCGGGCCCCGGCTCGAGGGCGGCGTCACCTTCTTCGAGGCGATGACCGCCGTCGCGCTGGCCGCCTTCCGCGACGCGGGCGTGGAGGCAGCGGTCGTCGAGGTCGGGCTGGGCGGCCGGTGGGACGCGACGAACGTGGGCACGCCGCTCGTCTCGGTCCTGAGCCGCATCGCGCACGACCACCAGGAGTACCTGGGGAGCCGCCTCGCGGAGATCGCCGCCGAGAAGGCCGCGATCATCCGGGGCGGCGTGGCGCTCTCCGCCGCGCAGGCGCCCGAGGCGATGGCCGTGATCGAGGCCCACTGCCGCGCGAGCGGCGTGCCGCTCGTCGTCGAAGGGCGCGACCTCGTCGTCGAGGTGCTCGGCTCGGACCTGCGCGGCCACCGGCTCTCGCTGCACGGGCCCGGCTGGGTCGTGAAAGACCTCGCGGTGGCGCTCCCCGGCCTCTACCAGCCCGCGAACGCGGCGCTCGCCGTCGGGGCGGTCCGGGCGTTCGCCCAGGCGACGGATGTCGCCGTGCCCGAGCCGGCCGCCCGCGCAGGCTGCGCGGCCGTGCGCTGGCCCGGGCGCTTTCAGGTGATCGAGGGGGTGCCGGGCCGGCCGACGATCGTCCTCGACGGCGCCCACAACCCCGCCGGGGCGACAGCGCTCGCCGAGTCGCTCTCCCGGCTCTTCCCGGGTGGGCGTCTCACGCTCGTCCTCGGGATCTCGGCCGACAAGGACCGCGCGGGGGTCCTGAAGGCGCTGGTCCCACTGGCGCGGCGCGTCGTCCTCACGGCAGCCGCGAATCCGCGGGCGACCCCGCCGGAGGAGCTCCGGGCCGCGCTGCCGCCGGTCGAGGCGGAGACGCGCTGCGCACCCGACGCGGCGGGGGCGCTGGAGCTCGCCCTCGCCGACCCGGCCGCGGACCTCGTCTGCGTCGCGGGCTCGCTCTTCCTGGTCGCGGACGCGCTCCGCTGGCTCCAGGCCCGGGGGATCGCGTAGCTCCCCGCTCCCGCTCCGTGCCCGCGTTTCCCGACCCCGACACCCCGCTCATCCTCGCCCCCGCGGCGCCCGGGCCCACGGAGTACCGGGTCGGGTGCGCGTCCTGGCTCGACCGCTCGCTGATCGCCTCCGGGCGCTTCTACCCGCGTCCCTCCATGTCCGCCGAGGGGCGCCTCCGCTGGTACGCGCGCTTCTTCGACTGCGTCGAGGTGAACGCGACCTACTACGCCTTGCCCGCGCCCCGGACCGCGACCCTCTGGGTCCAGCGCACACCCCCGGGGTTCCTCTTCCAGGTCAAGGCCTACAGCCTGATGACCGGCCACCACCCGCGGGCCGACACGCTGCCGGCGGACCTCCAGGCGATGCTCCCCGAGGACGTGCCGCTCACGCGGCGGGGCGAGGTGGACCGCGACCGCTTCCCCGCCGAGGCCCTCGACCGCTGCTTCGAGCTCTTCCGCGAGGGCCTGGCCCCGCTCGCCGACGCGGGGAAGCTCGGCTACGTCCTCTTCCAGCTCGCCCCGTGGGTCCGGTACAACGACACGACGCTCGACTACCTCGCCTCGCTCCCGCGCCGACTGCCCGGCTGGGCCGTCGCCGTCGAGTTCCGCAACGCGAGCTGGGTCCCCGAGCGCACGGACGAGCTGCTGCGCTTCCTGGCCGACCAGGGGCTCATCTTCGTCTGCGTGGACGCCCCCTGGCAACCGTTCATCCCCGCGGCGACCGTCCCCGGCTGGGTCGTCTTCCGCCTCCACGGCCAGAACGTCCGGGGCTGGCTCGCCCAGCTCGCGGGCAAGGAACCGACCGTCGCCGAGAAGTACGACTACCTCTACGGTCCCGAGGAGCTCCAGGCGATCACGCGCCGCGCCCGCGCGTTCGGCGGCCACGCGCGGCGGGTCGCGGTCAAGTTCAACAACAACAACCTGGACTACCCGACCCAGAACGCGCTCGACCTCAAGCGGCTCCTCGGGCTCGCGGCGGCTGCGTACCCCGAGGCCCTCGGCCGGCCGCCGACCGGGGACCTCTTCGCCGCCGAGCCCGGGGCGAAGTGAGGCGCGCGCGCGGCCGATCGCGCGCGGTGCTCGTGACCCCGCCGTGAGCGGCCCCTCGCCCTCCCACGCACGCGAGTCCGTCGGCGCGGGCCCCGGTCTGTCTCCCTGACCCCTTGTGCGTCTGTCCTCGCCTCGGCTACCCTCACGTCAGGTGGGAGATCCCGGAAGGAGAGAGCGCCAATGAAACGCGCGTGGCTGTGGGTGCTGATCCTCGGCGTGGCCGGTCCGGCTGGGGCCCAACCCAGGCCCGGAGCTTCTCTCGAGACCTGCCTCGCCGAGGCAGCGGATTACTCTTCCGTCTATCCGACGAAGGTCTTTCCCGCCGGGACGACGAAGGAGATCACCGCGGTCGTTCGCCTCGGAAGCGGCGAGGCCCATCCGACCATGACCGCGACATGGATGGCGGTGGATGTTCGCGGCACGCGGCCGAATTCCGTGATCAAGAAGATCGACATGGATCTGAGGGGCAAGGACCGGGCTGCAGTGCGCGTGAACCATCCCGAGGGACTTCCGACAGGAAAGTACCGACTCGAGATCACCGCCGGTGGCAAGCCTTGGAAATCCGCCGAGTTCAGCATCGCGCCGATCGCCGCGCCCGAAGTCACGGAGCCGAACGCCCTGCTCCCGCTGAACCCGGGGACAGCGTGGCGCTACGCCTTCACCCAGGAGTTCGGGCGGAACATCCGGCCGAGGTTACCGGAGGGCATGAAGCTCGATGCCGACGGGAAACTCAGGGCATCCACGACCAGGATGGCGACGAAAGCGGACAGCGTCGGGACCCACGTCGAGAACCGTCGCAACAACGAGCTGGTGGAGGAGGAATGGTGGCGGCTGACCGACGCCGGGCTGGTCATCGCCAAGATCCGGAGCGGTGGCGACGAGAGTGTCTTCAACCCGCCCCATCCCATCTGGCCGTGGCCGTTCAAGACGCCTCGGGAGTGGTCCTTCGAGCCGGAGGACAAGTCGTACACTCAGCGGTGGCGGATGTGGGGGCGGGTCCCGATCAAGGGTCCCGCCGGGGAGGCGCCGGGGTATGTGGTGTTGATGGAGCAGCCCTCGCCGCGGCTCGACCTGTCGGCGGAGCGCCATTATCTGCCGGGGATCGGCATGGTGCGCGCGAGGTGATCACGCAGGCCAGGAACGGCGTGCTGCTCACTCGCCGGGAGAACGTGTTGACCGCCAAGCCTTGACGAGAGGCAGCCCCGCGGGTGCCGTGTACAGAGCGCGCGGAGGGGCGGAGAAAAACCTCCGAGTTCAGCAACGCTGTCCGGGTTCTGCAGACGCGCGCGGTCATGCGTGGTACACGTTCCGAGCCCGGCGCGCCCGAGTGAGATCTGGCTGGGGCCCCCGTCCCGTTGCCGGCCCGCGATCCGCGTGTTATGGTGAAGCGCCGCACATACTTAGGGGGAGGTTCGTGCCCCGGATCCACCTGGGCTGGGTCGTGCTCGGCTGGATGCTCATCGCCCCTGGCCTCGCGCTCGCGCAGGAGCGCCGGGAGGTCACCCTCGACGCCGAGACCCCCGTCACCGTCTTCGCGGACCGCATCGAGCACCTGGAGCGCGAGCGGCTCCTAATCGCCGAGGGGCGCGTCGAGGTCGAGCAGGGGGACACGCGGCTCGAAGCCGACCGGGTCGAGGTCAACACCGAGACCGGCGAGGCCGTGGCCGTCGGCCGCGTCGCCTTCTTCGACGGGCGGGACCGGCTCCTCGGCGAGCGGCTCGAGTACAACTTCCGGACCGGGACGGGCATCATCTACCGGGCCGAGGGGTTCGCCGAGCCCCACTTCTTTTTCCGCGGGGACCGCATGGAGCGCTTCGGCGAGAAGGCCTACCGCCTCACGGGCGGGTGGTTCACCACGTGCGAGGCCGAGACGCCCGCGTGGCACGTCCGCTGGGGCCAGGCGACCGCGTACCTCGATGACTGGATCTGGGGGACGAACGCCTCGTTCTGGGTCTGGAAGCTCCCGCTCGTCCCGTTCATCCCCGTCTTCGCGGCGAACCTCAGGAAGGACCGCCACACGGGCTTCCTGACCCCCACCTTCGGCTCGAGCAACACCAAGGGGTTCACGGTCCGGCAGCCGTTCTTCTGGGCCATCAGCGACAGCCAGGACCTCCTGGTGGTCCCGACCTGGTACGAGAAGCGGGGGTTCGGGCTGGGCGGCGCCTACCGCTACGTCCGCACGGAAGGCTCCCGCGGCGAGCTCGAGGGGTTCTGGCTCCAGGACACCGAGCAGGACCGGGAGCGCTGGGTCATCGGGTTCCGGCACGAGGAGCAGATCACCCCCCGGCTCACGCTCAAGGCCGATGTCGCGCTGGTCAGCGACGACCAGTACTTCAGCGAGTTCGGGAACACCCTCGACGAGCGCAGCCGCCAGCGGCTCGAGTCCAACCTGACGCTGACCCAGCGCTGGGAGAAGTGGAACCTCGTGGCCCGCCTCTTTACGTACGAGGACCTGACGACTCCCGCGGCCATCGAGCTCCTGCGGCTCCCCGAGATCCGGCTCAACGCGTTCCAGCAGCCGATCCCCTGGCTGCCGGGACTCCTCTATGAGTTCGAGAGCTCGTACGTGAACTTCGTCCGGGACGTCGGCTCCGAGGGCCAGCGGCTCGACCTCCACCCGCGGCTCTCCTACCCGGTCTCGCCGGACGGCCTCTTCACGCTGACGCCGCGGGTCGGCTTCCGCGAGACCGTGTACGATACCACGGTCGTCGGCACGAAGGTCGACAGCGGCTTCGTCGTCGAGGACACCGAGAGCGAGCTGCACGACCGGACCCTCCTCGAGGCCGGGATGGACCTCGAGGCGCGCGCCTACCGGGTCTTCGAGCTGGACGGCCTGCTCGGCATCCAGCGCCTCCAGCACCTCGTCGAGCCGCGGGTGAGCTACAACTACGTCTCCCAGGACAGCCAGACGAGCCTCCCGCAGTTCGACGGCATCGACCGGATCTTCCCCACGAATTCGCTGACGTACTCGCTGACGAACCGCGTCAAGGGGCGGGCGGTGGGGACGGATGATCGGCCGGGTCGAGTCTGGGAACTGCTGCGCCTGACGCTCAGCCAGACCTGGAGTCTCACGGAGCCGCGCACCGTCGGCTCCACCGAGCCCGTCGGAATCCTCGCGCCTCCCGAGCCCGCGCCGGGTACCGAGCCGGTCCCGACCCCGGCGCCCACGGCCACCAAGGTCAACCGGCTGTCCAGCATCCAGACCGACCTCATCTTCGAGCCGCTCTTCGGCGTGCGGTTCCGCGGGACCGCCTCCGTCGATCCCTACGAGTGGCAGCTCACGAGCGCCACGACCGACCTCGCCTACGACGCGGCGGACTGGGGCGTGACGTTCGGCACGCGGCACGGGCGGGACGGCGAACTCCGGTTCATCCAGGGCACGATCCGGGCCAAGCTTGGCCAGCGGTGGGGCGCGCGGTTCTCGACCAACTACGACGTGGAGACCGGGACCGTCATCGAGAATCGGCTGGAGGTGGACTTCCGCGAGCAGTGCTGGGCCGTCACGGTGGCGCTCGTGGACCGGACCAACGAGGACGAGTTCCACATCACCATCAACCTCCTGGAGCTCGGCCACTACGGGTTCGGGCGGGTCTTCGGCGCGCAATGAGGGTCCCGCAGTTCGACCTCACGCGCCAGTACGCCCGCATCGAGCCGGAGATCGAGGCGGCGCTCCGGCGGGTGCTGCGGCGTGGCCAGTTCATCCTCGGCCCCGAGGGCGAGGCGCTCGAGACGGCGTGCGCCGCTGCCGTCGGCGTCCCGCACGCGGTCGGGCTCGGGACGGGCTCCGACGCGCTCAAGCTCACGCTGGCGGCCCTGGGAATCGGCACCGGCGACGAGGTCGTCACCCCCGCGTTCTCGTTCGTCGCCTCGGCGACCGCGGTGCTCCAGCTCGGCGCCCGCCCGGTCTTCGCCGACGTGGACCCGATGACGCTGACGCTCACGGCCGAGACCGCCGCGGTGGTCCTCACGCCCCGCACGCGCGCGATCGTCACCGTGCATCTCTTCGGGCTGCCGGCGCCGATGGGGCCGCTCCGGGCGCTGGCGGAGGCGCGGGGGCTCGCCCTGGTCGAGGACGCGGCCCAGGCCTTCGGCGCGACGCTCGACGGCCGCCCCGTGGGCGGCCTCGGACGCGCCGCCGCGTTCAGCTTCTACCCGACGAAGGCGCTCGCCGCCTACGGCGACGCCGGGCTCATGACGACGGGCGACGGCGACCTCGCCGCGCGCGTGCGCCGCCTGCGGAACCACGGCCAGGCCCAGAAGTACGACCACGTCGAGCTCGGCTGGACGAGCCGGCTCGACGAGCTCCAGGCCGCCATCCTCCGGGTGAAGCTCCGCCACGTCGGGGAGTGGACGGAGGCCCGACGGCGCATCGCGGCCCGCTACGCGGCCGGGCTCGCCGGGTGCCCCGTGCGCCTGCCGCCGGAGCCCCCCGGCGCTCGCCACGTCTTCCACCAGTACACGATCCGCACGCCGCGGCGCGACGCGCTCGCCAAGCACCTCGGGGCGGCGGGGATCGGCACCGCGTGCCACTACCCGCACCCCATCCCGGGGCAGCCGGCGTTCCGGGCGCTGGGGTACGAGGCCGCGGCCTTCCCGGCGGCGTGGGTAGCCTCGCAGGAGGTCCTGTCGCTGCCCTGCTTCCCCGAGCTCGAGGACGCCGAGGTCGACGCGGTGACTGCAACGATCCGCGCGTTCTTCGAAGGAGACCCCGGATGAGAGTCCTGATCACCGGCGTGACCGGCTTCGTCGGGAGCCACCTGGCGGACCATCTCGTCGGCCGGGGGGATGTCGAGGTCTACGGCACCCACCGCTGGCGGAGCCGGATGGACAACGTCGAGCATCTGCGCGGCCGCTTGCGCCTCGTGGAGTGCGACCTGCGCGACGCTGCGGCCACGCGCCGGATGCTGGCGCGGGTCCGGCCGGAGCGCGTCTTCCACCTGGCGGCCCAGAGCTACGTGCCGAGCTCCTGGCTGATCCCGGCCGAAACCCTGGCGACGAACGTGATGTGCCAGGTCAACCTGTTCGAGGCGGCGCGGGACCTCGACCTCGGGGCGCGCGTCCACGTGGCGGGCTCGAGCGAGGAGTACGGGCTCGTCAAGCCGGAGGAGGTCCCGATCCGCGAGGAGAACCCCCTCCGGCCGCTGTCGCCCTACGCGGTGTCGAAAGTCGCCCAGGACCTGCTCGCGTACCAGTACTGGCAGAGCTACCGGCTCCACACCGTGCGGACCCGTGGCTTCAACCACACCGGCCCCCGCCGGGGCGAGGTCTTCGTCACCTCGAACTTCGCGCGCCAGCTCGCGGAGATCGAGAAAGGGCTCCGGGAGCCCGTCGTCTCGGTCGGGAACCTGGACGCCCTGCGCGACTTCACGGACGTCCGGGACATGGTCCGCGCCTACTGGCTGGCGCTGGAGCGGGGCGAGCCGGGCGAGGTGTACAACCTCTGCTCGGGCCGCGGCCACACGATCCGGAACGTGCTCGACATCCTGCTCGGCCACGCGCAGGTGCGGGTGGAAGTCCGCGACGACCCGGCGCGGAAGCGGCCGTCGGACGTGCTCCTGCTCCTCGGCGACTGCTCGAAGTTCCGGCGCCTGACGGGGTGGGAGCCGACGATCCCCTTCGAGGTGACGCTGAAGGACCTGCTGGAGTACTGGCGACAGCGTGTGTAGCGCCGTGCCGATAACCGTCGCATCCCGGCGTCCTCCAGCTCGCCGGGACGCGCTCG
>CAYQDR010000089.1:0-19677 GCA_964416315.1 uncultured bacterium
CACTTCGGGTGAGGGCGGCGGTCAGCGCACAGACTGGTAGCGGTCCCCTCGCCCTTCCTCCCGCGCGACGCCGCCTCGGAGGGTCTCCTCGAGCTTCGCCTGGAGCGTGGCGGCACCGATCAGGCCGATGTGCTTGGACGCGATGCGGCCGTCCCGCCCGATGAGGAAGAGCTCCGGGATCCCGTAGACTCCGTAGTCGATCGCGATCCGCCCTCGGGGGTCCGGGCCGTTCGGAAAGGTCAGGCCGAACTCCGCGATGAACGCGCGCGCCGCAGGCTCCGTGTCCTGGACGTTCACGCCGACGAAGACCACATCTCGCTCGCGGTGGGCGCGCCAGGCCGCTTCGAGGAGCGGCGCTTCCTCGCGGCACGGGATGCACCAGGAGGCCCAGAAGCTCACCACCACGACCTGCCCGCGCTGCAGACGGGGCGGTTTCAGGAAGGGACCCGGGCTCGTGCGGGTGGCCGGGCAGACGGAGAGGGCTGGCAGATGGACCCGCACGACCCCGGTCAGACAGTCATGGTGGTCGTCGCCTCGAACCTGCCGCGGGTGGGGTGGGGGGTCAGGACTGCGCGTGGCGGGGGGCGTGTTGGGCGTGGGGGTGAGAGCATCGGTCGGCCGAGCCGACGGTGACCCTCCTGGCGGATCGCGTCACGGTCATCCTGTATCCGTTCACTGACAGGATCGCGTGGGGCCGGGTGACGTGGTGTCCGGGCAACGGCCCGTCACTACGGGCCTCCGGACCAGCGCGCCGCCGCGGCATGACCCGTGCTCTCCCGCCGGGCCATGCGCCGGGTCTCGTGCCCGCGCGCGACCTACGAGCGCCGCCAGCCCGAGCAGACGGTGCTCGCTGCCGCCGCCGAGCGATGCCGACATCGCGGCGCTCCTCACGCGGCTGCGCCGCCGCGTGCGCCGGCTCCTGGTGCGCCGCGGCCGGCTGGCGGAGGAGGCCCAGGGGCGCGACCCGTTCGTGGCACAGGAGCCGCGGTTTGCCCAGACCGTCGCGGCCTCACTGCAAGGCCGGGTGGCGCTCGGCTCGCGGGCGGGCCAGCCGCTCCGTCGTCTCCGCTCCGCCGCGGCCGCGACGTCGACCGGGCCGCGCGGTGCGCGGCTCGAGGGCTTCAGCCTGCATGCCGGACGTGGCCGTGCCGGCGCGTCGGCGCGATCGCCTCGAACACCTGGTCCGCTCCCTCGTGCGTCCGCCGCTGGCGCTGGCGCGGTTGACGGAGAGCACCGGCGGGCCGCGGCTCTCCCACGTCCGACGCCCCTGGAGCGACGGCTCCACCGCGCGGCTCCTCGAGCCGTTGGCGTGGCTGGAGCGGCTCGCGGCGCTCGTGCCCCCGCCGCGCCGGCCGTGGCTGGCGGACCATGGCGTCCTCGCCCCGCGTGCCCAATGGCGATCGGCGATCATCCCGAAGCCGGCCCCTGCCGGCGCGAGCGCGGACGCAGGCGCGCGCTCCCGGGCCGGTGGCCCTGGGCCCGGCTCCTCCGCCGGGTGTTCGCGATCCAGGTGCTGGGGTGTGAGCGCTGCGGGGGCGCGCGCCGGATCCTCGGCGCGGTGACGGAGCCGCCCGCGGTGCGGCGGGGGCTCACCGCCCTCGGGCTGGCCGCGGAGCCGCCCCCGGGGGCGGCCCGTCCCGGCCGCCTGACCCGGGCTCGATCACGCCCCCACGCGGCGCCGGGGTCCCCGTCTGTCCGCCGACCCTGAGGGGCGCGCTCCGACCCCGATCTCTCCGCCCGCGACGCCCTTGGCGGGCGCCTGAGTGGCGCGCTACCCTCTGGGCGTGGGCGCGGAGGCGCGAGCACGGGTGTACGGGGCGCGGGGACGGGACCGAGAAACGTCGCTAGCACCTCCTACGTTCTGGCCCGAGGGCTGACACGGCCAGTTGCCGGCGGCACGCCTGCGTCCGGGCACACCAGCGTGACGAAGCCGCGGTCGGCGGCAGGCCGTCGGGCGGGTTGTCGTTTCGCAGCCATTGCCTGATCGCTGCGCCACAGAGGTATGCTATTCGGGGGAACCGACCACCCAGACCGGGAGGGGCCGAGTGAGTGAGCGCGAGGTGAGCTTCACGGTGGTGTTCGAGCCCGCCGAGGAAGGCGGCTACGTGGTGACCTGCCCGGCCTTGCCAGGCGTGGTCACCCAGGGTGAGACTCTCGAAGAAGCCCGCGCCATGGCCACTGACGCGATCCGGGGCTACGTCGAGAGCCTCATCAAAGACGGCGAGCCGATCCCCCGGGATCGGGCCGTCGAGCCCATCAGGGAGAGAGTCACGGTCGTCATCCCGGCGGCATGACCGCCCGCCTGCCAGCCCTCCGGCCCCGCGAAGTCATCCGGGCGCTCGAGCGGGCCGGCTTCTTTCTCCACCACACCACCGGCAGCCACCACTACTTCAAGCATCCGCATAAGCCCGGGCGGCGCGTCACCGTGCCGGTTCACCCCGGCGATCTCAAACGCGGGGTTCTGGCCTCCATCATTCGGCAGGCCGGCATGAGCACCGAGGAGTTTCTCGAGATCCTGAAGTGAGGAGGGTCCAGGCTCCGTCCGTCGCCCCCGGGTCTGTCACCCGATGTGTCCCGGCTGATGCCCCCTGCACGGAGCACCGACCGCCAGGAGCGGTTCTCGAGATGCCCCGGCGTTCTGGCGCTGCTCCTCGTCTTCTACATGGTCGGGACCTGAGGGATGTGCACCCGGCAGCTCGTGAAGCTGCAGGCCCGGCTCGGTGACCTGACCTCGGAGGGCGCCGTCGTGTTCGCCGTGAGCATCGACACGCCGGAGCAGGCGGGTCGGGTCGTCCGGGAGTTCGGCCTGACCTTCCCCCTGCTCTCGGACCCCGGGATGCAGGTCATCCGCCGGTACGGGATGAAGGGCGAGGGGATGGAGATGGCCGACCTGGGCTACGTCGTGATCGACCGGGAGGGGCGAATCCGCGCCAGGCGGATCGACCGCGAGTTCGGCGACCACGTCGAGCGGCTCCTCCGCCACGTCCGTCAGGCGAAGGCCTGACGGGCGGCGTGGCGCCCGAGACTGTCCCGGTCGTGCGCGGCGCGCGCGCGGCCCTCGCCGGCGGGGCGGTCCTCGCGGCCGCGCTCGTGCTGGCGAGCGCGACCCTCCCCGCGCTGGGCCATGAGCTGCCGACGTTCCCGCGGGTGCGCCTCCTCTCGGTCCTGGAGCACCCCTGGGAGCCGGCCAGCCGCATCCTCGTCATCGAAGTCCGGGACCCCAGCGGGCGCCAGCCCGTCGCGGGGGCGCAGGTGTTCGTCTCCGGGCTCGAGCGGGAGCGGGGCTCGGCCGTGCGCCTCGGGGACCACTGGCTCGCCCCGACGCCGCAGCCGGGCGTCTACCAGGGCGAGGTCCGCATTCCGGGCCGCGGGCTCTGGGATCTGACCGTCACGGTCAGGGGGCAGTCCGTCGGCGAGGCCCACGTCGAGGTTGCCATCGCCGGCGACCTCCCGCGAGGCGTCTCCCGGGGCGGCCAGCCCGAGCTCGCCTTCGGCTGGCGGGGATGGATGCTGCTCCTCCAGAGCTGGGGGCACCTCGTGGGGTTTGGCGTGTGGCTCGGCACCACCGCCCTCGCGCTCCTCAGCCCGCGCCTGCCCCCGCTGGCGATTGTGGTCCTGACCTGGCTCGCCCTCGCCGTCGGCGTCGCGACCGGCTTCACCAAGATGGAGCACGGCACGCCGTTTCCCCGGGGCCTGAGCCTCCTTCAGTGGGAGGTCCCCCGCATCTTCTTCGCGAGGGAGTACGTCTTCACGCTGGCCGCGAAGCACATCCTGATCCTCGTCGCGGTCTTCGTGACCGCCGCCATGACGCGGGAGGCCTGGCGTCGGCACCCCGAGGCGCCGCCCGGCCGCCTCTTCCGGCGCCTCCTCCTCGTGAATCTGGTGATGGTCCTGGCCGTGGGCGGCGCGGCGGCCGTGATGGGGCTGCTCCACGCGATCGTCCTTCACTTCGGGTGAGGGCGGCGGTCAGCGCACAGACTGGTAGCGGTCCCCTCGCCCTTCCTCCCGCGCGACGCCGCCTCGGAGGGTCTCCTCGAGCTTCGCCTGGAGCGTGGCGGCGCCGATCAGGCCGATGTGCTTGGACGCGATGCGGCCGTCCCGCCCGATGAAGAAGAGCTCCGGGATCCCGTAGACCCCGTAGTCGATCGCGATCCGCCCTCGGGGGTCCGGGCCGTTCGGAAACGTCAGGCCGAACTCCGCGGCTCAGCGGGCAGATGGGGAGGGAAGCGGCGGCTGACGGACGCCGGAATCGGCGGCGGGTCAGGAGGCCGTGACGGGGCGGGCCGGGGGCGGTTGCGCGGCGAGCCCGAGGGCGGCCAACAGGCGCCGCACGGCAGCCGGCTCGGCCTACTACATCACCAGCCTACACCAAAGCCAGCATGGCTTGCAGACCAGGCGCTGCTGGCGTTTCCTCGTAGCACTTCACCAGTTCCCGAACCTGCGCCTCCACCTGTCTACGAACTTCCGGACTGCGCTGCACAACTCGATTCACCGCACAGACCATCGAAGCCCAGAACCGATCATCCATCCAACTCTGTCGTTGGGCCGCTCGTCGGATCGCGTCCTTCAGGTAGCCAACCCACACCGTCGATCCCTCCCGCGCGAGCACGTCCGCCGTAGCAGCCCAGACCTTCCAATCGCTCCCCGCTTCTAGATAGCCGATCAAATCATTCTCCAGCGGCTCACCACTCCATCCGAGCACGCCGCCAGGCAAGTCCTCGAGCATGGCGACCCTGTTGACACGCGGGATCGTGTCATCAGAGATTTCTGGAAGACTTAGGGGAGCCATACCGTCACCAGCGGCAGCATGGAGCGCATGGAGAGCTATCCCGCTTGCCACACCACGCCGACACTCTGCCAGGAAGAACGGTTGGCGGAACAGCGGGATCTGACGTGCGGTCGCCGTCGCGGCTTTTCTCCTCCATCTAGGGAATCTCGTCACGGCGGCGAGCTGCCTCGCGAGTTCCTGTGCCGGTCCCGAGGGTAGCTGAGCAAGGGTCTCTCTCAGCTCCTCACGACGCCGGCAGACCGGACACCGCTGCCAACCTTTGTCGTAGACAGTGATGGGTCGTATTGGCAGCGAGTACAAACGGACAAACCCGCCACTTAGCCGGCTGTCCAAAGCATTCTCACAGCTCTCACTCAGACGGCTCAGCACAACGGCACCCGCCACTGACGCGGCGCCGGCGTCCAACGCGAGCAGCGTTAGCTCGTCGATCGTCTCGCCCTGCCCAGCCGCTACATCTGCCACCAGCACTCGGCGGCGAGCGAGCTCCGCCGACCCTACCGTGAAGTAACCTGAGAGCTTCCTGGCAGGCACCAGACGCACCCCGCCCGGACCCACAGTGTGCTCAAATCGTTCTACGAGGCGCCTGCCGACCAGGAACCCGCGTGCGCGCGCCGGCACCAGGACAGCATCAGGAATGCCGCTCCGAGCCGCGATCCGCCCACAGAGCTTGTCCACGATCGAAGGACCCGTCTCCGCGTCTCCCAACAGCTGGACTGTGTCAACAAACCCGACGTAATGTCTCTTGCCGATCACCCGGTGGTGTTCGTACGCCCCCGCCCTATCCACGAGTTCCCACAACTCCCTCGCCGCAGCATCGCCTCCCAGAAACGCCGACGGACTCCTGGGAGTTGCCTTCTTCTCCGTCATGCTATAGGAAATCGGGTTGAACTCGGCTCGTGGAAGGACGCCGCATCGCTGACATTCCTCTGGTGTCCGCACGTCCATAGGAACCCGGCACAGGATCTCCCACGGCACCGCAGTCTCGCCCCGAGCCCATCCGGCATCCACAAGAGCAATCGCCTTCACGATCCTCGCTCTCTGCCTCTCGATCTCTGCCGTCACCCGGGAGAATAAGCCGCCCGTTACAACCACATCGAGAAGCACTACCGCCGTCGCGCCTGCCCGTAGGTCACTCAGCAACGTAGGCGTCTCATATCCCTCAACTGTCACGTGTCGCACCCGTCGCCGGCGCCCGATCTGGTGCGCCAAGATCAATCGTCTGGCGACAGTCGACATTGCCCACCCCGTTGAGACCACAGTATCGAAGCTCGCCGCACCGAGGGCTGCACTGACCGCCTCGGTTATAGGCCTCAAGAAATCCTCCGACCGACAGATTTCTCCCAGGTTGATATGAGCGTCCGAGTGCAGCCCGCAGGGAAGCACGTAATCGCGCTTCCGCTCGATAGCTCCCGCTTCGGCGAGAACGCTATAAACGTCTCTGTCGCGCGGCGCAGTCACACGAGAATCCCTAAGGGGGGGTTCCAATGAAGCCCGAACCTCTCGTGCTCCATGCAGCAGTGGTCGCAGACGATCACGCAAAGCGTCTAGCCGCCGGCGCCCCTCTGGACCTTCCCAAGCCTGAGCAACTGCCTCAAACTCCTCAAGACGGGAGGCACAACGATGGCAAACAGCCAGATGATCCTCCACCTTCTGTCGGCCGACCGTGGGGAGGGCGCCCTCGTCGTAAGCGAAAAGATCGTCCTCCGCCGGATGTTCGCCGATTGCGAGCGATCGGAGGTCTTCCATCAGGCCGTCGAGCTCTTCTGGCAAGAACTGGTGGTGATCGTGGTGATCATTGAGTCCTGTCATGTCCTTGGCCTCCGTGCCGCACGGCCAGATATTGCCTAACCCTCTCCTGGGCACGATGTAGGCGGGTTCTCGCAGCTCCCTCCGAGATGTTCAGCCGTTCTCCAATCTCCGCGTGACTGAGTTCGTCCTTGTAGCGGAGGAGAATTACTGCTTCGTCTTCGGCGGAGAGCATCGCCACCGCATTGCGCACGGCCGAGCGCTCCTCTTGCTGCTCTAGCATCTCGGCCGGGCTGCAGCCCGGGCTCGGGTCGTCGAAGTCAGCTGGCACCCCATCGGCTGGGGACATTTGCTCCACGGCTATCTCAACCCGTCGCTTCCGGCGCAGTTCCTTGCCTCTCTTCCAGCAGAAGTTCCTAAGGCTTGTATTCAGATAGGCCTCGAAAGACCCCTTGTCCGCCTTATAGTGCGCGCAGACCTTCGGCAGGCAGTCCTTGACGAAGTCGGAGAGGGCGTCCTCCGCGTCCTCAGCTGTCGCCCCCCGGCCCAGATGCCACAAGCAGAACCGGAGAAGGCGCTTACGCTTCCCGGGATCCTCCAGGAAGCTCTCCGCTACCGCAATAGTCGAGGGCCCAGCGCCGGCTGGCGCTGGTGACGCGGCTCGGACGGGACGGTCAGGTCCACGAGCCGCTCTCATGATCACCCTATCTGGTGCCTAGGGGCGGGTGCCTAGGGGCGGCCATACCTTCCCTCCAAGGTAGTCCGCTGGGCCGGGATGCGTTACACGACGACGGTCCTCGGAGCGGTTGCGACATCTAACTCCCTATCGAGTCAAGCTTTTCGTGGGATCCCTTCGCTTCAAGCCGGCCCGAGGCCGGGCACACCCGCGGGTGTGGGTCTCGGAAAATCCAGCCGGCGACGAGGATGGTGACCCCGGCCCGAGAGCCGGGTCAAGGGGCGCCTGGCCGCATGCGGTAGGACTGGCCAGAACCCCGAGGATGGTTGTCGCGACCACCCGGTTGCCGAAGACCTCGCCCTAGCTCACGAGGCGTAACGTTTCGCGCTGAGGAAGGCTAACTCCCGACAGATCGAGAGTTCGAGAAGACCTTCAAGGAGGACTACCATGGCCACACCGGAGCAGGCAGGTAAGAAGTTTTTCGTCAACATCGAGGGCACCGAGTACCCCTGGGACAAGGAGACGATCTCCACCAAGGAGATCCGGGACCTCGGGAACCTCCCCGCTGTTCTGCCCGTGATCGAGGAGCAACCCGATGGTACCGAGCGGACCCTGGCCGAGGACGAGGTAATCGAGCTCAAGCCGGGGCATCGGCTGGGCCGCGCACCCAAGTACAAGCGCGGCTAGCCCTATGAACGAGCGCGTACGCCAGGAGATCGAGCTCCTGCGGACGAAGTACCCCAATCTCCAGCGCGGCGAGAAGCTCGACTGGGTCTTGCTCCCCGATTACCCGCTCCCCGCGGGCCGGTACAACCGCGAGAAGACGAAGCTCTTCTTCCTCATTACGAGCGGGTATCCGTTGACCGCAATCGACAATTTCTTCGTCGAGGCTGGCCTTCTGTTCGCGAACGGTCAGGGCGGTATTCCGGCCTATCGGGAGGGCTCGACCCCGAGCGGGGCGCCTCTTCCTGTCCCCGGCAACTGGGGCTGGTTCTCGTGGCACCCGAATGCCTGGCGCCCCGCAGCGACGATCGAAGGCGGCGACAACCTCCTCACCTTCTTGCGAGCTGTAAACATGTGCCTCCGAGGCGAGGAGCCCGCATGAAGATAACCGTGAACATTCCCGGTGAGGTTGCGAGGGTGCTTCGGGCGCACCTCTTCAAGAGCGACGTCGAAGAGGCAGCGTTTCTATTCGCTCGAGCCTCACTCAACTCTGACGAACTGCGCTTTGATGTCGACCATCTCTATCCTGTGCCTTCTGATGGCTGGGATGTTCAGCACGCGCTCTATCTCGAGATGAAGGACAACGAGCGCGCGAAAATCATGAAGATGGCCCGCGGCCGTGGCGCAGCACTCGTCGAGTCGCATGCCCATCCAGGGTGGGGGCGTCAGATCCGCTTCTCGCCGAGCGATCTCGCCAACCTCCCGGACTTCGCCACGTATGTGAAGTGGAAGCTCGACGGGAAACCCTTCGCAGCGCTGGTCTGGAGCGAGCAGTCAGTGGACGGCCTCGCCTGGTACGGGGACTTCTCCCTGCCAGCGCCGGTCGATCAGGTCATCATCCTGTCGACGCCGCCCATGACCATTGTTCCTACTGCAGCCGCGCGGCGTGGCACGCCGACGCATACGGGGAGCTTTGGCTGATGAACATGTCGCGTTGGGACCGCCAGATCCGTGCCTTCGGCGAGGAGGGGCAGCGTCGAATCGCCTCGACCAGGGTGGGGGTTGTAGGCGTCGGTGGGATCGGCTCACAGATCATCCAGAGCCTTGGTTACCTCGGCGTTGAGGTAATCACTATTCTCGACCACGATCACGTCGACATCACGAACCTCAACCGGCTTGTGGGTGCGGGACCTGCCGATGCCGAGCAACGAGTTCTCAAGGTCGCCGTGGCGCAACGGTTGCTAAGACAAATCAATCCTTCTATCAAAGTACATGCCTTGCCGTACAACCTCCGGACTCGTCAGTCGATCGAAGCTCTCCTCGCCTGCGACATCATCTTTGGCTGCGTAGACCGCGACGGCCCGCGGCTAATTCTGACTGAGGTCGCCGCCGCCTATGAGATCACCCTCATCGATGCAGCCACCGAGCTCGGCGATCCCGCAAAGGACCCGGAGGCGTTCGGCGGCCGGGCCGTCGTTGCCAGACCCGGTCACTTCTGCCTCTTCTGCGCGAACCAGATCGATGCCGACCTCGCCAAATGGGAGCTTCTGTCACCAAGCGAGAAAGAGTCGCGAGCCGCCCATGGGTATGGCCTGGGTCCCGAGGTACCAGCGCCCAGCGTGATTTCCTTAAACGGCATCGTCGCCAACTTGGCTGTCACCGAGTTCGTGATGCTCAGGACCGGGCTACGGGAGCCCAACAGGATGGTCACCTATAAGGGAATGCGCGGAGTCGTCACGAGGACCACCGACGACCATCGACCCGATTGTTACGTCTGCGGGTACCTTGTCGGGCAGCGCGAAAGAGCGAATGTTTTCCGCTATGCGAACGTTGAGCCAGGCGATACCCCATCGTCGCCCCGTACCGTACCCGGTTCCCTGGACACTCGTGAGATCTGAGAATGTCGCGTTTCCGGAAATACCCAGGAGCGGCCCCCCTCCTCAGAAGCGATCCTGGAGCGTCTACGGCCCTCGCCTCCCGGCCGAGTCCGGACACCGGCCTCATTCGGCGGCTCTCCGCCCCTCGGCGCGAGCCTGCGCCGGCGTCCGATACCGGACAGTCACTCGTGGTTATAGTGCGCGATGAACTCCGCGATCACGCCGCGGGCCTCCTCTGGCGTCTGGAAGCGATGCTGTAAATTCTCGGCTAATATGCGCCACCTTTTCTTTTTGGAAATGCGCCACCTGCTGGGGCACCGTGTCCGCGAGGGTCAATCCCATACGCGGAGGGAGGGAGGGGGCTTACAGCCATGGCACGCAGCACGATCAAGTTCCTGAAGCAGAAGGGGCAGTTCAACACCCGCATCGCCGGGGTCGTCGGCTGTGACCGGCACACGGTGGCCCGGGTGCTCGCCGAGCTCTGCGGCCTGGGACGCTCGAGCCGCAGCGAGAAGCGCTGCTGAGCTGGATCCGGGAGGAGGTCCCCACGACGCGGATGCTGGAGCTGGCGCGGCAGGACCCCACGGTGCCCTACGCCGGGGGCGCCTCCACGTTCTATCGCTTCGTGGGCCGGCTCCGGGCGGAGCTCGAGGCCGGCGCTGCGCCGGTGATCCGCTTCGAAGGGCTGCCTGGCGAGTACGTGCAGTGGGACTGGGGCGAAGCCCGCGTGCGCCTCGGCGGCACGGTGGTCAAGCGGGTGTTCCTGGCCGGGCGGCTGAAGTACAGCCGGCTGAGCGCCGTGCGGTGGCAGGCCGAAGGGAAGGGGTCCCCCTACCTTTTTGAAAACCGACACGGGCCACCTCGCGGGTCGGCGCGGTTTGCCTCAAACTGCGACGAAGCGCCAACGTGACAGGGGCGGAGTGTATCCATTTGTAGACACACCCCCGCGCGGGTTGCACGTTTCGCTTGACAGAGTGACCCGACTGCCACACACTTACGGTCGATCTGGCGTCTGGGCTCACTGTCGAAGGCACCATGACCCTACGCGCTCGATTCGCATTCCTCCTCGCCGTGGTCCTCTTCTACACCGGTCCGTAGCTCTCGGCCAACGTCTGGTTCCTCCTCGGTTGAGGCAACACAGTGGAGGACACGCTCGACCTGTCGATTCTCGACCCGGGCACCCCATCAGCGCAGCTGCGATCGCGCGCCGCGGAAGCGACGCAGCCGTGGCGAACGCTGCCCTGCGGCCCCGAGCGTCAGGCCCTCCCCGCTTTCCGGCAGCGATCTGGCGCTTCGCCGGACTCGCGCCGAGCGGCCCGCGACGGGCGAGGTCACCGCGTTCGGCCAGCAAGTTCCAGCTGCCTCCCCGGGAGGCCCGGGTGGAACAGGCGACTGCTGACGCCATAGACCAGCTGCAAGCTACAGAGGCGCTGGCCGCGCTCGTCGGGGAGAATCCTCGCCTGAGAGACGTCATCCGGCGGCTTCCCACCATTGCGAACAACGACGCGACGGTCCTCGTTACCGGCGAGACCGGCACTGGCAAGGAACTGGTCGCGAGGGCCATTCACTACCTGGGGCCGCGCGCGCCATTCCCGTTCGTTCCCGTCAATTGCGGAGCCCTGCCCGACACTCTGCTCGAGGCCGAGCTGTTCGGCCACGAGCGCGGGGCGTTCACCGACGCGCGCGGAGCGCGAACTGGCCTCGTGTGCGAGGCGCAGGGCGGCACGCTGTGCCTGGACGAGGTCGACTCGCTCACGCCGCGCGCGCAGGTGGTCCTTCTGCGGCTCCTCGAGGATCGGACGTTCCGGCCGATCGGCTCCAGCCGCGAGCAGCGGGGCGATGTGCGGTTCGTCGCGATCACCAACGCCCGGCTTCCCGATCGGGTCGCCGCCGGCGCCTTTCGTGCCGACCTCTATTACCGGCTGTCCGTCTTCACCGCCGAACTGCCGCCCCTCCGCGAGCGCAAGGATGACGTGCCGTTGCTCGCAGAGCACTTTTTGAGGGTGTACGCGCGCGCCGACGGCACGATTCCGCGTCTCTCGCCCGCCGCTGCAGCAGCCCTGGTGGCCTACGACTGGCCCGGAAATGTGCGCGAGCTTGAGAACGCGATTCTACGAGCGGCGCAGTCGTGCAGCGATGGCATCGTGAAGGTGGAAGACCTCGGCTTGCCGCTTTCGGATGCCGCGGACGCCGGAAAGGGGGCTTCGTTCACGGTGCTGAAGCGGCGCGCCATCGAGGCCTTCGAGCGCGAGTACCTGATGACGCTCATGCGCTGCAGCTCGGGCAACGTCACGCGGGCCGCCCGGGCCGCCGGGAAGGACCGCCGAGACCTCGGACGACTGCTCAGGAGGTACCGCCTCGATCCCCGCGCGTTCGGCGGGGTTCCTTCCCCCCACCGGGGGGGCGAAGTTCGCCCGGCCTCATAACGCCACACAGGACGGCCCCGGCCGTCGCTCAGACGTCCGTGACCGTGGGGGCAAGCAGCCCCGCCCGAGCCAGCGGCGTGCGCCGCCCCGTCTTCGACGACGAGCACTTGCAGTGGCGGGCGGGCCTGGCCCGACTCTTGCGTACTGCCTCTCGCGATGGGGCGACTGCTCGACGAGCCCGAGATCGAGCGGGCGGTGCTCGCCTACCTCGCCGAGCGCCCGGACGCGATGGATACGTTCGACGGGATCGCCCTGTGGTGGGTTCGCATGCGCCACCTCAGGTTCGAGCTCGAGGCGCTGCAGGCGGTGCTCGATCGCCTCATCGACCAGGGCGTGCTCGAACGGGTGGAACTCCGAGCCGACGGCCCGATGCTGTACCGCCTCAAGTCCACGTAGGAGGCGCTTGCCATGGCAAACGGAACGTACGCGCGTTCGCGGTGGCTGAGCGACGCGGAGATCGAGGCGCTGGAGGGCAGCGATCTCGGGGCGCTCGCGCGCTCCCTGGGGCCCCTCCAGAAGGAGCTCGGCCCCGCCTTGCCGGGCGTCGTGCAGGGAGCGACGGCGGGAGCGGCGGCCGGCCCGTGGGGCGCGCTCATTGGCGGCCTCGCGGGCGGAGCGCTGAGCGTCGCGACGAAGCGGAGCCCGAAGCGGCCTGCTGCACCGCTCCCCACCACGCCGGTGGCGCCGACGCCGCCGGGCGAGCCCGCGCCTGCGGCGCCGGCCGTAACCGGCGAGCCGACCGCGATGGCGCCCCCGGGGGCGGCGCCCGTGGCCACCAGTCCCGGAGCCGCACCGACTGCGGTCGGGCAGCTCGTGCAGCTGCTCCAGAATCCAGCGTTGCACCGGGCCCTCGGCGCGCTCGCGTCTGGGCAGGGCCGCGAGCCGGGCGGCGTGCCCGTCGGCGCCATTCTGAACCTGCTCGGCACCCTTGCCAACAATGCGGCGTACGAAGCCGAGGCCTTCCAGGGCGAGACGGACGACTCGTACCTGCGCGGTCCCGACGGCCGCTTCCTGGGAGACCCCAGCGCTCCGGCGGAGCGCGCGGCGGTCGTGTGGGACCGGCTGTTCCAGGCGCGCGCGCCCCAGGGCCGCGTCTTCAGATGGGACGGCGAGGCCGATGCGGCGGAGTGGCTGGTGGAAGCCGGGATCGCGGAACGACTCTGAGGAGGTGATTCCGATGCCAGCCAGACACCTTGGCAGAGCTCAGGCAGCGGCCCCGCCGGCACCAGGGCACCTCGTCGCCGCGGGCGTCCAACTCCTCAACGAGCTCGTCCGCCAGCTGCAGGCGCGCACGGCGCAGGACGATGGGGACATGACGGCGAAGCTGGCGCGTCGGATCGCTCGGCTGAGGGAGCGAAACCAGGCGCTCGAAGAGTGCGTCGTCTTCCTCGCGAGCGCGGTCGGGATGTGCCCAGCGTGCTTCGGGAAGGTCGCCGAATGCCTGTCGTGCCGCGGTCAAGGCCAGCCCGGCAAGCTCACTGTCGACCAGACGGCATTCACGGAGATCGTCGCGGCGCTGTTCCAGAAACAGCCCGAAAGACTCGATGACGTGATTAGGAGGTCCACGTTCGCTGATGTGGAACGTGGCAGAAACGGTTCGGCGGAGCCGCAAACCCCGAGCCCCGCACAGACGAGATAAGGAGGGCCACGACATGGCGAACGGCTTCGAGATGGCGGAGGACGAGGAGCTGTACGAGAGCGACGATGAGGCGGAAGACGAGGAAGCCGAGGACGAGGAGGCGGAGGACGAGGAGAGTGCCATCGCCATGCTTCGGCCTTACCCGGGACCGTTCCCGAGCCCCGTTCCCTTTGGACTGGGCCCGTCTCCGGCGGCGCTCGCGATGCAACTGCGCCAGCGCGCCCGGGAGCGGCGACTCAAGGGCGTGAGGGCCGCGTTCATCCGGGGCAAGGATGGGGCGAGCGCGGTCGTGCGCCTGCCGACGCCGGTCGCCACCGCGCGTGGCGTCCAGCGCCTCAGTCGTCGCAGCGCTTGGACCGAGGCGGCCGTTGCGCAGCAGCAGCGTGTGCTCCGCAGAACGGAGACGAGAGCGCGCAACACGATCACCGGCGCGCTCCTCGTCCAACACGTCCGTGACGTCGCGAACGAGGCGCGACGGTCGGTTGGCGCCGGCGCTGGCCGGGTGCCCAGGGTCTGGGAGCCGTACCTCGCCGGCGCGGACTACGCGCTGTCCGCGGCGCAGACGGGGTTCGGCGTCGCCGCGATCCCTGCGTCCCAGAGGTCGCTGCTCTACTCGACCCTACCTATTACCGGCACCTTCACCGCTTCTCTCGCGCGCGAAGCGCTGAGGCCACCCATCGGTTTCGGCGGCGGCCGGGCGGGCAAGGACTTGTGGCCGAACGTGATCCTTGCAGTTGGCCTGCCGACCCTCGTTGGGGCCGTCATCTCGTACATCGTCCATCCGAGGCGCCCTCGCCGCTACATGCCCGTGTGGTGAATGGACCCCGGGCTGGAAGAAGCGATCCTCCGGACTCCCCCTGGCGAGGAGATCGAGGCGGTGGCGCTTCTCCGGCCCGGCCATTCCTCGCCGGACGCGCTTCGCGTCGTGACGACGTTCGGGCCGATCGTGACGGGCCGGATCCTGGCGGGTGCGGTACGGGCCGTACGCGCCCACCCTGCCGTTGTGAGCCTCAAGGCGGCGCGCGTCGTGGAGTTGAGCGCCGCGTCTCCCGCGGCTGTACCTGGCACGGTTCGGACCGGACCGTCGCTGGGCCGCCGGGCCCCAGGTATTCCGGCGGGCCGGGGCGTGATCCTCGGCGTCCTGGACTGGGGATGCGACTTCGCGCACCCCGCGTTCCTCCGCCCGGACGGGACCACGCGGCTGCTGGCGCTCTGGGACCAGCGCCAGCGCGGAGGGCCCGCCGGCGCCGACAACATCTACGGCTACGGCCGCATCCTCGATCGTGCGCGGATCGATCGCGCCCTCACGACCCCGGACCCCTACTCGGACCTCGACTATCACCCGGCGGTGTCGGATCTGACCGGGGTCGGGGCGCACGGGACCCTGGTCATGAGCATCGCGGCCGGGAGCGCCTCGGCGCCCGCGGGCGCCGAAGGGGTCGCGCCCGAGGCTGACCTCGTGTTCGTGCATCTGGCCACTGGGCTCTTACCCGACACGGCGAACCTCGGCGACTCGGTCCGCGTCTTGGAAGGAATCGAGTTCGTGCGGCGCATCGCAGGCACCACGCCCTGGGTCATGAACCTGAGCCTGGGGAGGACCGGAGGCGACAAGAGTGGCCGCTCGCTGGTCGAGAGGGCGATGGATCACGTGGTCCAGGCGGCGCCGGGCCGCGCCATCGTGCAGAGCGCGGGCAACTACTTCGACAAGCGGACCCATGCCGAGGGACTCATCCGCGCCGGTCGTGCTGCGACACTGGAATGGCGGATCGCGCCCGACGACCCGACGACGAACGAGCTCGAGGTCTGGTACTCCGGGCGTGACGTGTTCCGGCTGGAGCTGGTCCCGCCGGGAGCGGTACGGCCGTTCCGCGTGGAGCTCGGCGATCGCGTTGCGATCCAGCTCGACGGGCAGATCGTCGGCCGCGCGTATCATCGCCGGCACGAGCCGCTGACCGGCGACCAGCACGTCGACATCTTCCTTGAGCCCGGAGCACCCGCTGGCGCGTGGCAGGTGAGGCTCGTAGGCCGGGACGTCGTTGACGGGCGGTTCCACGCGTGGATCGAGCGGGACGCCGCCATTCCCGGGGCGCAGTCCCGCTTCCCTCCCGAGATGTCCTCGCCGCGCTCGACCCTCGGCACGATCGCGACGGGCTATCGGACCTTCGTGGTCGGCGCGGCCGGCCTG
Organism: uncultured bacterium; assembly: GCA_964416315.1. Lineage (GTDB taxonomy): Bacteria > Methylomirabilota > Methylomirabilia > Rokubacteriales > DASRDR01 > CAYQDR01. The sequence continues at coordinate 16,002 of CAYQDR010000089.1, forward strand.
ACGCCCGGCGGACCCGTCATCGCGCCGTTTAGCAGTTCCGGGCCGACGCGGGACGGCCGGGTGAAGCCGGATCTGCTGGCGCCCGGGGTCTCGATCGTAGGCGCGCGCTCCACGCCGGCCGGTGCGCCGCGGGGCAGCGGCGGCCTCACTGCGCTCTCGGGCACGAGCATGGCGGCGCCGCACGTCAGCGGGACGGTCGCCGCGCTCTTCTCCGCGGCGCCCCGGAAGCTCGCCGCGCCGGAAACCCGCGCGCTCGTTCTGGGAAGCGCCGAGTGGATCCCGGGGCTCGACCCTGACCGTGCGGGGAGCGGTTTGCTCGACACGCGGGCCGTGTTCGACTCCCTCGCTAGATCGCTGAAGAGAGGGAACACCACATGAGTCCGGATTCGATGCTCGATGCGATCGAGGCTGCGATCCCGGAATCTTTCACGGCGCGCCGGGCCTTCCGGTCGGCGCTGGAACTAGCACGAGCGCAGCTGCCGTCGGAACTGCAAGTGGTCGGCAACCCTGGAACGATTCCGGACGGCGGAGTTCGCCCGGACGACTTGCTGGTCCGCGTCAACCCGGGTGAGCCCGTGGCACCCCTCGTCGGACAGATCACGTCAGAGGCGACCTGGTCTCCCGGGGGTGACGCGTGGGACGCGGAGTACTCCGGACAGGGATACTATGCCCGGGTCGCGCCGATGTACGGCCCCAACGTGATCCCGGTCCCGAGGTGGAGACGCATCCTCGACTCCCGCAGGCGCCTTCCCGCGAATCACATCCTTCTGCGTCCGCGCGTGCTGCCGCGCGTCGTGAGGCGCCGCCCGGTGTATCGCGCGGCGCCGTTGCCCGTCTGGCCGGCGGCGCCACCGCTGCCGGTCGTCGAACCCGTCCCGACCTACGTCGAGCCGGAACCCGCCGAGCCCTTCGTCGGCATGGAACCGCCTCCCGAACTGCCCGAGCCCGGTCTCGATGAGCCGATCGACTGGGAGCAGACCTATGCGACGGAAGGGATAGCGCCGGGGTCGATGGACCCCGAGGCGGGACCGGCCGCAATCGCTCTCGCGGCACCAGCCGTGATCAGTGCCGCCGAACTCGGCCTGGCGGTCTTCACCGCGGGACAACCGCTCGTCTTGAGCGGGAGACTGTCGTCAGAAGCGACGACGGTCAACTACATCCACGCGAATACCCCGCCGGAACTCTCGTTTCGGAAGGCCGTGGATGAGTTCGAAATCACGGCGCATCACCCCAGACTCGGCATCGATACGCAGCGTTTCTGGTTCCGGCTCTCGTTCGAATACAACGACCACGACTTGCGCAACGTGGCCGTGGTGCTCCTGGAGGACAAGTCCAGCCGGCTGCCCTCGTCGCAATTCGCCATTCGCTTCGTTGGCCAGCCGCACAGTGTGCCAGCCGATCCCGTCGCCCAGATCATGTTCCAGATCAGCGGTCGCTGGGATCCCATCGGCCGGGGAGTGGAGTCATTCTGGGGTGAGCTGCTCGTCAGCGCCGACGGGACTGTGAAGGTGACTGTCAGTTCGGAACAAGGCTGGGTCCGTCAGGGATCGTACAGAAGGGTGAGCGCGGTCGGGCCTCCAGCGCCTGCTCAGGTTACGGCATTCTGGGACGTCTTCTTCTCACCGCCGGGGTCCGATCGGGTGGAGGCGGGAAGCGAAAGCGAGCTCGTGCAGTGGTACAGGCGTCTTCCCCCCAAGGTCCGCGAACGGATCGAGGAGGGCTCGTTGCCCATCCATCTGGACGGCTATGCGAGCACGACGCAACCGGGTCCTGCAAACCGCGAACTCTCGCGACGCAGAGCCCTGACCGTGCAGCGCATCCTCCAGGATATTGCGGGCTCCAGTGCCAAGTTCGAGCTCGTTGCCCACGGGGAGTACCAGGCCAAGACGCCCGATCAGGTGGAAGACCGTAACGAGCGCCGCGTGCGCGTCTCGGTTCCATACCTGGTTCCGGGGGGCGCCCCCACACCGCCGGATGGTGCAGGGTTTCTCGACGCTCTGCGTCGCATCCTCGGTTCCGTCGTGAACGTCACGAAGTTCGTAGCCCTAGTGCGCGGAGGGAAGGAGGACGAAGCTGTCCGGTTGGCGCTCCAGCAGGGAATTCGTGACATCAACGGGCTGACCGACCTCGTCTTCTACGCCCGTCATGGGCGGGTTCACAAGCTCGTGCCTGGCGAGCCGGGTTTTCAGCGATTGGCTGCGGACTGGCGTCAGATCCGAGACAGGTTCGTGCGTCCCACGCTCGCCCGCAGCTAGCTTAGCTACTTCCCGGTGCTGAATTGAGGCATTCCAGCCCTTGTTTGTGAGGGTACGGCTTGGTCAAGAAATAGTACCGCCAAACGCACTGCGTGTGATCGTGGCGGGCCAGAATGTCGAAGGGGAACGCCTGCGACGACTGACGCGCACGCTCCGAAAGCGTCTTAGGCGGGGGAATGGTCTTGCAATTGCCGCGCAGCTCATCGCTGCAGATGTCCGCCTTGTCGCGGCTCGCAACACAGCAGTCGGGAAGAGTCTGCTCGTGTCTTCGTTGCCGAGGGCGGCGGTGCCTGCGAACGTCGTGCTCGAAATTGGCCCTCCCGCCTTCGGGGACGCTGCAACGTTCGTCTACATGCCGAGTGACGCCGCTGACCCCGTCCTATACGGACCGAACTATGCGTGCCAGGGGCATGGCCATAGTCGAGCCGATGGTCTCGGGAGAGCCGCTGGCACCGCCGCGCCCGCTTCCGCGGAAGTAAGCGCGCCCGGAGCCGCGGTGCAATCGATCGCGCAAGGCAAACTGCAGTAAACGATCCTGGAAGAGAGCGATCCAAGGACTGCTTTCTGCGATGATGGAGAGAAATGCTACCGTCCGAGTATCCTGAGGTGCAGTCATCTCCAAGTCTGAAGCAGCTTCTCGCTGTCCAGGTCGACATGCAATTCGTCGATCTGAGAACCCTTCTAGAGTTGCCGAAGGCTGAGTCGCAGGGTGGCTGCAATCTGACTGCAGCAGGCGTCCTTTTCAACGTTATCGCGGGGAGCTCAGTATGCTTCTACGAGGCCTCAGCCGGCGCGTTCACGCAGCGGGGTGATCGCGGCGCTCGGTTTGTTGGGCTTCTGAGACGCTTCTATCCTTTTGGCAATGAGGAACTGTCTATAGATGAGGCGTCGGATCTGCCGTGGGGTTTGGCGTGTGGCTTGGCACCACCGCCCTCGCGCTCCTCAGCCCGCGCCTGCCCCCGCTGGCGATTGTGGTCCTGACCTGGCTCGCCCTCGCCGTCGGCGTCGCGACCGGCTTCACCAAGATGGAGCACGGCACGCCGTTTCCCCGGGGCCTGAGCCTCCTTCAGTGGGAGGTCCCCCGCATCTTCTTCGCGAGGGAGTACGTCTTCACGCTGGCCGCGAAGCACATCCTGATCCTCGTCGCGGTCTTCGTGACCGCCGCCATGACGCGGGAGGCCTGGCGTCGGCACCCCGAGGCGCCGCCCGGCCGCCTCTTCCGGCGCCTCCTCCTCGTGAATCTGGTGATGGTCCTGGCCGTGGGCGGCGCGGCGGCCGTGATGGGGCTGCTCCACGCGATCGTCCTTCACTTCGGGTGAGGGCGGCGGTCAGCGCACAGACTGGTAGCGGTCCCCTCGCCCTTCCTCCCGCGCGACGCCGCCTCGGAGGGTCTCCTCGAGCTTCGCCTGGAGCGTGGCGGC
>CAYQDR010000090.1:0-10026 GCA_964416315.1 uncultured bacterium
GGCCCGCGAGATCGCTGTCTGACGAGAAGATCTACGCGTACATGCGAAAGCGGCCGGGCGTCCTCTTCTGCAAGGGCGAGGACGTGCTCGACTGGTACCGGTCGCTCGCGGGGCGGCGGTAGCCCGAAGCACCGACGGAGGAGCGTCCGCGCGCGGGCGCGCCCCGCCGTCAGCGGCCCGGCGGACCCTGAGGCGAAGCCCCTTCCCGGGGCGGTCCGCCGGCCGACTCCGGCTGGCGAGGACGCCCGCCTGGCGCCGAGCCGCGCGGAGCGGCGCCGGGCGTCTCCAACGCGCGTGGCTTGCTTCTCCCCGGCGCCCCCGCGACCCCCTGGGGGAAGAGACGGTTCGCCGGCTCTCCCGGAAGCGAGCGCATCTCGGACCGCGGCGCTTCCCGGACGGCGGGCGGCTGCTGCCGCGCCTGCCGCCCCGGCACCTGCGCTCGTGGCGGGGCCGGTGCTCCACGCTCCGCGCCCGGTGCCGGGTGAGCAGGCCGAGGTTCCACGCGTGCTTCAGGCGGAGCGGGGCGCGGCTCGCCGCGAGATGGTGGGGGCGACGCCGGCGTCGGCGCGCCAAGCCGAGGCTGGGCGCGTGGCGCAGGCGGAGCCAGTCTGGGCTCACTTCCAGTCGGTGGCGCCGGGCGCGCCGGCGCGGGGGTGGCCGGCTCAGGCTTCACGACCGCCCGCGACGGCTGCGGCTTCGGGACGGCGGGCGCCGCCGACGGGGCCGGCCCGCGCTCGAAGCGCGGCGGCATCGGCGGCCGCGGACGCTCGACGTTGCTCGAACCGAAAGGCGGCCGGGGTGCGGGCTCCGCCTCGTTCGGCCGCGCGGGCCGCGGCACGAGCCGCGGTTGCGGCGCGCGCGTCGCTGACGGCTCCGGGATGCCGTGAGGCTTGAGCCAGCGCCCCGGATCCTCGGGCGCACGCGTGGCGACCACCGTCCGCTTGAGCGCTGCCTCCGGCGGGCGCACGCCGCGGACCGTGTCTGGGGCGAGGCTCGCGCGGACCGGCGCGACCCCGAGCTTCTCGCGCACGGGCTCCAGATGGCCCGGATCCACCTGGGCGATGCGCACGCGCGCCACGGGCCCTCGGCCGAAGCGGTCGCGCGGAACGACCACCACGGCGTTGTGCAGGGTGACGTTTCGGTAGACGTTGATCTCGTGCACGTGCACCACCGTGGTGTGGGTGATCACCACGTTGTTGACGATCCGCGGTCCACCCCAGCCCGCCCACCACGGCGCGCCGACGAACCCGACCGGCCCCCACCAGGGGATGATGGGCTCGCCCCAGCCGAGCGCGACCCAGCCCACGGCCGGGCCGATGGTGACGCGGCCTCCGAAGAACACGACGAGCGCCGGAGCGTAGACCGGCCGGACCACGATGGGCCCGGGTGCCCACGCCCAGAACCCGTCCACGAAGACCCAGCGACCGTAGTGGTAGGGAGCCCAGCCCCACGGCGCGGTGTCCACCCAGGTCCAGCCGAAGAACGGATCCCAGACCCAGGTCCCCGTGCTGTAGGGCACCCAGCCGGCAGGCACGGCAGTGGGCACCCACACCGGGCCATAGGTTGCGACGACCCGCCAGCTCCCATGGTGGTCGAGGTCATCGACACCGTAGACGCCGGGCGGCGCGTAACGCGCGCTCACGGCCTCGATGAGCTGATCGGTGCGGGTGTAGTTCCAGCGGTCCCAGTCGTCGAGCTGGGGCGCGACGTACGTGGCCACCTGTGGGCTGTCCGTGCCCTCGACGACCACCTGCTCGCTCGGAGCGATGGCGGCCGCCGGCCCGTTCGCGGGCGTGACGGTGGCCCGGCCGCCGCGGCGGGTGATGAACGACGTCCGGGTCTGCGCGACGGCCACCCGGTAATACCCGGCGTGCTCGATCGTGAACGCGGCGTTCGGAGTGGCGACCTCGACGGTGTGGCCGGGATCGAGCCGGCGGATGTCCAGCGAGACGTGACCGGTCGTGACCTTGAGCTGCAGGTAGTCCGGTTCGAGGGTCGCGAGGCCGAGCTGGGTGCTGGCCCAGGCGCGCACGTACGCGCGCGCGCCGATCTGGAGCTCGAGGTTGCCGGGGGATCCGGTGTAGAGCTCGTCGCCCGGGGCGAGCGGCGTGTTGATCCGGGCTGCCACCCACTCCTCGGCGCCTGGTCTCCAGAAGGAGACCTGCCCGTCGATGAAGCTCAGGCGTGGCGGCGTCCGGCCGACCCCGGCGTCCGGGGTTGCTGGCGCCTGGGCGTTCCCGACGGCCGGCGCGCCGCCGACCGCCGCGAGCAGCAGCAGCCAGGTCGTGATCATGGCACCCGCACGCATCCGGGACATGGCAGTCACCCCCCTACGTCAGGGTGAGACGGCTGAGGCCCCCGGGCAAATTCACCTTGCTCCCGCGGGATCGGCATCTGGAGTCCGGGCGCCGCGCGAGCAAGCGGGTCAGGGAGGGACCGACTTGGGGGAGGGAGGCGGGATACTGGATGATATAGTCCTGGGTCGCAACCTCCTGCTTCGCAACCTTCGGGATCGGAGGGCCGCGCATGGTGACCATCGAGAAGTTCTGTGCCCCGGGCGTCTACGATCCGCCGGGCTACAGCCAGGGCGTCAAGGTCACGGGGGCGGGGACCATCCTCTTTCTCGCGGGCCAGGTCGCCTATGACAGGGATGGGGGCGTCCGTCACCGTGGCGACTTCAAGGGGCAGGCGCGGGAAGTGTTCGCCGCGATCAGGGCGCTCGTCGAGGCGGGCGGCGGCGCGCTCGCGAACGTCGTCAAGATCAACACGTACGTGACCGACGCGCGCTACCGTCCCGAGTTCCGCGCGATCCGGGAAGAGTTCTTCGGCGCCAAGGGGCCGGCGTCGACGATGGTCGAGGTGAGCGCGCTGGCTCACCCGGACTACCTGATCGAGGTCGAGGCGATCGCGATCATCTGAGGGTTCCATCCGGTCGGCCCCGGGAGGTCGCGACGGTGAAGGCGATGGTGCTTCGCGAGGTCGGCGGGCCGGTCCGCCTGGAGGAGGTGCCGGTCCCGAAGATCGGCCCGAACGACGCCCTCGTCCGGGTGCGGGCGACGGGGGTCGCCATGACGGACCGATACCCGATGGACGTCGAGCAGGCCGGCATGGCGCCCCAGCTGATGCGGCTGAACGTGGCCAACCTGTGGGATTGCCTGACCGGCAGCGGCATCCACCGGCGAGGCTGACATGGAGCTCGGGCTCTTCACGGAGTTCCAGTGCCCGGCCGGGATGAGCGAGGCGACCGCCTTCGCGGAGTCGATGGCCCAGATGGGCGCCGCCGAGCAGCTCGGCTTCGACGCGATCTGGCTCGGCGAGCTGCACTTCCAGAAGGACCGCTCCGTCCTCGCCTCGCCGCTCGTGGTGGCGGCCGCCATCGCGGCCTCTACCCGGCGCGTCAAGATCGGGATCGCCGTGCAGGTGCTGCCGCTGAGCCATCCCCTGCGGCTGGCCGAAGACGTCGCCACGGTCGATCACCTCTCCCGCGGCCGGCTCGACTTCGGCGTGGGCCGGAGCGGCCTGCCCGGCCATTACGAGGGATTCAACGTCCCGTACCGCGAGAGCCGCGAGCGGTTCCTCGAGACCCTCGAGATCCTCGTGAAGGCGTGGACGCAGGAGCGGTTTTCCCACGAGGGGCGCTACTACCAGTTCCGCGACGTGTGCGTGACGCCGAAGCCCTACCAGAAGCCCCACCCGCCCCTCCGGGTCGCCGCCACCTCCGAGGAGACCTACCCGATGGTCGGCCGTCTCGGCTATCCGCTCTTCGTGGCCGTGCGGACGAGCCCGATCTCCAACCTGCGGCGGTTCCTCGGCGGCTACCACGAGGCGTGGCGCGTGGCCGGTCACGGAGGACGGGGACACGTCGCGCTCCTCGTCCCCGTGTACGTGGCCGAGACGGCGCGGCAGGCCCGCGAGGCGCCGGAGGCGAGCACGCTGCACTGGTTCCGTTCGATCGCCGAGGCGCTCTGGCGGTCGCCCACCCGGCGAGCGGAAGCCGAGCGGCTGAGGGCGCTCTCCTACGACGAGATCCTCGCCGAGCAGGTGGTCTACGGAACGCCGGAGGCGGTGGCGGAGCGGCTCCGCGCGCTGCGGGAGGAGCTCGGATTCTCGAGCCTGTCGGTCTGGATGAACGTCGGCGCCCAGATCCCGCACGAGCGCGTGCTCACCTCGATGCGCCTCTTCGCGGAACGGGTCGCCCCGCGGCTCTGATCGGGGGCCGTCGAGGCCCCCTCCGAAGCTCAGCCGATCCCGGGCACGAAGGCGTCGCGGCCGCGCTGGTAGGTGGGCTGCCGCTGGGCCGGATTGCGGTTGACGAGCGGCCGGAGGTAGAGCGGGCTCAGGAGGCTCCGGACCTCGTGCTCGATCGTGAAGAGCACCCGGCCCGTCCCGGGATCGACGATGTCCTGGAACCGGTACTGGTACCAGTTGCTCTCTTCGGTGACGAGCCCGCGCTCCTCGAGCCACCGGTGAGGACCCGAGAAGTTCGCGATGTAGATCTGCAGGTGGTGGCCGTCGTAGGGCGGGATCGCGTCCGCGGTCTCCCGGAAGATCAGCTCCTGCCGCGGTCCCACGGTCACCCGCGCCGCCGCCCCGCCGCCGTTCCGGACGACCGCCGCCGGCGCCCCGAGGGCGGCCCGGTAGAAGCCGGCGATCCCGTCGGCCGCGCCCGGCGCGACCGAGAGCTCGACGTAGGGCATGCCGAGCGTCATGTCGCCGAAGGCGGGGCCGGGCGGGTAGCAGTGGATCGCGTTCCCCCAGGGCGAGACCACGCGGATGTGCTTGTCTTCCACCGCGTAGCCGAACTTCGTCCCCTGGAGCGGGGACTTGACCGCGGCCAGTCGCCCGGGCAGCTCGTCGAAGTCGGGGATGACGAGGCCCACGTGGCCGCGCAGCACCTGCGGTGGGCCGGTGGGCAGATGGAACTGCTGCTGCCCGATGTTGATCCACATGTTCTCGAGGCCGGTCATCAGGTACGGGTCACGGGTCAGCCCGAGGCCGCCGACGTAGAAAAGGGTGGCGAGCTGCTGGTCGGGGATCCTCACGTTGACGTGCTCCAGCGCCACGATGTTACCGACATCCTGGGACGTCCGGTCGTACGCGTCACCCGCCATGGCTGCCCCCCCCCGGTCCAGTTGCCGTCACGCCTCCAGCTTAGCGCGGTTCCCACGGCGCCGACAACGGCACCTGGCGCGGATTCACCCCCGTCACTTCTCCCGCCGGGCGTGATAGACGCTCCAGCCCGGAACGATGGGGAAACCGGGGCCGTTGTCAACGGCCGGGGCCGCAGCGGGAAGAGCACTGTTCGTCCCGCGATTGACCGGAAAAGTCAGCGACCCATGGGAACCGACGAGGAGGCGCGTCGTGGATCAGCGGATCATCCAGCTCTACGATGACTTCACCCACGGCCACCTCGACCGGCGGCTGTTCCTGGACCGGCTGGCGAGACTGGTCGGCTCGACGGCCGCGGCGCTCGCGCTCCTGCCGCAGCTCGATTCCAACTACGCGCTCGCCGAGACGGTCCCCGAAGCCGATGCGCGCCTCAAGATCGAGGCGGTCAGTTACGCCGGCTCCACGGGCGCGGTGAAGGGGTACCTCGCCCGCCCGGCCGGGGGCGCGAGGGCGCCGGGAGTCATCGTCATCCACGAGAACCGCGGGGTGCAGCCGCACATCCGCGACGTCGCCAGGCGCGCGGCGATCGCCGGCTACGTCGCGCTCGCGCCCGACCTCATGTCGGCGATCGGCGGCACGCCCGCGAGCGAGGACGAGGCGCGGACCAGGTTCGCCCAGGTCGAGGCGCGGGTCGCGCTCGCCGACGCGCTCAAGGCGATCGACTATCTCCGGAGTCGCCCGGATGCGACCGGACGCGTGGGCGTCGTCGGCTTCTGCTGGGGCGGCGGGATGGTCGGGCAGATCGCCGCCTCGGGCGCCGACGTCCAGGCGGCCGTGGTCTTCTACGGCGTCGCCCCGCCGCTCGACAAGGTGCCGGCGATCAAGGCGCCACTCCTGCTCCACTACGCGGGGCTCGACGAGCGGGTGAACGCCACCGTGCCGCCCTTCGAGGCGGCGCTCAAGGCGGCGCGCAAGACCTACACGCTCCACATGTACGACGGCGTCAACCACGCCTTCCACAACGACACGGGCGGCGCCCGCTACGATGCGGCGGCGGCCAGGCTCGCGTGGTCCCGGACGATCGAGTTCTTCGACCGAACGCTCCGCTAGGACCCCTCCGGGCACTGCCGGCGACCCGCCGCGGGTTCTGTCGCCGGGCCCGCCCTGGACGCGCCTCGGCTCCGTCACCTGTTCACTCAGCCGGGGACGACAGCGAGCGGGCTCATCTGCCGGAAGTCCTCATCGAAGGTGGCGACGAAGCGAGCGTTGCGCGCTCGAGAGAGCGTGACGATAGCGGCATCCGTGAAGCTCAGTCGGTTGCCGCGCTGAGCGCGGAAGGTCTCGAGCGTGTCGAGGAAGATGTCCGAGCACGGGACGAACTCGACCTCGCGCGCCTGAAGGAGGACCATCGCGACCCGGGACGCTACGTCGAGCCCGCGGCGAGCGAGAAGCACGGTGACGACCTCGAGGAAAACGTACTCGAGCAACAGGGGCGAGCCCCATTCGCCGGCGAGCAGTCGCTCCATCGCCCGGGCCGCGGCTGCGTGGTGGATGTCGCGAGTGTTGTGGTGGGCGACGAGGAAGCTGGAGTCGAGGACGACCAAGGGAGTGGCGCCTCAGGGACCGTACACGACGGCGTCAATCTGCTCGCTGAGGCGCTCGTTGCCCTTGGGATAGGCCTCGGGTGTGAGATCGCGCAAGCTGCCCCGCTTCGGCAGGACGCCGGGCCGCGCGAGGTAGCAGAGGATCGCTTCGTTCACGAGCTCACCGATCGTCTTGCCGGTCAGTGCCGCCCGCGCCTTCAGCTCTCGGTAGGCGCCCTCGTCCAGGTTCCGGATCGTTGTGTCCATGTGTTCATTGTAACACAAGGAACACATCGGGGCCAAGACGGGGAGGTCTCCACTGAGGAGCCAGTCGCGGGCGATGGCGCGGCCAGCTTGCGGAGCAAGAGGGCATGCGCCTCGGCCTCGATGTAGTTCGTGATGAAGCTGGGGCGTGCTTCGGCCGCTATGCGTGAGCGACCACCGCCGCGCGCTCGTGATCGGCGTCTGGGCTGACCCTCGGGATCCCCGGCAATGCCTCGTGGGGCCGGCGCCCGGCTGAGTGTGGTACATCCTCGGACGCGGGGCAGGGAGGGGACGTAATGTTCTGGTTTCACCGCACACGAGTCGCGCAGCTGGCGGCAAAGAGTCGCCTGCCGGCGACGTTCGCACAGAGGGAGCACGCCAAACCGGGCGACCTGCCGATCGAGCGACCCACCAGGTTCGAGCTCCTCATCAACCTGAAGACCGCGAAGGCCCTCGGGCTGACGATCCCGCCGTCGGTGCTCCTGCGGGCCGACGAGGTCATTCAGTGAGGGGTTGGGGTGGGGCCAAGGAGGCGGCAATGGATAGGCGACGCGCTGAACTCTGGAGCCGACGCGAGTTCCTGGGGGGGCTGACCCTTGCGGGGACGGCAGCTCTCCTCGGCGTCGAGGTCGAGCCGGTCGCTGCGGAGCCGCCGCCGGAGACCAGAACGATCAAGCTGGTCAAGATCGGCGGCATCTGCATCGCTCCCCAGTACGTGGCCGAAGAACTGCTGCACGCCGAGGGGTTTTCTGACGTGCAGTACGTCAGGGCAGCGGCAGGGATCGGCACGGCGAAGGCCCTGGCTGCCGGCGAAGCCGACATCACGCTGAACTTCGTGGCCCCATTCATCATCCGAGTGGACGCGGGGGACCCGGTCGTCCTCCTGGCCGGGGTCCACACGGGCTGCTTCGAGCTGTTCGGGACCGAGCGGATCCGCTCGATCCGCGACCTCAGGGGGAAGACCGTCGCCCTGCAGGAGCTCGGATCCAGTCAGCACGTCTTCCTCGCCAGCATGGCGGCTTACGTCGGCCTGGACCCCCGCAAGGACATCAACTGGGTGACACATCCCTCGGCCGACTCCATGCGGCTTCTCGCCGAGGGCAGGGTCGACGCCTTCCTGGCCTTTCCGCCCGACGCACAGGAGCTCCGGGCGAAGAAGATCGGTCACGTGGTGGTCAACAGCGCGGTGGACCGGCCCTGGTCGCAGTACTTCTGCTGCATCGCCGCAGGGAACCGGGAGTTCGTCAGGAAGCACCCGGTGGCCACCAAGCGGGCGGTGCGTGCCATCTTGAAGGCCGCCGACGTCTGCGCCCTCGAGCCGGACCGGGCCGCCCGGTCCGTCGTGGACAAGGGCTACGCGAAGAGCTACGACTACGCGCTTCAGACCATGAAGGACGTCCCCTACGGCAAGTGGCGCGAGTACGAGCCGGAGGACACGGTGCGCTTCTACGCGCTTCGACTCCAGGAGGCCGGGATGATCAAGTCCGGCCCGAAGAAGATCATCACCGAGGGCACCGACTGGCGCTTCCTGCGAGAGCTGAAGAAGGAGCTGAAGGGGTAGGAGCCCCGCGGTGAGGCCGGCGACCGGCGTGACCATCGCCTGACGCCGGAGCCGCGCGCGTCCCACACAGGAGGCAAGGCATGGCCACCTTCGGCACGGTCGGCGTCGACTGGCAGCAGCGCGTGAAACCGGCTCCCTGACCGTGGAGCACAAGCCGCCGCGGAGGACCCCCTCACCCTCCCCTCTCCCCCTGTGGGGGAGAGGGCGCGGGTAGCGCCGGCTCCTTCACGAGCCGCTCGGCCACCTCGGTCGCCGACGGCGGGGTCGGCGCGTCCTTGTAGCCGGCCAGACGCCGATAAACCTCGGCGGCGGCCCGCGCGAAGCCGTCGGGGAGCCCGGCCGCCGTGAACGTCGCCGCCAGCTCCTCCATCTCGCCCACGAAGCGCCAGGCCTTCTGCGCGCTCCCCGCGACCGCGCGCTCGGAGCGCGCCGGGAGGTCGGGCTGGGAGTGCTCCCACTCGCGCCGGAGCGGTTCGTCCACGCCCTCGGCCAGCGCGAGGCCGCGGACGGCCATGAGGAGCGCGGCGCTTCCCTTCGTCCACGCGGCGTAGGCCATCTTGAGCGCGGAGGCCGCCCCCGGCGGGGCCTCGAGGGCGATCGCCTCCAGCGGCCCGCCTGGGAAGAGGGCGGCCACGCGCGCCGCCTCCCGGCCCGAGAGATACAGCCGGGTGGTCCCGGCCCGCCACGGCGGCGGGCCCACGATGCCCCCGTCCACGAACACGGCCCCCGCCGGCTCGACGGCGGCCGCCATCTCGCGGGCGGTCGCCGGGGCGACGGCGTTGGCGTCCACGTACACGCCGGCATAGCGGAGGGCCGCCACCGCGCGGGCGACGTCGGCGGCGGCGTGGGGCGGGCACACGGAGACGATCACGTCGCTCCGGCCCGCGAGCGCCGCGAGCGTGCCCGCGTCCTCGAGGCCGGCGGCGGCCGCGCGCTCGCCCGTCCGCGGCCCGCGCCCTTCGGAGGCCCACAGCACGCGGGCCCCGCCGGCGCGGGCGGCGGCGCCCACCGCGCTCCCCATCTCGCCCGGATGCAGCACGCCCACCGTCAGGTCCGCTGTCATCGCCGCGCCTCCTCCATCCAGAGGAGCTCACCCATCGCGCGCCTGGAGCATACCCGATTTCCCTCTGCCGTGCCGGCTGGTAGACTGGCGCCACTGTCTGCCGGGAGGCGCCAGCATGCGAGTCTTCACCGCCGAGCACCTGGAGAGCCTGACCCGCGGCATCCTCGCCGCCGCCGGCGCGCCCGACGCCGAGGCCCACGTCGTCGCCGAAGGCCTCGTGTCGGCGAACCTGACCGGCCACGACTCCCACGGCGTCATCCAGCTCCCCGTCTACGTGGACCGCATCCGGAAGGGCCACATCGTGCCGGGCGCCCCGACCGAGATCGAGGGGGAGACGCCCACGACCGCCCGCGTCAACGGCCACTGGGGATTCGGCTTCGTGGTGACGCGCCGGGCGGCGGAGCTGGCCATCCGGAAGGCGAAGGAGCAGAACATCGCCGCCGTCA
>CAYQDR010000090.1:10126-19224 GCA_964416315.1 uncultured bacterium
CGGGCGGCGGAGCTGGCCATCCGGAAGGCGAAGGAGCAGAACATCGCCGCCGTCACCATCTACCAGCAGGGGCACATCGGGCGTCTCGCGCCCTACCCGATCATGGCGACGCGCGAGGGTCTGGCGGCGATCCTGTTCACCGACTCCGGGCGCGGCCCCAAGTCCGTCGTTCCCTTCGGCGGGCGGGAGGCGCGGCTCGGCACGAATCCCGTCTGCATCGCCGTCCCCTCCGACGAGCCCACACCCGTCTTCATCGACATGGCCACCTGCGCCGTCGCCGGCAACAAGCTCCTCGTGGCCCAGACCCGCCGCCAGCAGATCCCGCCCGGCTGGCTCATCGACCGGGAGGGCAACCCCACCACCGACCCCTTCGCCTACAGCGGCGGCGGCGCGCTGCTGCCGCTCGGGGGCGGGCAGGGGCACAAGGGCTACGGCCTCTCCTTCATGGGAGAGGTGTTCTCGGGGATCCTCACGACGCTCGGGTTCGGCCACGATCCCCGCGGCAGGCACAACGACGGCTCGTTCTACGTCTGCTGGCGGATCGAGGCGTTCATGCCGCTCGCGGAGTTCAGGCGGCAGGTGAGCGACTTCATCCGCTACGTCAAGACCGCGCCCCCCGCCGCCGGCTTCCGCGAGATCCTCCACCCCGGAGAGCTGGAGCACCGCACGGAGCAGCAGCGCCGCCGCGACGGGATCGCCGTCGAGGAGGAGACCTGGAAGGCGATCGAGGCGCTGCTCGGGGAGTACGGGCTCCCGGTCGGCTAGGCCGCCGCGGGTGATCCCGAAGATCGCCGTCCGAGGGCTCCACTACGCCCCGGGGCGGGTGAGGACCCTGGTCCGGTGCCCGTCCCGCGCGCGGACCGGACCTGGACGCGCGTCGCGTCGGAGCCGGGCTTCGAGACCATGCGACCGCCCGCCCCCGGGCGCCGGAGGGCCGCCCGCCCGACCCGGGCGGCCTCCGGCGCTCTCTTCCGGACGGTCCGGCCGACCGCAACATGTCGCAGCGCGACGATCTCACTGTTCCCGTCCGCGGTGTGGCGGCCTCGATCCCGGCGCCGACGCCAGGTGCGGCAAGTGCGATGGAGTGGACCTCGACGCGCTCATCTCGACCCACTGACGCCCGCTACACGAGAGGCATCTTGCGCGCGGCTGGCTTCGTGTGTGAGTATGTACGTACTCACGGAGGGTACCATGCCAGCGAAGCGCCTGACGCTCGAACTGTCGGTCGATCAGTACGAGTTCGTCCGCAAGGAGGCCGCCGCCGACGGCCTCACCGTCAGCGGGTTCATCCGAGCCCTGATCGAGGAACGCCGGCGCGCGCCGGCCCGGGTCCGCGAAGCGTACAGCGAAGACCCGTTCTACAGGCGTCGCGGCTCCTTCAAAGGCCCGAGGGATCTCTCCGCCAGGCACGACAAGTACCTCTACGGAGAGGCGGAGTGGTCTTCGTAGACACGAGCGCCTTCTTCGCGATCGAGAACGAGCGGGATCGCCATCATGCGCGCGCCCTCCTGGCGCGCGATGCGCTGATGTCGAAGGGCGAGCGGCTGGTCACGACCGACTACATCCTCGACGAGGTCTACACGCTGATCCGGGTGCGCGTGGGCCACCGCGCTGCGGTGGACTTCGGGCAGAGCGTTCAGAGCAGCCGGTTTGTTCGAGTCGAGCCCGTGACTCCAGAGGACTTCGAGGCCGCCTGGCAGATCTTCCGGCGCTACGACGACAAGGCCTTCAGCTTCACCGACTGCACCAGCTTCGCCCTCATCCAGCGCCTCGACGTTCGGGTCGCGTTCGCGTTCGACCGGAACTTCCAGGAATACGGCAACTTCGTGGTCAAGCCCTGACGAGTCCCCCGCGATGTCCTCTGGATAGAGACCGTGGAGCCGGGGCTGCCTACCAGCCGCCCCGGTCGCCGCGCCCGCGACTCCGTCCTCCCTTCGGGCGGCTCGCACAGATCCGCCTGGGGCTGCCAGGCCCTACTTGATCAGCGCGGGGGCCCGCGACACGAGCCCCTTCTTGATCTCCTCCTGAATGGCCTTCTCGCCCAACCACACGGCGAAGACCGCCGCCACGAAATTCCTGTCGGCGATGGGCGGTTTCGTCTTCCCGGCCATGACCGTCTCGAGTGTCCCGCCCGGAACCCAGCGGATGACGCACTCCTGGCCGGCCTTGATCTCGGGAAAGTAGCCGACGAA
The DNA here is from genome assembly GCA_964416315.1 of uncultured bacterium. Taxonomy (GTDB): domain Bacteria; phylum Methylomirabilota; class Methylomirabilia; order Rokubacteriales; family DASRDR01; genus CAYQDR01. Next base: position 12,319 of record CAYQDR010000090.1, read on the forward strand.
GGTGTCGATCCTGGCCTTGTCGGCGCCGGCAAGCGCCTCGCGCATGGCGTCCTGGATCGTGCCCTGGTCCACGTCGCGCGTGAACTTGAGATGCACCTCCTTGGCGAAGTCGCCCCAGATGAGGTCCTTGTAAAACGCGGCGCTGCCGAGAGCTCCCTTGTGCACGGCGAGCGGGCCGGAGAGCGCCGAGTCGGCGACGTAAAGGGCGATCGCGTACACCTTCACCTTGAACCAGGTGCGGGTGCGCAGGCCGACGCCGAGAAGCGACAGGTCGCCCCTCTTCACGGCGAACCTGACGCCGCTGCCGGGCTCGGTGACCTCCTGGGCGGCCGCCGGCGCCACGACCAGGGAGAGGGCGAGGAGCGCGGCGGCGGTCGCCTTCACGAGCGGCTCCTTTTTCCCCTGGGAGCGAAACCAGCGGTCAAGAAGTCGCGGACCAGCCGCGCGACCGTCTCCGGCTGCTCCAGGTGGGGCGCGTGCCCCGCGCGCTCCACGGTCTCCACCCGCGCCCCAGGGATGCGCCGGACGAACTCGTCGGCGTACACCGGCGGGACCAGGCGGTCCTCCTTGCCCCAGACGAGCAGGGTGGGCACCGTGACGCGGTGGAGGCGCTTCTTCAGTCCCTTGTCCGGGATGGGCCAGATGAACTTCCCGGTGGCGCCCATGGCCCACATCAGCCGGACCCGGGCCATGATCCGGGCTTCCGGGTCCTCCGAGGGCGCGAACATCCGCCGCGCGGCCTCGCCCTCGAGGTCGCGGAAGACGTAGCCGGGAAGCTCGGCGGGGTTCAGCAGCATCCAGTTGGTCACGGGGGCGTCGTCACGCCACAACCCGATGGGGTCCAGGAGCGCCAGGCGGCGGACGCGACCCGGGTGGGCCGCCGCCACCTCGCAGGCCACCATGGCGCCGAAGGAATGGCCCACGAAGGCCGCGCCCGCGAGCCCGAGCCCTTCCAGCAGCTCGTCGTAGCAGAGGACCAGGTCCCACAGGCCATCGAGCTGGTGGATGTCGTCGGGCCGTCCCGGGGTGGTGCCGGGGTGCTCCGGGGCATGGACGGTGAAGCTCCGGGCCAGCTCGCCCAGGAACGGATCCCAGGTCAGGCCCCAGGGGCCGTGGAAGAAGACCACGGCCGGCCCGCGGCCCTCGGACAGGACCCGCATGTGGATCCGGTCTTGCCAGACGGAGACGGTCTGCTCCCGCGTGGCGATGGGGGGCTCCTTTGTCAGGCGCGGGCGTGGGACTCCACGGGCTGCGGCGTGGCCGGGCGCAACCCCTGAGGCCACCAGTGGTTCACCCATCCCTCGTCGTCCCAGAGGCCCCGCAGGTGCGGCAGGACCTCCTGGCCGAGAAGCCTGATGTTCTTCAAGGTGAGCTCGTGGGGCATGGAGCCGATCTGCACGAGCACCATCAGGTTCCCCACGCGGAGGCCCTTGACGACCTCCTCCCGGAGTCGGTCGCGGACGGTGGCCGGGCTCCCGGCGATGACGTACCCCTTCTCGACGAAGTCCTTGTACCGGAGGTCTTTGGGATTCTCCGCCCGGCGCACCGGGTTGCGCGTGGTGGCCACCAGGCTCTTGTAGTCCTGGTTTCCCGGCGGGGAGAACCACTGGCCCGGCACGTGGAGGCACTTGTGGTAGAAGTACTCGACGTGCCGCGCGTACTCCTCCTCGGCGCGGGCGTCCGTCTCGGAGACGGCGACGAGCTGGAGGAACCCGGCGCGGTAGGGGTTCGCGTCCCGCCCCTTCTTGGCCAGCACCTCCCAGTACCCATCCATCATGGCCTTGGCCGACCTGGCGCCCGCGTAGCTCAAGAAGCAGTAGCAGACCTCGTGCTCGGCCGCGAACTCGAAGGTGCTGATGCTCCCCGATCCGGGGACCCACACCGGCGGATGGGGTTCCTGGATCGGGCGGGGCCAGAGGTTCACGTTGGCGAGCTGGTAGTACCGGCCGTTCCAGGCGAAGATCTCCCGGGCCTGCCAGGCTTTGAGGGTCAGGGCGAAGGCCTCCCGGTAACGCTCCCGGTGCTCCATGGGGGTGATGCCGTAGCAGAGGTTCACGTCCATGGGGCTGCCCAGGGGCAAGCCGGCCACCAGCCGCCCGCCGCTGATGCAGTCCAGCATGGCGTACTCTTCGGCGACGCGGATGGGCGGGTTCGACGTCGGGAGGGTGGAGCCCATCTGGACGATGGCGACGTGCGTGCCGTGGGTGAGCTTGGCCAGGACGCTCCCCATGAGGTTGGGGCTCGGCATGAAGCCGTAGGCGTTCTGGTGGTGCTCGTTCGTGCAGAGGCCGTCGAACCCGGACCGGGCGGCGGAGAGCAGCTCGTCCAGGGTCCAGTTGTAGTACTGCCCCACCCGGCGGGCGTCGGCCAGCTCCCACCACGGGGGGGTCACCCAGACGGACTCGTAGCGTTGCTCGAAATCCGCGGGCAGCTCGCGGTGAGGCATCAGGTGAAAGGCGCTGATCTTCATCGGGTTCCCTTCTCCCCCAACGCCGGCTGTCTGGATGGAGGCGTCTGTCGGATGGCCCGGGTGACGACGGCGCGTCCAACGTACTGGCAGTCTCTCGACCGTGTCAATCCCGACCTGGCGAATGCGCGGCCGCCGTGGCTTCCTCGCCCAGACGGCCGGTGATGCCGAAACCTCGGGGCTGCCCGCCTTCGTCAAGCGGGAGTTCGAGGCCTACCTCCGGCGCGGGATCCTGGGCCATCTCGTCCGTGTGCGCTGCGACACCTGTGCCGAGGAGCTGGTCGTCGCCTTCAGCTGCAGTGAGCTCGCCGCCCACCTCGTCGATCGCGTCCTCCCCCATGTCCCCGTCCGCCAGTGGGTGTTCACCGTGCCGGTGCCGGTCCGCGACCAGCTCGCCTTCGGAACGCCTACGGTCTACGGTCGGAACCCAGTGGCGGCCGTTCTGCTGGGACCTCACGCACGGCGGCGCAGCCGCTTGTGCGCCTCCACCGCGGCGACGATGGTCACGGCGACGAGCACGATCCGGGCCCACGCCCGGGGCTCGATTGGCACCACGCGCAGGACGAACTGGGTCGCCGGAACGTAGAGCGCGGCGGCGTGCACCGCGAGGGCGGCCGCTGCAGCGAGCAGCAGGAAGGGGTTGGACAGCGGGCTCACCGCAAAGGCCGAGCGGCGCTCGGAGCGGCAGTTGCCCAGGTGAAATGCCTGGAACAGCACCATTGTCGTGAGCGCCACGCTCTGGGCACGGGCGAGATCGCCGGTGGCGCCGAGCTCCCAGCGGAAGAGCGCCAGCGTTCCCACCGCCATGACGAGCCCCGCGGCCACGGTGCGCTCCCAGAGGAGCCGCGAGATGATGCCCTCAGAGGGGGACCGCGGCGGCCGCTTCATGACCCCGGCCTCCCCGGGCTCGAAGGCGATCGCGACATCCTGCAGCCCCTCGGTCACCAGGTTCAGCCACAGGATCTGCGCGGGGAGCAGGGGCAGCGGCCATTCGAGCAGGAGCGCGCCGAGGATCATCAGGATCTCCGCGGCGCCCGTCGAGATCAAGAAGAGCGTCGCCTTCCTGAGGTTGTCGAAGGTGACGCGCCCTTCCTCGACTGCCGCGTGGATGCTCACGAAGTTGTCGTCGGCCAGCACCATGTCGGCGGCCTCGCGCGCCACGTCGGTTCCGCCGCGCCCCATCGCCACGCCGATCTGCGCCGCCCGGAGCGCGGGGGCGTCGTTGACCCCGTCGCCGGTGACGGCGACGACCTCGCCGTGGTGCTGCAACGCCCGCACGACGCGCAACTTCTGGTCGGGCGCAACCCGAGCGTAGACGGCGACGCGCGGGACCGCCTCGTGCACCCGGGCGGCGTCCATACCTGCCAGGCCCGAGCCGGTCAACACCCGCGCGTCCCGCGGTGCGATGCCGAGATCGGCCGCGATCGCGCGCGCGGTGGCCGCATGGTCGCCGGTGATCATCACCACCCGGATGCCGGCCTCCTGGCAGCTCCGAATGGCCTCGCGGACGCCCACGCGCGGCGGGTCCATCGAGCCCTGGAGGCCGAGGAACACCAAATCGTGCGGATCCTGGCCGGCCTCGGCCGCCACCGGCGGACCGGGAAGAACCCGGTACGCCATGCCGAGCACGCGGAGCCCGCCGTCCGCCAGTTCGCGTGCGGCGTCCAGCACGCGGCCGCGCTCCAGCGCGACCGTCCCCGTCGCGTCGAGCATCGCAGAGCACATCGCCACGACCCGCTCCGGCGCGCCCTTGACGAAGAGGACGTGCTCGCCACCCCGGTGCCGCACGCTCGCCGCGTACTGGCGCTCCGGCTCAAACGGGATCTCCGCGAGCATCACGTAGGCCTCGCGTGCCTCGGCGGGCCCGACACCGAGCCGCGCGGCGCCGATGAGGAGCGCGGCGTCCATGGGGTCACCGTGGGTCTCCCAGCCCGAGTCGGTCAGCGAGGCGGTGGCCTCGTTTGCGAGCACGCCGGCCAGGAGCGTGAGGTACGCGGGGTGATCACTGCCGTCGACTCGCCGGTGAGCAGCGACTCGTCGACCAGCAGCGCCGTCGCGCCGACAAGACGGAGGTCGGCTGGTACCCGGCCCCCCGACTCGAGCAACACGAGGTCGCCGGGGACGAGGCGCCGGCTCTCGATCTCGCGCTCGCGGCCGTCGCGGATCACGCGGGCCCGGGGCGTCACGAGCTGCATTAGCGCGCGAACCGACCGTTCAGCCTTCCGTTCCTGGATGAAGCCGATGAGCGCGTTCAACACGAGGACCACCCCGATGACGCCGGTGTCCACCCACTCGCCGAGCGCCAGCGTGACCACGGCAGCCACGAGCAGGATCGCGATCAGCGGGCTCTCGAACTGGTGGGCGAGGAGCGCGAGGTCGCTCGGCGGCGGTGCCTCTGCGAGCTGGTTCTCGCCGTGCCGGGCGAGGCGGGCCTCGACGTCCGGGGAGGCCAGGCCGGCCGGCCCCGTGGCCAGGCGCTCCTCGACCGCCCCGCGCGGCAGCGCGTGCCAGGGCGGCGGCGACGGCGCGGCCGCCGAAGGACCGACCCCGGCGACGAAGGGTTCTCGGGGCGACACGATGGGGGTGCTACGATTCTCCGGACAGCGTGGCTACACCATGACGACTGACGGGACGACTGACGGCGCCGACGTCAAGACGGAACGCCAGGCCGCCTTCCTGCCGGCCGCCATGGCCCAGCAGGCGGAGACGATTGGCGTCCAGGGGGCGTCGAGGGACGGGCCCTCGCCGTCGCCCCCTGGTTCGGCTACCTGCGCCGCGGTCCGGCGGCCTGACGCGTGAAGACGGCGCTCCTCGGCCTCCTCGAGGGTCACGGGCCGCTGCCCCCGCTCCTGGCGATCCTGCTCGTCGGTGCGCTCGTCTTCGTGCTCGCGAGCCGGCTCGCCCGTGACGCGAACACCGTCGCGGCGACCACGGGGTTGGGCGGGCTGTGGATCGGCTCGGTGCTCCTCGCCGCGAGCACCTCGCTGCCGGAGGTTTTCACGAATCTCAACGCCGCGGCGCTCGACGCCCCCGACGTCGGCGTGGCCGATCTCTTCGGGGCCGCCCTCGCCAACATGCTCATTCTCGCGCTCCTCGACGTCGCGCGCCCTCGGCAGCGGCTCCTCCACCAGGTCGCCACCGAGCACGCGCTGCTCGGGCTGCTCGGCATCGTCCTCGCCGCGATCGCAGGCAGCGCAATCCTGGTGAGGGGCTGGGGTCGCCTCGGGCATGTCGGCGTCGAGACTCTCACCGTCGGGGCGATCTACGTCGCGGGCATGCGGCTGGTCTATCGGTCGCTGGCGATCGAGCCCGAGCCATCGGCTCCCGCGAGCCCCGAAGCGCGCACCGACCTGTGGCGCGCGGTCGCACGATTTGGGCTTGCCGCGACAGGCCTCGCCGCGGTCACGCCGCTGCTCGTGGTCGCGGCCGAGGCGCTCGCAGTGGAGACCAGGCTCAGCGTCACCTTCGTGGGTACGCTGCTCGTCGGGATGACGACGTCGTTTCCCGAACTGGCCGCCACCGTGTCGGCCGTGCGCCTCGGGGCCCTCGATCTCGCCGTCGGCAACGTGTTCGGCAGCGTCGCCTTCAACATGGTCGTGCTGCTGCTGCTGGACTTGACTTACGTGCGGGGGCCGCTCCTCGCGGCCGTAAGTCCCGATCATGCGGTCGCCGCGCTGGCCGCGATTATCTGTGTCGCCTTCGGCGTGATGGCGATCCTGTCGCGGGTCCAGCGGCGCCCGGGCCCGGTCGTCGCAGAAAGCGCGCTGATCGTCGTGGCGTACGGCCTCGGCGTCTGGCTCCTCTACCGGCTGGGCACCGGCTGAGCTTGTCGACCGTGCCGGTGTCCTCCCGCGGGTCGCCCGCGTTGGGCGGTCGGAACCCGGCGTCCGACGGCTGGCCCGTCCGGGCTCTCGGGCACAACCTTCGAATGTGAGGGCTTGACAAGGACGTGCCATTGTACTAGCGGTAATACAGTACGGCATGGTTCCGGCCCGCGGGCGCGGGCGCTGCCCAGCGGCCGGGCACTGGCGGGCTTCCTCGATCCGAACACGGTCCCACGCGCGATCGAGGATCTCGGGCGGAGCGGGTACCGGGCGCTGGCGTCCCCGTCCGATGGCGCCTGACCCCGCGTCCATGGGGCTTGCGCTCACCGCCACAAGGCGGCACGCGTGAGACGGCGACGGGTCCCCGCTCGGTGGACGCCGCCATGAGAGGCGGAATGGCTCCATATCAGAAATTCCGGCTCAGGAGGGTTTGTCAGTGAAACCAGAGACTGCAGCGAAGATTAAGTATGGAGTTTGGGGCCTCATTTGTGGGGCAATCATCACAATGATCATCGGCTTTGCGTGGGGTGGTTGGACAACCTTCAGCACTACCCAAGCGCTGACCAAAGAGGCGGTCTTGGCGAGTCAGGCGGCGATCTGCGTCGCCCAATTTAT
>CAYQDR010000091.1:0-18828 GCA_964416315.1 uncultured bacterium
CAGTTCCTGCGCCTACCACCCACGGTACCGTTCGGAGTGAACCGGATAAGCAGTATGTTCGTTTCGGGGCCAGGCGCGATTCTCGACCTGGCTCTACCGCATCGCCACGAACGCTGCGCTGATGGCCAGGCGCGCGAAGGCGCGGCGGCCGGCGGAGTCCCTCGAAGCCTACCTGCCGCGCTTCACCGAGGACGGCATCCACGCCGCAGAGCCGGCCGACCTGCTGGCCGCGAGCCGAGCGGACGAGGTGCTCGACCGCAAGATGCTGGCCGAGAAAGCGTGGGCCGGCCTCGACCGTCTACCCGACGCCTATCGCGACACGTTCGTCCTGCACGACCTGGAGGAGATGCCAACCGAGGAGGTGGCCGAGGTGCTGGGCCTCACGCCCGCCGCGGTGCGACAGCGCCTGCACCGGGCGCGCCTGATGCTGCGCGGCTACCTGAGCGACCTCGTGGGAGTGAAGCCATGACCGCTCGTCCGGTCTGCCGCGACGGCGTGGAGATGCTCCTCGACTACCTGGAGGGCACGCTGTCGCCCTCCGTTCGACGGGCCCTCGAAGCCCACGTCAGCGAGTGCTCGCGGTGCGTGGCTTTCGTGGAGAGCTACCGTCAGACCCCGCGCATCCTGCGCGAGGCGACCGTCGCCGCCATGCCCGAGGACCTGAAGCGATCGCTCCGGGCCTTTCTCGCGTCGCGCCGGCAATAGGACGGATAGAACTCCGGTCAGAACGGCGTCACCATCGACAAGAGGATCCCGGCGGGACCGGAGCCGGGGGTAAGGGAGCGAACGATGCGCAACGGTCCACGACGCCTCGACCGAGTGCCGGGGCTGTCTGGGTCGGCTCCTCATCGGCTCCCTGGGGGGGGCCGCCGACCGCATCCATGGCGGGCCGAGGGTGTCTCGAGGGACCGCCCATCCACCCATCGCACATGCCTCAAGGAGGGCTCACGCATGAAGACCGTACGGAGAGACAGACTCCCCTGGTACGCCACCGCGGCGGCGATCGCCATCATCGTGCTGGCGGTGGCGGGACGCCCGGCGTGGGCAGACGAGACCTGCCAGTCGCCCTACATGCCCAAGATCACCGGGGAGGAAGAGTTCGTCTACGTCTGGACCCTCGGCGTCGAGGGTCTCGGTGACGGGTCGGACAAGCTGGTCACGGTGGACACCCGGCGCGGGTCACCGACCTTCGGGCAGGTGATCCACACCGTCTCGGTGGGCGGCCGCCACGAGGCCCATCACGCCGACTTCACGGATGACCGGCGCCACCTCTGGGCGAGCGGCCTCGACACGAGCCAGATCTTCGTCTTCGACGTCGCCACGGACCCGGCGAAGCCGCGCCTCGTGAAGACGATCGACGATTTCGTCCAGGCGTCCGGTGGCGTGGTGGGCCCACACGGCTTCTATGCCCTGCCCGGCCGAATGCTGATCGGGGGTCTGTCCAATGTGAAGGACCAGACGGGCCGTACAGCCCTCGTCGAGTACACGAATGAAGGCCGGTACATCGCCACTCACTGGATGCCGACGGACGCGGATCCGCGGGGGGCCGTCGTCGAAAAGGTCGCAGACGGCTACGGCTATGACGCCCGCGTCCTCCCCCGGAAGAACGTCATGTTCACGACGTCGTTCACGGGCCGGTCGAACTACCTGATGGACTTCGGCCAGATGCTGAAAGACGAGGCGGCCATGAAGCGGTTTGGCCAGACCGCGGTGGTGTGGAACTTCCATACCCGCCAACCGAAGAAGGTCTTCCACATGCCCGGGGCGCCGCTCGAGGTGCGGGTCGCGTGGGGGCCGACCCACAACTACGCCTTCACCACGACCGCCCTCACCTCCCAGATCTGGCTCATCTACGAGGACGAGCGAGGCGAGTGGCAGGCCAAGGCCGTCGCCGACATCGGCGACCCGAAGAAGATCCCGCTGCCGGTAGACATCAGCCTTTCCGTCGACGACCGGGTCCTCTGGGTCGACTCATTCATGGACGGGATGGCGCGGGCCTACGACGTCTCCGACCCATTCCACCCGAGACCGATCTACGAAAAGCAGATCGGCCGTCAGGTCAACATGGTCTCCCAGAGCTGGGATGGCAAACGCCTCTACTTCACGAGCTCGCTTCTGGCTCGCTGGGACAAGCAGGGCGCGGACAGCGAGCAGTTCCTGAAGGCGTACACCTGGGACGGCCAGGAGCTCCGGGACCGCTTCGCGCTCGACTTCACGGCGCTCAAGCTCGGACGCCCACACGTGATGCGGTTCGGCAGCCGCGAGCTCTATCGGAACTGAGCCCGCCGGGGCGGCTCCTGGCGGGCCGGGATCATCACCCGCCCGCGCCAGGCAGCCCGGCGCCGTCGGAATCGAACATCAAGGGAAGGACGACATGCGCACCACCCGGATCGCTGACCTGATCGTCCTCACAGCCGTGGCCATGGCTGGCACCCCCGGGACGGTCGCGTGGGCCCACCCCGGGCAGCCGCACGGGAGGCCGACCGAGCCGCGGGCGGTCGAGGCCCCGGCCGGGCGCCGCGTCGAGTTCGAGGCCCCCGCGCCAGGGACCTACCGGCTCCCCGTCATCAAGCCCGCACCGGACGGGGCGGTGCTCAACGCGAGCGGCGCCCGACGTCGTTTGCACCAGCTCATGGCCGCCAAGGTTGTCGTCCTGAGCTTCGTCTACACGCAGTGCAGCGACGGGCGGGGCTGTCCCCTCGCGACCGCCGTCCTCTACCAGATCCATCAGGCGAGTGTGTCGGACTCGGCGCTCGCCGAGCACCTCAAGCTCATCACCCTGAGCTTCGATCCGGCCCACGACACCCCGGCAGTGATGGCGCGCTACGCCCGTCCGCGCGACCCCTCGGCGCGGGCCAGCGAGTGGGACCGCCTGACCACGGCCTCCGACCGTGCCCTCGCTCCCATCCTTGCCGGCTACGGCCAGATCGTCTCCCGGCCAACCGGCAGCCAAGCCACCGGCCTGACTCATCGCTTGCGTGTCTACCTCATCGACCCTCAGCAGCGAATCCGGAACATTTACGGGCTTGACTTCCTCGACCCGAAGCTCCTCCTGGCCGACGTCCGCACGCTCCTCCTTGAGGAGCAAGGAGGTCGCCGGTGACGACCCGAGCCGCGAGAGTCGGGGTCCTCGAGGACTCACGGGCCAGCAGGTCCCATAGTCGTCACCGATGCGAGGCAACACGTCGGAGAGAGGCTGTTGATCCGGGCGGCAACACGTGACGCGTTCGGTGCCGCAGATCCGGGGAGCGCCGGCACTCCTGGCGGAGTTCCGTAGTGAGTTCGTCGTCCCTATCCTGTGGTCCTCCAGGGCGGCGCGACGCCGGCCGAGCGACGGGATGTGGCCGCCCAACTGGCCCGGATCCCTGACACCGATCCGAGGCTCGTTCTCGCCACCGGCCGTTACATCGGCGAGGGGCTCGATGATGCGCGGCTCGACACGCTGTTCCTTACCATGCCCGTCTCGTGGAAGGGCACGCTGGTGCAGTATGCTGGTCGCCTGCACCGGCTCTACCCGGGCAAGAGGGAAGTCCGTATCTACGACTACGTGGATCGCGAGGTTCCGCTCTTAGTCCGGATGTTCGAGAAGCGGTTCCGCGGCTGCCGCGCCATCGGCTATACGCGTAACGACGACCCACCCCACGATGGTGCCCACTCCAGTGACCCCCCCGTCGACGACGGGAGCCTCAGCGATGATCCGAGCGGGACCACCAAGGCGAAGCCTCCCACGTGGTACCCTAGAGGCTGCGAACGATTCATCCTCGAGGAGGACACGGGTGGTCAGGACGATTAGGGCACGGTTCTCGAAGGGCGTATTCGAGCCCCTCGAACCGGAGGCAACGACGGTGCTTCACGAAGGGGAAGAGGTCCTGCTCACGGTCTCGACCCCAGTGACCGACGATCTGGCAGACGCCATTGCCGGGACGGCTGGCGCCTGGAGGGGCCTCGTGGACGGCGAGACCCTGAAACGTCACATCTATGCCGACCGTCTCGTCACGACTCGGCCTCCCGCTCGTCTGTGAGGACGGGCTACCTCGTCGACACCGATTGGATCATCGACCATCTCAGCGGCGTCACGGCCGTCACGACACGACTGACCGAGCTGGGGCCAGCCGGCCTGGCCGTGAGCATCATCTCGCTCGCAGAGCTGTACGAGGGCAACCGCCGGCACTTCGAGGCGGTCGAGGGCCTGTCGATCGTCAGCATCTGAGTCCGAGCAGAGACGCGCCGTGGTTCACCCTCTCTGTCCTTCACGTGCTCACGATCTGGAGCGTTTGGTGGCACTCCTGGTGGCGCTCGTCCGTCACCGCCGAGCCTACTCGGTCACACTGGGTCACAGGACCCCGAGTGTCCTCTCGCTGCATCAGATGCGGAGATTCTCGCGACGGAGCGTGACTGAGCGAGACTGATTGCGACCGACGACCACCGCCGTTCCGGCTTGAAAATCTGGGGTCCTGGGCCAGGCTAGACGACGGGGACGACCGCCGGCAGCAGCCCCACCCTACCACAGCCGCCGGCGGTCGCCCAAGCCCGGCCCGGGTACAAAGCGCCCCGCGCAGCGCCCGTTGCGGGCGACCCGGGTCGGGAGCTAGAGTGACGGCGGCCATGCCGATCGGCTACGCGCTCGTCCGTGGCCTCGTCCGCTTTCTGCTCGGGATCTTCTACCGCCGCATCGAGGTCGTCGGCGCCGAGCGCGTCCCCCGGGACGGTCCGCTCATCCTGACGCCGAACCACCACAACTCGATCGTCGACGCGATGCTCCTCCTCGCGGTGGTTCCGCGGCGACTCCGCACCCTCGCCAACGCCCCGCTCTTCCGCCACCCCCTGATCGGTCCGTTTCTCCGCCTGGTCGGCGCGCTGCCGGTGCACCGGCGCCAGGAGGCGGGCGACGACCCGGCCCGCAACGCCGCCCTCTTCGCCGCCACCACCGCCACCCTCCGGGCGGGCGACGCCATCCTGATCTTCCCCGAGGGTCGGACACAGCCGGAGCCGGTGCTCCTGACGCTCCGCACCGGGGCCGCGCGGATGCTCCTGGCCGCGGAGGCCGCGGGCGGCGGCCCCCGACCGGTCACCCTCCTCCCCGTGGGTCTCGTCTATCGCGAGCCGGGGACGTTCCGGACCGGATGGGCGCTGGTGCTGGTCGGACTGCCCGTGCCGAGCGAGGACTGCGTGGCGCTCGCCCGGACGGCGCCCGAGCAGGCGGCGCGCACGCTGACGGACCGCCTGGCGGACGCCCTCCGCCGGCAGATCATCGAGGCCGACGACCGCCAGACCCTCCGCCTCCTCGGCATGGTGGAAGCCGTGTGGCGGGAAGAGACCGGGGCAGTGCCCGCCGACGAGACGACGCGCATCGCCTGGCTCCAGCGCGTGATGCGAGCCTACCGGTCTCTCCTCGACCGGGACCCCGAGCGCGTCGCCGCCGTCCGGCGGCAGCTCGAGACGTACGCCAAGGAGCTGGAGCTGGCAGGGCTCGAGAGCGCCCAGCTCTCCCGCGCCTACCCACCCGGTGTCGTGGCGCGCTTCGCACTCCGGGAAGGCGGCTCCCTCCTCTTCGGGGCCCCGCTGGCGCTCTGGGGGATCGCCGTCCACTTCGTGCCCTATCAGCTCACGGGGGCGGTCGTCCGGTACCTGCGGCGCACCGCCGAGGAAGAGGCCACGGACAAGATCGCTGCCGGCCTCATTCTCTATCCCCTCGCGTGGGCCGCGGAGGCCTGGGGCGTCTTGCGCCTCGGTGGGACGTGGGCGCTGGCCGGCTTCCTCGCATCCCTCCTCCCCGCGGGCTTTTTCGCCCTCGCCTGGCGCGAGCGCCTGGACCGCGTGCGCCGGGAGGCGCGCGCCTTCGCCCGGTTCCTCGGGGACCGCGACCTCCACCGCCGCCTCCGGGAACGGCGGCGGGTGCTCGCCACCGAGCTGGAGGCGCTGGTCCGCCTCGTGCCCGACGCGTGGGTCGAGCCGGCGACCCGGGACCGGTGAGGGCGTGACGGCGGCGGGGTCAGGCAGGAGGGCGCGCCGATGAGGCCGGGCCGGGGTCTCGTCGTGGGGGCGATCCTCGCGGGCGGCCTGCTCCTGACCGTCTCGACCGCCGGCGTGGCGCTCCCGCCCTGGGTGGTGCGGGCGGTCCTGGTGGCCACCGGGCTCGGGGGCTGGTTCTGGACCCAGTCCCTCATCGCGAGGCGGGCCTTCCCGGAGGGCCGGATCGGGGACGGGCTCCACGAGCTCACCGCGCCGCTGAACCGGCGGCTGCTCGCGCAACCCCGGTGGGCCGACCGCGTGCTCATCGCCACCTCGGCGCTGATCGACCTCCTCGGGATCTTCCTCGTGATCCTGACGATCGTCGGGCCGAGCCTCCGACCGTTCCTCGGGCTCCTGATCCTCTACGCGCTCCGGCAGATCTGCCAGGGCCTGTGCGCCCTGCCGCCCCCGGAAGGGATGATCTGGCGGCACCCGGGGTTCCCTTCGCTCCTGGTCACCTACGGGACGTCGACCGACCTCTTCTTCTCCGGGCACACGGCGATCGCCGTCTACGGCGCCATCGAGCTGGGCCACTGGGGCGGGCCGGGGCTCGCGATCCTGGGCGTGCTCATCGCGCTCGTCGAGGCGGCCACGGTGCTGGTCCTGCGGGCCCACTACACGATGGACGTGTTCGCGGCGGCGGTCACCGCGCTCTGGGTCTGGGCGGTGGCCTCGGCACTCGCCCCGGGTCTCGACCGGCTCCTGGCCGGCGTGACGGTCGTCGGCGGCGGCTGACCCGCGCCGCCGTCGAGTCGATCGTCGCCCGGCGGCGGTCTCACGGCCGCCGCCCGCCCGGCCGCAGCGCCCGGGCCGCCACTGCCGGGTTTTCCCCCACTCGCGCCGATTCTCACCCCTCCCGCCCTGGCCTCGATCTCCGGATCGAGGTGCTCGATCCCGAGCAACCGAACCGGGACGTGCGCTACCGCGTGCTGATCGACTTCGCGGATCGGAACGGGGACGTGCTGGAAGGGGAAGGTGAGATCCTGCTGAACAAGGAGTCGATCGGGCGGAAGCGCATCGACCGAAACGGCGGCGACATCAACGCCACCGACGGCACGCTCGAAGGCCTCTTCTGGGTCCACGCGTTCCGTCCGGTCAAGCTGAAGGGGACGATCCGGATCTTCGACCGCGCCGGGCACCAGTCCAACGAGCTGAAGTTCGTGCTGCGGATCGGCGAGGTCCGCCAGGGCAAGCACCACGAGGTCCCGGCGGGAACCATCACGGGTCGAATCGAGTCGGTGACGGTGAGCCGGTAGGACGACGGCCTCGGTGGGTCCGTGCGTGCCACCCGGCTCAACCCCCAACCGGCCGACACGAAGGTCCGGCCACCTCACCATTCTGGCTCCCTATGGGCGACCCCTAAGTGGCTCTGAATGGGCGACCCTTGACAGGGACACCGGCTCGATGAACGAGGGTCGGCGAAAGCACCAGTGGCGTGCGTCGAATCCACGGCGCAATCGCAGACCGAGCGCGAAAGATGTCCCGCAGCGTCGGGCGGTCGCTGGCCAGACCGTCGCCCCTCACCCGGACCCGGCCGCCCTGGCTGCCTCGCCGGACTGAAGGGCCTTCTCGAAGATCCCTACCGCCTCGTCGATCTGAGCCTCCGTGACGACCAGGGGCGGAACGAACCGAATGACGTGGTCGTGGGACCCACACGTCAGGAGCAACATCCGACAGATCTCCTCGGCGCGCTTCAAGAGGCTGAGCGACGGCACGACGTAGCCGCCTTCCCCCAGGACGGGTTCGACGAGGATCGCGGCCGTCTCCTCGGGTGCAGTCTGAGTGGCGAGTAGCGGATGGTCGCTAGGCCGGTGCTCGGAAGACGCGGCGCTCCAAATTGAACAGGCTACGGCATCCGGTTTCCGTCACGACGATGGTTTCGGTCAGACCGACACCGCCATGACCGCGCACCTGAACCCACGGGATGAGGTGGAAGGTCATGTTCCGCTCCAGCGGCCGGTCATGCCCCTTGACCATGCTCAGGATGTGGCCCTCGCCCCAGTCTGGCGGGAATCCGATCCCAATGGAATAGCCGGTCCTTGACGCCTGTTCGGCATTTGGCGCCCCCGCCGCAATGACTTTCCGCGCGATCGTGTCGATGGCGGACGCGGGGACCCCTGGTCTGATCGCCGCCATCGTCGCGTCCATGGCCTCCCGGCAGACCTTCTCGGCCTCGAGAATCGGCTTCGGGGTCTCCCCGACGGTGACGGTGCGCATCATGGCCGCGTGGTAGCGGTGGTAGCACCCGGAGACCTCAAGAAACACACAATCCGCCTTCTCGATCACTCGCCGTTCCCAGGTCGCGTGGCCGAGCGCGCCGCGCCAGCCCGAGGCGACGAAGGGCGCCAGGGCAGGCCATTCGGAACCCGCGCGCAACATGGCGTGGTAGATCGCCGCCGCGATGTCATTCTCCGAGACGCCAACCGCGACCGCCTCGATCCCCGCCCGCATGCCGGCTTCCGTCGTCCGCGCCGCCTGTTCCATCTTGATGATCTCCGCGTCCGACTTGACCACCCGCAGTTGCTCGACGATGCCCGTGCAGTTGATGAACGTCGCGCTGGGCAACGTCGCCTTCACGGTCTCCTGTTCGAAGGCGCGGAAGAAATACGCGTCGCGATCATAGCCGAGACGGGCATTGGCCAACCCGAATTCGGCAATGGCGTCGGCCAGGACTCGTGGTGGGTTGTCGAAATCATGGTAGGGGCGGCTCTCTTTGATCCACGTCCGAGCCGAAATGTTGGACAACTCCAGACGCCGGGTGACCATGAATGGTTCCTGCTCGAGTGGAACCACCAGGGCCTGGAACCAGTAGTACCCGGGAGTCTGGTACCCGGTGAGGTAGAAGAGGTCGTGGGGCATCGTGAGAATCACCGCGTCCATCCCCCGCTGCTCCATCAGCGCACGAAGGGTCCTCAACCGGCGCTCATACTCCGCCATCGGGAACACCAGTTCAGCTGTGTTCGGCATTCCGTCCTCCCCAGCCGTGGCCCCTGACCCTCACGACGTCAGGGCAATGATCCATACCGGTCCGCATCCGGCCTCCAGCACCGCCGTGGGCCGCGCGCGCAGCTGGCGCTCGTACTCCCTCAGCGAGAAGTCAGATCAGTGCGCTGTCGCATGGGTGTCACCGCCCGCCTTCGCGCCTCGGCGTCGGTTGTCCGGGGGCTCGACCTTGCCTGCCTCGAGAAACCGCCATGCCGCGCCCAGGAGCACGCCGGCCCCGATCGGGAGAGCCTCCTCGTCGAGCGCGAATCCGGGGTGGTGCAGCGGATGCACGATCCCCTTGGCGGGGTTCCCCACGCCGAGGCGGAACATCGCCCCGGGCACGCGCTCGAGATAGAAGGCGAAGTCCTCGGCGATCAGTTCGGGCCTCGGGATCTCGTGAAGCGCAGCCGGACCGAGCACGTCGCGGACGGCGCCTCGGATCAGGTCCGTCAGCGCTTCGTCATTGCGCAGGACCGGCTCGCCCGGGAGCACGTCGACCGTGCCCTCTGCCCCATGGGCGCGGGCGATCCCGCCCACGACGTCCTGGATCATCTCCCGGATGCGAACGCGGACCCGTTCATCGAGCGTGCGGATGATCCCTTCGAGGACGACGTGGTCGGCGAGGATGTTCGGCGCGGTCCCGCCTTCGATCTTTCCGATGGTCAGCACCATGGGTTCCAGCGGATCGATGCGCCGGCTCGCGATCTGCTGGACCTCCTGGATGACCGAGGCCGCGACCGCGATCGCGTCGACCCCGAGATGCGGGTGGGCGCCGTGCCCACCCCGGCCCCGAATGGTGATCCGCAGCGAGTCGGCGCACGCCATGAGCGGACCCGATCGGACGCCGATCTGGCCGACGGGGATGCCGGGGTCCACGTGGAGCGCCAGGATCGCGTCGATGCCCTTGAGGTGCCCGGCCTCCACGATCTGGCGCGCCCCCAGGGGCTCGGCCTCCTCGGCCGGCTGGAAGACGCACCGCACGGAACCCCGCAGGCGCTCACGCTGCCCGTGCAGGGCGATCGCCACGCCGAGCAGGATCGCGGTGTGCGCATCGTGCCCGCAGGCGTGCATCACGCCCGGCCGCCTCGAGGCGAACGGGACCGATGACGCCTCGGCCAGCGGCAGCGCGTCCAGGTCCGCGCGAAGCGCGAGCCCTCGTCCGTCCCGCGGCCCCCGAATGGTGACCACGAGGCCGGTCCCCGCCACCGCCTCGATCTCGCGGAGTCCCGCCGCGACCAGCTCCCGCCGCACGAGGGCGGCCGTCGCTGTCTCCTCGTGGGAGAGCTCGGGACTCGCGTGAATGGCCCGCCGGACGGCGCGCATCTTTCGCGCCAGCGTCGGCGACATAGTCGCCGGCGCAGCGCCTGCCGCTCGCGATGACGGTCGGCTCACTTCACGATGGGGGCCCGGACTGTCGCGGTGAGGAGCTCGGCTCCCGTCTCCGTCACGACGGCCGTATCAGACAGCACGTACTCGCCCAGGCCCGAGCCGATCAGCCAGGCGAAGAAGCCAAACGTCTGCCCCTCGGGCCGCTGGTAGACATGGAGGCCGTCGCCCTCCTTCCAGAGGGCGCCCGGCCCTGATCGGTGCGGAAATCGCGGGGCACAGGCGGCCGTGAGCAGGGTCCGGCTGGGGTGCCGCCGGGCCGGGGGCCGCCCCTAATAGTACCCGCGATACTCCTTCTGATGAGTGCCTTTCTGGAAGTAGTTGATCATGGTGAGGAAGTCAAAAACCGGCAGACCCGTCGCCTCCTGCACGGCCTTCGCGTAGGGCGGCAGCATCGAGCACTCGAGAATGATCGCACCCATGTCCGGGTGCTCCTTCACCATCCGCTTGGCCACGTTGACCGTCTCACGCTCGATCTTGTCAGTATCGAGGGTATCGCCCTCCTTCATCACTGACCGATCGAACTCCGGCTCGTCCTGCATGCCCCGGACCACGACGGTCCGGTCGGGCTTGACCCAGGTCAAGTCGAGCACTCGCCTGCCGAGCGCGTGCGAGCTGGCCGTGATCACCCCGATCGACCGATCGTCCCCTATGAATGAGGCGACAAAAGGAAGCTGCAGGAGGCTGGAGAGAAAGACGGGCACCCTCACCGCGCTAGTCACCACGTCCTGGTAGTTGATGAAAAAGCCGCAATCGCTGCTGATGCCTTTGACGCCCTGCCGCTCGAGCTCCTGAGCGGTCTCGATGACGGCCTTCTCGAGCTCGGGATCGGCGTTCAACACCCGGGTGGCCGTGGCGCCCGGCACCGTCCTGTACAAGACCGGATAGTCGTAGCTGGTGGCGTTCCCGACGTCCCCCGGGACGAACGGCGCACGGTAATCCAGCAACAGGATGCCGATGCAGTAGCCGTAGGCTTCCGCGTCTCGACGGGTTCGGTATACTAGCATTTCCCTCTCCAGATCCCTGTCGCGGCTTGGCGCCGATGGCCTGCCGGCTCAGTAGGAGCCGGCGTACGCCCTCCGAAGCGTCCCCGACTGCATGTAATCGATCATGGTGATGAAGTCGAAGACCGGCACGCCCGCCGCCTCCTGGACGGCCTTCGCGTATGGTGGCAGCATGGAGCACTCGAGAACGATCGCGCCCATGTCCGGGTGCTCCTCCACCATCTTCTTCGCCACGCCGACCGTCTCCCCGGTGATAGCATCGGAATCGAGCGTGCCCTTCTCCTCGAACACCGCCGCCTCGAACTCCGGCTCGCTCTGCATGCCCCGGATCACGACTGGATTCTTGGGCTTGATCCCGGCGCCGGCGAGGAAATCCATGGTCAGGTTCCTCGAATCCGCCGTGATGACGCCGATCGGCCGCGAGGGCTCCATGGTCCGCCCGACGAAGGGCAGCTGCAGCAGGCTGGACAGGCACGCCGGCACCCGTACGGCGTTCCCCACGGCGCTCTGGAACTGGAGCATGAAGCCGCAGTCGCTGCTGATCCCCTTGACGCCCTGGGCCTCGAGCTCCTGGGCCGCTTTGACCACCGCCGCACTGAACTCCGGGGCGCCGGCAAGGCACACGGCCGTCGACAGGCCCGGCACGGTTTTGTAGATCACCGGGTAACCGTACGTGCTGGCGTTGGCGACGTCGCCTGGGATGAAGGGCAGGCGGACGTCGAGGAGGAGAATTCCCACCGCCTGACCGTAGGTCTCCGCGGTCTTCCCGGTCCTGTAAACCGTCATCTTCGCTCTCCCCCCACAGGCGACAACCTTTCGGTCGGAGTAGGTACCGATCCCCGGAGGCCCGTGGCACCGATGATAGACGCGTCCTTCCAGCGATTGCAAGCCCGCGCTGGGGCCAGCCTGAGCTGAACGTCGCACACTGGCGGCGCCCGTCCCCGAGGTTCCCCCGGGCGGCCTCAGCCCTCCCATTGACCTTGGCTGCGACCGACTCCATGATAGAAACCCGCCCGGCGCCGGAGAGCGCCGAAACCCGGCGACGGCAGCGGGCCCCGAGCAGAGTGTTGCAGCGGCACGTTTGACTTTCGAGTCGGGCGACCTCGGGTGAGCTATTGACAGCCAGGTGACACATTGTGAGATCCTGCTCAATGTAAGGGGTGTCCCCGGGGGCCTCCCGCCGATCTGGCCGGCACTGGATGCCCGATGCGCGCCGCGGCTCGCACGAGGGGGTGAAGCGGCGGGTCGCGACCGAACTGGCCAGTCGCATCGGGCGTCGGCATCGTGCAGCCATGGCCGAGGTGGCGGCCATGGTGTCGCGCCAGTGCACTCCCCCGCGCCCCCACGTGCCATGAAGGCTGTTCCGTGTCCGGCCCCTTCGGGCCGTGATGTGCACAGGGCCGCGTGGCTCTCGGTGCGAACGTGAGGCAAGGAGCCTCCGCGCCTTCGGCAAGCTCAACGACTGGCCGGCCGGGCCGTCCGGGGGACGGCGCCTTCACCTGGGGAGGAGTCCGTCAATGAAGCTCACAGGCACCTTACGCGTCCTGTCGGCCGCCATCGCGCTGGCGGCCGGGGTCTCGAGCGGGTACGCGGCCCAGACGCTGGGGCCCGTCACCGACGAGATCGGTGTGGTCAAGATCAACAAGGGGGATCCCATCTTCATCGGCGGCTACTGGGTGCTGTCCGGGCCCGACACCGCGCTCGGCCTCGACCAGAAGCGCACGGTCGAGCTGGTCTTCGACGAGTGGCAGAACCGGGTCGCCGGGCATCCGATCAAGTTCGTCGCCGAGGACGGTCAGTGCAACGCCGAGGGCGGCCAGACGGCGGCCACCAAGCTCGCGTCGAACCCCAGCATCGTGCTCGTGATCGGGCCGTCGTGCTCGAGCGAGGCGACCCCGGGAGCACCCATCCTGTGGAAGGTGGGCATCCCCAGCATCGGCACCTCGCCCAGCGCGCCCGCGCTCACGGCCCCCGACCGCAAGCCGGGCTACTTCGGCTTCGTGCGCACCATCTACAGCGACCTGTTCGAGGGCAAGTTCGACGCCGAGTACATGTACAACGTGGTGGGCTGCCGGTCGCTCGCGACCGTGCACGACGGCAGTCCCTATGCTCAGCAGCTCCAGGCCGTAGCGGCCGACGACTTCAAGAAGCTGGGCGGTAAAGTGACGGCCCAGGAGGCGGTCGCACCCACCGACGTCGACATGCGCCCGATGCTGACCCGCGTCGCGACCGGCAAGCCACAGTGCGTGTACTTCCCGATCTTCGTCGCGGCCGCGGCTCAGATCGCCCGCCAGGGCCCGGAGATCCTGCCCAAGGGGACGCACATCTTCGGCGGCAGCGCGCTGCTCGCGCCCGGCTTCATCGAGGCGGCCGGCAGGGCGGCGGTCGGCTTCAAGATCTTCAACCCCGACACCTCGCCCGAGGCCTACGGCAAGAAGTACCCGGCGTTCGTGCAGGCCTACCAGAAGAAGTTCGGCGAGGCGCCCATCCAGGCGTACCACGCTCAGGCGCACGACGGCGCCCAGATCGCGCTGATGGCCATCCAGAAAGTGGCCAAGAAGGACGCCGAGGGCAACACCTACATCGGCCGCAAGGCGCTGCGTGACGCCATCTTCGCGACCAAGGGCTACGACGGGCTGAGCGGCACCATCACCTGCAACCCGAATGGCGACTGCGGCGTGTTCAAGGGTGCCGTGTACGAGTTCACCAGCCGCGATCCGAAGACCTTCAAGATCGGCGCCAACCCGAAGAAGATCTATCCGAAGTAGCCCGCACCGGGCGCACCGCGGGGTGGGCCGCGCCGGCTCACCCCGCATTTTTGCAGAGAGCAGCCCCAGCGAGAGGTAGCACGATGGCCCAGGCCGCCGCCGTTGCCGCAGCCGGATTGCGGGCGCGACTGCGGAGCGCGAGGCGCTTCAGCTTCGTAGACGTGATCCTGTGGAGCCTGCGCGTGTTCGTGGTGGTGGTCGTGCTGGGGGGCACGATAGGCACGCTGATCGCCGGGCGCTACACCCTTGCCCAGTGGTTCGACTTCTACATGTTCGGGCTCACCATCGGCGGCGTGTACGCGCTGATCGCGCTCGGCTACACGATGGTGTACGGCATCCTGCGTCTCATCAACTTCGCGCACGGCGACATCACCATGACGGGCGCGTTCACGGCCTGGTTCCTCGCCAACTCCCTGGACCGCTCGGGTTTCATGGAGGCGCACCCCGTGCTCTCGACCACCGGCGTGATGTTGCTCGCCATGGTGGTGTGCGTGACGGTCGCGTTGATCGTGGAGCGCGTCTGCTACCGGCCGTTCGCCCACGTCGCCACCCTCGCCCCGCTCATCTGCGCCATCGGCACGTCGTTCTTCCTGCAGCACGCCTTCCGCGGCATGTACGGCTCGACGCCGCGCTCGTACCCGGACCCGTCGTGGATGGAAGGGAGCTTCCACGTCCTGGGGCTCGGCATCCCCAAGTTGCAGCCCATCGTCATCGGACTCGCGGTGGCGGCGATGCTGTTCCTCTACGCCGTCATCCAGCGGACCAAGATGGGCACGGCCATGCGGGCGGTCTCGGAGGACCGAGACGCCGCCGCCATGATGGGCATCGACGTGAACAAGGTGATCGTGTTCACGTTCGTGCTCGGCGGTGCGATGGCCGGCATCGGCGGCGTGCTCTACAGCATGGTGTACAAGCAGGTGTACTTCTACATGGGCTTCCTGCCCGGCATCAAGGCGTTCAGCGCCGCCGTCCTGGGCGGCATCGGCAACATCCCTGGCGCCATGCTCGGCGGGTTCTTCCTCGGCGTGGTCGAGTCGGTGGGTCCCGCGCTGTTCCTGGACGGCTGGAATATCCGTGCGCCCTACCAGCTCCGCGACCTGATCGCCTTCACCATGCTGGTGATGGTGCTCATCTTCAGACCGCAGGGCCTGCTGGGCGAGCGGCTCGCGGCCAAGCGCGCCTGAGGCGGCGGAGGAGGACAGCGTAGATGGCCTTCGACGTCGTCGCCGCGAGCTACCGGCAGCGCGCGCGTGAGTACACTCCGCTCGGACGCACCGTGGTCACCGGCGCCCTCTGTGGCGGGATCGCCGTCTTCACCGCTCTCATCGGCCTGCTCGAGATGCTGAACGGCCGCTGGATTGTGGCCGACCGGCTCACCCTCGCCCACACGCTCCTCCTGCTGCTCGCGCTCACGGCGGGCTACTACACCGTGCGGAAGACCGCGGCGGGCGGCGCCGTCGCGGTCGCGCAGGGGCTTTGCGCCGGGGCGATCGCCGGCGTAGTGCTCGCGGCTCTGCTGCTGTTCATGACCTACGTGGACGCGCGTGGCATGTTCATCGCGCTGAGACCCACGCTTCGCGTGCTCCTGAGCTTCGGCGAGGAGCCGTGGGCGGGTGCCGGATTGCTGGTGCTCGGCGGCGGCGCGGTCGGGCTCGTCGGGGCGTTGCTGGAGATGCTGCCCGAGATCGCGCGACGCGCGGTGATCGCGGGTCTCGCCGCGGCCGGTCTGGTGGGGCTGTTCCAGGAACTGCTCCAGCTCATGCTGAGCCGCGAGGGCGTGCTGCTCGACATCCGCCAGGCGTTGTTCACCTGGGACGGCATGAAGTCGGGTACCGCGGTTGGCATCGTGCTGGTCGTCGGCGGGCTGCGCGCGGCGTGGCTCGCGAACCGCGTGCGGCTGAACGCGGGATGGGAGCGCCTGCGATGGGGCCAGCAGGTGGCGCTGCGGAGCATCGGCATCGCGCTGGGTCTGCTGGTCCTGCTCGCGTTCCCGCTGTTCGCTGGGAACTTCATCGGCCAGGTGCTGATGCTGGTCGGCTTGTACGTGCTGATGGGCATGGGCCTCAACCTCGAGGTCGGGCTCGCCGGGCTGCTCGACCTCGGCTTCGTGGCCTTCTTCGCGGTGGGCGCCTACACCGTGGCGCTGCTGACCGCGGACAGCCCCTTCGCGCTCGCCCACTGGTCCTTCTGGGAGGCGTTGCCGGTGGCCGTGGTGGCTGCGCTGGTGGTCGGCGTGCTGTTCGGCGTGCCCGTGCTCAAGGTGCGTGGCGACTATCTCGCGGTGGCCACCATGGGCCTCGGCGAGATCGTGCGCGTGATCGTGCTCTCCGACATGGCGTCGCCTCTGCTCGCTGGTGCCCAGGGGGTCCTCAACATCCCGCGGCCCGCGATCGGTACCTACAGGCTGGGCGACCCGGTGCAGCTCTTCTATCTCACGCTCGCCTGCGCGCTGTGCGCCGCCTTCGTCGCCTGGCGGCTGGAAAACTCGCGGCTCGGCCGCGCCTGGACGGCGATACGCGATGACGAGGATGTGGCCCAGGCGCTCGGGATCAACCTCGTGAACGTGAAGCTGCTCGCCTACGGTCTAGGCGCCGCCTTTGCCGGCGTGGCTGGCGCGATCTTCGCCGTCATGCTCGGTTCCATCTATCCCCACAGCTTCCAGCTCCTCATCTCCATCAACGTGATGGCGCTCATCATCGTCGGGGGGATGGGGAGCCTGCCGGGCGTGGTGGCCGGCGCGGCCGCCCTCATCGGCATCCCGGAGTTGCTGCGCGAGTTCGGCGAGTTCAGGTTCCTGTTCTACGGTCTCGTCATCGTGGTGATGATGCGGCTCAAGCCCTCCGGGCTGTGGCCGTCGGCGGCACACAAGCGGGAAATGCGCATCCTCGTCGAGGCACAGGCCGCCATCGAGGCCGAGCTGCACCGCCGCCCGGCGCAGGCGGCGCGGGCCGATGGGGAGTGAGATGCCGGGCGAGGCGGTCCTCGTCACCCGGAAGATGACCAAGTACTTCGGCGGCCTGGTCGCCGTGGACGGCCTGGACCTCGCCGTGCGCGAGGGTACCATCCACAGCATCATCGGCCCGAACGGCGCTGGCAAGACCACGGTCTTCAACTGCGTCATGCAGTTCTTCCCGGTCGACCGCGGCGAGACTCGCTTCCAGGGTGAGCGCATCGACGGGCTCACCCCCGACCGCGTGGCGGCGGCCGGCATCAACCGGACTTATCAGAACATCCGGCTGTTCAAGAACATCACCGCCCTCGAGAACCTCCTGGTGGGCATGCACCTGCATCTCCGGTCCACCTGGTGGGGTGCTGTGCTCGGGACGCGGCACGCGCGCCAGGACGAGCGCCGCGCGCACGAGCAAGCGCTCGAGTTGCTACAGTTCATCGGCCTCAAGGGACGCGGCGACGTCGTCGCCCGCAACCTCGACTACGGCGAGCAGCGACGGCTCGAGATAGGCCGGGCGCTCGCCACCCGTCCTAGACTCCTCATGCTGGACGAGCCGATGGCCGGCATGAACCCGCACGAGAGCGCGGACATGATGGCCTTCGTACGCCGGCTGCGCGACGAGCGGGGCATCACCATCTTGCTCATCGAGCACCAGATGCGGGTGGTGATGGGGATCTCCGACACGGTCACGGTGCTCGACCACGGCGTGAAGATTTCAGAGGGCCCGCCCAACGAGGTCCAGGCGGACACGCGGGTCATCGAGGCTTATCTCGGCAGCGGGGCGAGGCGGCTCGCCCGCGGGAGCTGAGAGAAGGAGCGTCGGGGCAACGGCGGATGGCACTGCTCGAGGCCGAGAACCTGCACGTCTTCTACGGCAACATCCACGCGTTGCGCGGGGTGTCGCTCTCCCTCGACCGCGACCAGATCGTGACCCTGATCGGCGCGAACGGCGCCGGGAAGACCACCACGCTCAAGGCCATCAGCGGGTTCCTGTCGCCCGCCGAGGGCCAGGTGAGCTTCGATGGGCAGCGGGTCGACAACGTGGCGCCCCACGGCGTGGTCGGGCGCGGCATCGTGCAGGTGCCGGAAGGACGGCGCATCTTCGGCCGGCTCACCGTGCTCGAGAACCTGCGTTTGGGCGCCTTCCTGCGCAAGGACAGGGACGGCATCCGGGAGGCCGAGGAGCGCGTGCTCTCGATGTTTCCGGTGCTGCGCGAGCGGCTGCAGCAGGTGGCGGGCACCCTCTCGGGCGGCGAGCAGCAGATGCTCGCCATAGCGCGCGGCCTCATGTCGCGGCCGCGCGTGCTGCTGCTGGACGAGCCCAGCATGGGGCTCGCCCCGATGCTGGTCGAGCAGATCTTCGACACCGTGCTCGAGATCCGCCGTCAGGGCGTACCGGTGCTGCTGGTCGAGCAGAACGCTTTCATGGCGCTGCAGATCGCCGACCGCGCTTACGTGCTCGAGACCGGCCGCATCGTGCTGGAGGGCAGGGGCCCCGAGATACTTGAGAGGGAGGAGGTGAAGCGCGCCTACCTCGGCTGAGCGAGGCCGCATGGGCGAGCGCCGCCCCGTCCACGACCAAGACCCGCCCCGCGCGCTGCGCTGCCTGCTGCTCGGCCGAGGGACCCTCGCGCTCGCGCTCCTCGAGGGCCTGCTCCAGACGGGGGCCTCGAGCGGGGGTTGCCAGGTGGCCGGCGTGCTGCCGTGGCCCGAGCCGGCCGGC
>CAYQDR010000092.1:0-18761 GCA_964416315.1 uncultured bacterium
CTTCGGCGCCGAGCGCCAGCAGCACCAGGCCCACGGCGGCGCCGAAGCGAGCGGCCCGCCTCGGTCGAGCGCTCATGCCCGCTACTATAGCAGCGCGTGGTCTCGTCGCCGAGTAATCGTTGCAGCCGATCCGGTCTACGAGTTCCTGGCCGCGGCGGGCGCGACCGGACAATGAGCCGCGCCCGGCGCCCTGCGATCCCACCAGAGCGCTTGGTGGCGTCCCCGACGCGACGTAAGATGCGGGCAAGGTGGCGCCCGTGCGCCGCCGCCTGATGCGTACGAGCAGCGGCACGCTTCCAACCTGGCTCGTCGCCGGCTTCGTCGCCCTTTCCGGCTTTTGCGCGCTCGTCTATCAGGTCGTCTGGGAGCGGATGGTTCGCTTCAGCTTCGGCGGCGATTCGATCTCGGGTGCGATCGTCACCGGGACGTTTCTCCTGGGGCTCGGGCTCGGAGCCCTCCTCTTCGGCCGCTGGCGCAGCGGCGCCTTCGCCGTCTTCGCGCTCGTCCAGCTCGGCGTCGCCGCGTACGCCGTCGCGAGCTACCAGACCCTCTCCTCGCTCGCTCGAGTCCTGGGTCGCGTCATCAGCGTGTCGGTCGCCGAGGCCGACGGCGTGCGGCTGCCGCTGGTGGTTGCCTGCATCCTGTTTCTCCTCCCGCCGTGCATCCTCATCGGCGGGACCACCCCCCTCATGTTCAACTGCTTCATCGGGCCGGGACGATATCGGAGCAGCACGGTCGGGTGGCTGTACGGCCTCAACACCGTGGGCGCTGCCCTCGGAGTGCTCGCTGCGCCGTTCGTCTTCCTGAACCGATGGAGCCTCCCGTCGACCCTCATGGTCGTCGGCGCCGCGAACCTGCTGCTGGGGATCGGGATCTGGCTGGCCGGCCGGCGGCTCCTCCCGCTGGCTCCGGCGGAGGAGACGGAGGAGGGTCTCGAGGGACCGGAGCTCGGCCTGCCCGAGGGCGCGCTGCTCAGCCTGGCGTTCGTCTCCGGGTTCGTGTCGCTGGCGCTAGAGATCTCGCTGATCCGCGCCTTTTTCACCCTGAATCCGTCGTCGGCCTACAATTTTCCGGCCGTCCTCATGCCCTTCCTCCTCGCGGTGGGCCTCGGGAGCATCGTGCTGACGCGGCTGGACGCCGACGTGCCGGAGCGCGTGCTCCGTCGCGTGGGGTGGCTCTTCGTGGGCGGGGTGTGCGCGATGCTCCTCGGGGTGGTCGCGAGCAGCCTGCTGACCCTCGGCGGGCTCCGGGGTGCCCTCCGCGAGCAGAGCCGGGCGCTCATGCTCGTCGTCTACGCGGCGGTCCTCGTCATGCCGACGCCGTTCCTGCTGAGCGGCGTGCTGCCGCTCCTCCTCCGTCTGGCTTCACGCACGGGGCGGCGGCTGCCCGCGAAGAGCGGCACCCTGTACCTGGCGAACTCGGTCGGGGCGTTTGCCGGGGCGATGCTGACCCAGTTCGTCGGCTTCCCGTTCGTGGGGACTCGGGGCGTCCTGACCTCCAGCGTCGCGCTCGGCGCGCTGGCCGGGGGGGCATGCCTGATGCACGGGGCCCCGCGCGTCCGGCGCGCGCTCGCCTCCGGAGGTCTCGCGCTGGCGCTCACGGGGGCCGCCCTCCTGGTGCCGGGCGTGGTCTGGGACCTCTACACGTTCGGTGTGACGGGCGCGAACGTTGACCGGGTGGAGGGCACGAGCGGAGTGGCCCTGATCCGGTGGCTTCCCTCGGGCGGGCGGCTCTACGTGAATGGCCAGTACATGTCGAGTCTCCCCGACGACGCCCGTCACGTTCAGCTGGTGAGCTTCGCGCTCTCGCTGGTCCGCCGTGAGGACGTCTTGTTGCTCGGCCTGGGCGCGGGGGGTGCGGTCCGCGAGCTGGTCCGCGATCCTGCGGTGAGGCGCGTCGACGTCGTCGACTGGTCGCAGGAGCTGCCGAAGCTGCTCGAGATGCCGCGGCCGAGGGCGGTGCTCGCCGACGCACTCCGTCATCCGACGGTCAGGCTCTGCCGGTGCGACGCGCGGGTCGCCGTCACCCTGTACGAGGGGCGACTCTTCGATATCGTCATCGACGACCTCGCGGAGGCCAGCTGGGTTGGTGCGACGAGCGTCAAGTCGCAGGCGTACTTCCGACAGATCCGGCGGATCCTCAAGCCGTCCGGGGTGTTCGTCTACCGGGGCAACTACGCGCACGCGCGCGAGGCTGTGCTGGCCGGGCTCGTCTCGGTCTTCCCCGTCGTCCAGGAGCACGAGCGGGGCGTTGTCCTGTGTTCCGCCGGACCGATCGCGATCGACCGGGAGCGGGCGGATGAAGTGCTGGCCGCCCGGCGTCGAGTCCTCGCCATCCCGACCACCCGCTACGCCGACTGGCTCATCGGCGGGCTCAGTCCCGTCCCGCCCGACCTGCCCGCGCGCGTCCCCCCGATCCGGGACGAACTGTTGATCTACGAGTACCCGCTGGACCCGCTCCGCGCGCTCCTGCCGGTGGCCGCCGGGGCTGGACCATCGGAGGGGGCCTCGACGGCCCCCTCCGAATCCTCCCCCAGGATACGTTGCGGCGGCGAAGCCGCCGCTCGGAGCGGACCACCATGGGCGCGTGGACGAGCGTCGCTTTGCGCCCGGTTAGTCCGACACGCGCCTGGCTGACGCGGAGTCGGCGGTGTGCGGGCGGCGCGAGGGGCGTCTCCCGAGGGCATCGGCGACCGCGCCGTTTGACAATGTGTGAGGGCGCCCCCTATAGTGGGCATGGCCCGGCGCAGCACCCCCGGCCGGGAGCTCCATTGCCGACCGCCGACGAGATCCGCCATTACGCGGCCCGACTCGACCGGGAGCCCAGCTCCCAGGGGTTCGCCGCGCTCGCGGACGCGTACCGGCGGGCCGGCCGCCTGGACGATGCCATCGCGCTCTGCCGCGAAGGGCTCGACCGCTACCCGGCGTACTCGACGGCGCGGTTCATCCTCGCCAAGGCGCTCGTCGATCGGGGCGACCTGGCCGCGGCGCGGGGCGAGGTCGAGCGTTTCCTCGAGCGGGAGCCCGATCACGAGCCGGCGCTCCGCATCGCGGCGGAGTGCGCGCTCCGGCTGGGCGACCCGCGCGGGGCCCTGACCCGTGTCAGACGGCTCGCCGTCTTCGAGCCCGACGACCGGGCGGCCCAGGGGCAACTCAGAGCGCTCGAGGCGGCGGTGGGACGGGGGGCGGGGCGGGAGGCCGGGGGGCTGTGGCCCCTCCTCGCCGACGACACCTACGCTACGGTCACGTTCGGCGACCTGTGCCTGGGGCAGGGGCTCCTGGACGAGGCGACGGCGGTCTTCAGCCGGATCGTCGTGCGGAGCCCCGGCCACGAGGTCGCCCGCGAGCGGCTGGCGGAGCTGGGCCGTCCCAGAGGCCAGCCGCGACGGTCACGAGGGTAGCGCATGCCGGTATCCACCGCGGAGTTCCGCAAGGGTCTCAAGATCCAGCTCGACGGCACGCCGTACACGATCGTCGAGTTCCAGCACGTGAAGCCCGGCAAAGGCGGCGCGTTCGTCCGGACGAAGCTCAAGCACGTCCGGCTGGGCACGGTGGTGGACCGAACGTTCCGATCGGGTGAGAAGTTCGAGTTGGTGGACTTCGAGCAGAAGCCGATGCAGTTCCTCTACCGGGACGACCGGTACCACTTCATGAGCCTCGAGACCTACGAGCAGGTCGCCCTGTCGCGGGAGGAAGTCGGGGACGCCGCCGACTATCTGAAGGAGGACATGGAGGTCGAGCTGCTCTACCTGAACGCGTCGCCGTTCGGGGTGGAGCTTCCGACGTTCGCCGAGCTGCGTGTCGCCAAGACCGATCCCGGCGTGCGCGGCGACACGGCCTCGGGGGGCTCGAAGCCGGCCACGCTCGAGACGGGGGCGGTCGTCCAGGTTCCGCTCTTCATCGACGAGGGCGATGTCGTCAAGATCGACACCCGGACGGGCGCGTACATCGAGCGCGCCGGATGACGTGATGCCGACTCGACAGCCGACCGGCCCGGACAAGCCCGAGGACGCGGCGCCGCGGCGCTCGTCGGCGCGCTCCGAGGAGGCGCGGATGCACGTCAAGGAGATCCGGGCCCTCATCGAGCTTCTGCGGGAGCACGGGTTGACGGAGATCGAGGTGGAGCGCGAGGACGTCCGCATCCGGCTCCGCCGCGAGCCGCCGACCCCGTCCGGCGTGACGCCGGTCCCCGTCTCCCCGGCTCCCGAGCCGTTGCGGGACGAGCGCCGCCAGCACCTGGTCACGATCGAGGCGCCGATGGTCGGGACGTTCTACCGCGCGGCGTCGCCCGACGCCGAAGCCTACGTGCGCGAGGGCGATGCCATCAAGGAAGGGCAGGTCATCTGCCTCATCGAGGCGATGAAGCTGATGAACGAGATCGAGTCGAAGGTCTCGGGCCGCATCATCCGCGTCCTCGCCGAGAACGGTCAGCCGGTCGAGTACGGACAGCCGCTGTTCCTCGTCGAGCCCTAGCGAGGCGTCGGCCCTCCGCCGTCATGTTCTGTCGTCACTGCTGGGCGAACATCCCCGACGGAAGTCCACAGTGCCCGAAGTGCGAGGCCGACCCGCGGGCCGCGCCTGCCGCGGGCGCGGAGGCGTCGACGCGGGCTCCGGCGTCGGGCCCCCGCCGCCCCGCGCGGAAATCGGACGCGACGAGCCGCCTGACGACCGGCCTGCTCCTCGTCCTCGGGATCATGGTGGCCGGCCTCCTGGTCACGCGATGGCTCGAGCGGCAGGAGACCGGGGAGGCCGGGCGCCCGGGCCTGCAGGGCGGCGCGGCCCCCGGGTCGGGGCAGGCGCTCCCGGTCGTCGAGCCGGGCGCCCAGGCCGGCGGCGGAGCCGAGGCAGCGCTGGCCAGCGAGGCGCTCGCCCTCTACCGCCGGGGCCGGGTGGCCGAGCCCTGCGAGCGGTACCGCGAGGTGGCCGGCCAGGTGCGGACGGACGAAGCGCGGCGGGATTGGGGCGCGTGCCTCGCGCGGCTCGCACGGGACGCGCAGCAGGCGAACGATCCGCCGCTCGCCGTCCAGCGCTATCAGGAGTCGCTCGAAGCCTACACGGCGTCGCCGGGGGTCTGGATGGGGCTGGCGCTCCTGTACAGCAGGGCCGACGACCTCGACCGGGCTCAGCGCGTGCTCGAGGAGGCAACACGGTCCCTGCCGGGCGACGCCGACATCCTCTACCTCCTCGCGCAGGTGCAGGAGCGCCGGGGCCAGACACGCGAGGCGGTGGAGACCCTGCGGCGGCTCCTCGCGGCGCACCCCGGCCATGGCCGCGGCCGGACCCTCCTCGCGTCCCTGGAGCGCGAGCAGAAGGTCGAGGGCTCGTACTGGACGCAGGAGAGCCGTCACTTCCTGGTCCGGTACGAGGGAGCGCGCGGGATCGACGTCGGTCGCTCGGTCACCGATGTCCTGGAGGAGGCGTACGAGTCGATCGGGCGGGACCTGGGCGCGTTCCCCCAGGACCGCGTGCAGGTCGGCATCTACACGACCGAGGTGCTGGGTCAGGTCCTCGGGTTCCCCGCGCACTTCGTCCGCGGCGCGTACGACCGTTACAAGATCCGGCTCAACCTGGCCGAGTCGGTCGCCTACTCCAACGACCTCTCGCGGCTCGTCCGGCACGAGTACAGCCACCTCGTGATCCACATCGCGACCAACGGCCGGGCGCCGGTGTGGCTCCACGAAGGGCTCGCCCAGGTCATGGAACCGAGCGCGGCGCCCCGCTTCATCGACGTGAGCATCCCGCGGGAGTTCCTGACCCTGAGCGGCGTTGATCGGTTGGCCCGCGGCGGCAACATCGTGGCCGTCAACGCGGGGTACGACCTCGCCCACGTGGCCGCGGCGTACCTGGTCGAGCGCGGCGGCGTGTCGGCCATGCGCGAGTTCCTGGGGCGGCTCGGTCGCGGCGAGGCGCTTCCCGAGGCGATGCGCGGGGCCTTCGGCTTCGGCCCCGACGAGGTGGAGGGCCGACTCCGCGCCGCCGCGGGGAAGAGCTGAGCCGGTGTTCGCGAAGATTCTGATCGCCAACCGGGGCGAGATCGCGCTGCGCATCCTCCGGACCTGCCGGGAGATGGGCATCCAGTCGGTCGTCGCCTACTCGAAGGCCGACGCGCACTCGCTGCCGGTCCTGCTCGCCGACGAGAGCGTGTGCGTGGGGCCCGAAGAGAGCCGGCTGAGCTACCTGAACATCCCGAGCCTGATCTCGGCGGCCGAGATCACCGACGCGGAGGCGATCCACCCGGGCTACGGGTTCCTCGCGGAGAGCGCCGCCTTCGCCGAGATCTGCCGCGCCTGCTCGATCCGCTTCATCGGCCCGACTCCCGAGACGATCCGGCTGCTCGGGGACAAGGTACGCGCGCGCGAGCTGGCGCGGAAGAGCGAGGTGCCCCTGCTCCCGGGCAGCGAGGGCGCCATCCGCGACGAGGCCGAGGCGCGGGCCTGGGCCGAGGAGATCGGGTTCCCCGTGCTGCTCAAGGCGGCGATGGGGGGCGGGGGCCGCGGGATGCGGGTGGTGCGCGACATGGCCGGCCTCGCCGGGGCCGTGCAGACGTGCCAGGCCGAGGCCGCCGCGGCCTTCGGGGCGTCCGAGGTCTACCTCGAGCGGTTCGTCGAGGGCGCGCGGCACGTCGAGGTCCAGGTCCTCGGCGACGCCCACGGCCGGCTGGTCCACCTCGGGGAGCGCGACTGCTCGATCCAGCGCCGGCACCAGAAGCTCCTCGAGGAGACGCCCTCGCCGGCGGCCACGCCGGCCACCCGTCGGGAGCTCACGCAGGCGGCGCTGCGCCTCTGCCGGGCCGCCGGCTACGAGAGCGCCGGGACGGTCGAGTTCATCCTGGACGCGCAGGGGCGCTTCTACTTCCTCGAGGTCAACACGCGCATCCAGGTCGAGCACCCGGTGACCGAGATGGTGACGGGCGTGGATCTCATCCGCGCGCAGATCCGGGTCGCCGCGGGCGAGCCCCTCGGCCTCACCGAGGAGGCGATCCGCTTCCAGGGCCACGCGATCGAGTGCCGGATCGCCGCCGAGGACCCCGTGACCTTCGCCCCGAACCCCGGCCGCGTCACGGCGTACCTCCCGCCGGGCGGGTTCGGCGTCCGCGTGGACAGTCACTGCTTCGCCGGCTACGTCGTCCCCCCGCACTACGACTCGCTGGTCGCCAAGCTCATCGTGCACGGCGCCGACCGCGGGGAGGCGATCGCCCGGATGCGCCGGGCGCTCGCCGAGTTCACGCTCGAGGGCATCCGGAGCACGATCCCCTTCCACCAGCGGCTCCTCGCCGACCCCCGGTTCGTGGAGGGGCAGTACTCGACGGCGCTTCTCGAGACGGAGATCTAACGGGGGCGGGGGTGGAGGGTCGCGCCGCGCCCCGGCCGCCGCTCGACCTCTACGTCATCCTGGATCGCGCCGCCTCCGGCGGCCGGGACCTGGTCGCGCTCGCGGGGGCCGTCCTCGGGGCCGGGGTGCGCTGGATCCAGCTCCGTGACAAGGAGGCGACGACTCGCGGGCTGACGACCCTGGCCCGGGAGATGGGTGCGCGCGTGCGGGCGGCGGGCGGGGTGTTCGTCGTCAACGACCGGCTCGACGTCGCGCTGGCCGTGGGCGCCGACGGCGTCCACCTGGGCCAGGACGACCTCCCCGCCGCGGAGGGCCGCCGCCTGGCCCCGGGCCTGGTCCTCGGGGTCTCGACCCACAGCCTCGAGCAGGCGCGGCGGGCCCAGGCCGACGGAGCGGACTACCTGGCGCTGGGATCGATCTTTCCCACGGGCTCCAAGGCGAGCTTCGAGCTGGTCGGGCTCGAGGCCCTGCGCCTGGTCCGACCCCACGTGACCGTGCCGCTCGTCGCCATCGGGGGCATCACCGTGGACCGGGTCCCGTCCGTTCTCGCGGCCGGCGCCGACGCGGTCGCGGTCATCTCCGCGATCGGCCTCGCCGGCGACCCGGCGGCGGCCACGGCCGCGTTCCTCCAGGCCATACGGCAGGCGCGACGTCCGGCCGCGCCCCCGGAGCACATGGCCCGATGAAGGATCGCCGAGCGCGGGGCTGCCTCGAGGGTGCCGTCGCGCTCGCGGCGGCCCTGGCGCTGGCCTGGCCGGGGGCCGCCCACACGGGTGACCGGGGCACCATCAAGATCGCCACGCAGAGTCCGCTCTCCGGCGAGCTCGCGGATCTCGGCGAGGGCATCAAGCTGAGCGCCCAGCTGGCCATGGAGCGGCTCAAGGGACCCGTCGAGAGTGCGGGCTTCCGGGTGGAGTTGGCGCCGTTCGATGACCAAGCCGAGCCGCACGTCGGCGTCGCGAACGCGAAGATCATGATCGGGGATGGCACGATCCTCGCCGTGATCGGACACCTGACCTCGGCGGTGGCGCTGCCCGCGTCGGAAGTGTACAGGGAGGCCGACCTCGTCATGATCTCGCCGGCGGCAACCGACCCGCTGATCACCAGCCGCGGCCTCCCCAACGTGAATCGGGTGTGCGGGCGGGACGACGCGCAGGGCGTGGCGGCGGCGGAGTTCGCGGCCCGTACCCTGAAGGTCCGGAGCGCGTACGTCGTGCACAGCGCCGATCGACACGGCGCGGCTATCGCGCAGGCCTTTCGGGAGGCTGCCGACCGACTGGGCCTGAAGGTGCTCGGGTTCGACGCGACGGACGGCCCGAACACCGGCCCGATCCTCACCGCGATCGGGGCGGCGCGTCCGGCCCTGGTGTTCTTCGGCGGCACCTACGACCAGGCCGTGCTGGCGTTCCGCCAGGCCCGTGAACGGACGATCCGGGCGGAGTTCTTGGCCTCGTCGGGCCCCGACTCGCCGGAGGCGCTCCCGCGGACTGTGGGCGGAGCGGCGGGTACCCATTACACGACGGTGGTGGGGCCCGTGGAGGCGTACCCGAGGGCCGGGGAGTTCGCCGGCGCCTATCGCCGGCGGTTCGGCCGGGAGCCGGGGCGCTTTGCCGCCCAGGCCTACGATGCGACCGCGGTCGGGTTGCGGGCCCTCGCGGCGGCCATCCGGGCAGCGGGGGGTCGAATGCCCACGCGGGCGGCAGTGGCCGAGGCGGTTCGGAGCGTGAAGCACCGCGGCATCACGGGCGCCATCGAGTTCGACGAAAACGGAGACCTGAGGAGCGCCGGGTATTTCCTCTACCGGGTTGCCTCGGATGACCCGGCCAGCCGGGGTGACGACCGGGCGGTCGGGCGGCTAGAGATCCCGGGTTCCCCGCCCAGGAAATAGACGCCGCCGGGTGGTCAGGGTGAATCCACCCATTTGCTCGCGCCGACGGCGGATGCTAGCATACGACCGGCACACGGGCCACCAACCCCGGCCAGGGGGAATCGCGGACAAAGGGGGTGATGGCCGGAGTCGAAGCGTCCCTGGGAACCGCAGCTGTGAGCCCAACCCAAGACCCAGCAAAGGGGGAGAGCAACGATGAAGCGCATGGAAGTCGCTTTGGCGCTCGCCGTGGCGTTGGCGGTGGCGGTCGGAACGTCCTTCGTGCCAGCGGCGTCGGCGCAGCCGGTCACCGACCCGATCGGTGTGGTGAAGGTTGCCAAAGGCCAGCCCCTCACCATCGCGTACTGGTTCGTGGTCGCCGGCCCGGACGCCAGCCTCGGCGTCGATACCCGGCGGGGCATCGAGATCGCCATCGACGACAAGGGAGGCAAGCTCCTCGGTCATCCGATCCGGCTCATCGGCGAGGACTCGGGCTGCAACGCCGAAGGGGGCCAGACCGCGGCCACCAAGCTCGCCGCCAACAAGGCCATCGTGGCGGCGATCGGTTCCAACTGTTCCAGCGAAGCGGTGCCGGGCGCCCCGATCCTGTGGAAGGCGGGAATGGTGACGGTCTCCCCCTCCAACACGGCCCCCAAGCTGACCGCCCCTGACCGCGGTCCCGACTTCGACGGGTATCTGCGCACCGCCCACAACGACAAGATCCAGGGGAGGGTCGCCGCGGAGTTTGCCCGGAAGGTCCTCAAGGTGAGCAAGGCCGCGACGATCCACGACGGCAGCCCGTACGCCGAGGGCCTGGCGGGGGTGTTTGTCGAGACGCTCAAGAAGCTGGGCGCCACCGTCACCTCCCAGGAGGCGATTGCCCCGACCGACACGGACATGCGCCCCG
Source organism: uncultured bacterium (assembly GCA_964416315.1). GTDB lineage: Bacteria > Methylomirabilota > Methylomirabilia > Rokubacteriales > DASRDR01 > CAYQDR01. The sequence continues at coordinate 10,106 of CAYQDR010000092.1, forward strand.
TGTTGACGAAGATCGCGGCGGGCAAGCCCGACCTGATCTACTACCCGATCTTCATCGCCGCCGGCGGGCATGTCACCCGGCAGGCCAAGGAGGTGGCAGGGCTGGCGAAGGTCAAGCTGATGGGAGCCGACGGGATGTTTTCGCCCGACTTCCTGAAGGCGGCCGGTGATCCGGCGGTGGGCATGTACCACTCCAGCCCCGACCTGACGCCGGAGGCCCTGGGGCCCAAGTACAAGGAGTTTCAGGAGAAGCACCAGAAGAAGTACGGCGAGAAGCCCCTGTCCGCGTTCCACCCGCACGCCTACGACGCCGCGCTGATGATTTTCGCGGCGATCGAGAAGGTGGCCAAGAAGGACGCGGCAGGCGACACCTACGTCGGGCGGAAGGCGTTGCGCGACGCGCTGTACGCCACCAAGAACCTCAAGGGGCTCACCGGGACCCTGACGTGCGACCGGTACGGCGACTGCGCGGATCCGAAGATCGCCGTCTACCAGCTGGAGTCGGCGGATCCCGCGAAGTGGGAGCCCGGCAAGAACCCGAGGAAGATCTACCCGTAGACCCTTGCGGACCGCGGGTGACGGAGCGGGGATGAGCCGCGGGGACCCCCTCGGCTCATCCCCGTCTCATCTGGAGCGGCCGGCACGACGGAGCTGGGTCGAGAAGCTCGAGTTCGTCAGCCTGTTCCTCTGGGCGTTTCGCGTCGCCGTCATCCTGGTCGTGATCGTGGGCACATACGGGACGGTCTCTGCGGGGCAGTACCCTGGCCCCGTCTGGGCCGATCTCGTCGTGTTCGGGCTCGCCCAGGGGAGCGTCTACGCGCTCATCGCGCTCGGGTACACCATGGTGTACGGCGTCCTGGGGATGATCAACTTCGCGCATGGCGAGGTGTTCATGAGTGGGGCCTACACCGCCTACTTCGTCGCCGACGCTCTCGCCCGGTCGGGCTCCCTCGACCGCCATCCGCTCTGGAGCCTCCTCGTGGTTGCGGTGGTCTCCATGGCCACCTCGACGGCCGTGGCGGTCCTGCTGGAACGGGTCGCCTATCGCCCGCTGCGGCATGCGCCGCGTCTGGTGCCGCTCATCGCGGCCATCGGGGCCTCGTTCTTCCTCCAGTACGCCTTCCGCGGCCTCTACGGCTCCGGCTTCAAGGCGTACCCGGAAGTCGCGGTCCTCAAGGGGGAGTGGGTCCTCGCCGGCATCCGGATCCTGCGGACTCAGGCCGTGGTGCTGGTCGCATCGGTCCTGATGATGCTCGGGCTGTACGTCTTCGTCATGCGCAGCAAGGTCGGGACGGCGATGCGGGCGGTATCGGAGGACCGGGAAGTGGCGGCGCTCATGGGCGTCGACGTCAACCGGGTGGTCGTCGTGACCTTCGCCGTCGGGGCGGCGATGGCCGGTGCGGCGGGGGTGCTGTACGCCCTGGTCTTCAAGCAGGTGCACTTCTTCATGGGCTTCGTGCCGGGCATCAAGGCGTTCACCGCCGCCGTGCTGGGTGGCATCGGCAACATCCCGGGGGCCATGCTCGGCGGCCTGTTCCTCGGGATCGTCGAGTCAGTCGGCCCCATCCTGTTCCTCGACGGTCTGGGGATCGTGGCACCGTATCAGCTCAAGGACGTGATCGCCTTCACCATGCTCGTCATGGTCCTGATCTTCCGCCCGTCGGGGATCCTGGGTGAGCGGCTGACGGTCAAAAAGGCCTAGCGCGCAGAGGACGAGGTGAGGGTCAGCGCGGGCCGGTGGCTTGGGGATAGCCCCGTCGGAACGGGCCTGATCTGGGGCGCCGTGGCCGTGTTCGTCGCGCTGGCGGGCATGGTCGAAGCGTTTGCCGAGCGGCGGATCATCGCGGGCGTCGTCGCCCTGGGCCCTGCGCTCCCCTTCCTGGCCGCGCTGGGCGCCGGGTATCACGCGGCGCGGCGCGCCGGCGGTCGCGGCGCCCTGGCTGTGCTGGGGCGCGGGGTCGGGGCCGGGGCGGCCACGGGCCTGGCGGTGGCCGGGCTGGTGGCGGCCGGTGGCGTCCTGAACCTCCGCGCGGTGTTCGTCAATGCCTCCCCCGCGCTCTTTTCCCTGCTGTCGCTGGGCCTCGGCCCGGCGGGGGGCTTCCTGCCGATCCTCGTCGGGGCCGCGGTGGGGATGGGCGGAGCTGCGAGCTCGCTGGTCAGCGATCGGGCGCGCCGGCCGGTCGTCACCGGTCTGGTGGCTGTCCTGGTCATCGGCCTCTTCCAGGAGATGTTGCAGCTCATGCTGGCCGAGGGCTGGATCCAGTCCGCGCTCCGCGAGCTGCTCTTCGCGCCCGACGCCCTTTCCCGGGCCGGGAGCGTCGTGGTCTTCTTCGTGGCGGCGGGGGCGAGCGCGGCCTGGACGTACCGCGGCGAAAGGGTTCGACAGCAGCTCATGCGGGTGCCGCCGCCGCAGCGGCGCCTGTTGAAGCTGCTCGGCCTGGGCGTCGGCCTGGCGGTCATGCTGGTGGTTCCCCTGGTGGCCGGGCCGTTTCTCTCCCACGTCCTCGTCCTGGTCGGCCTCTACGTCCTGATGGGGCTCGGGCTGAACCTGGAGGTGGGTTACGCCGGCCTGCTCGACCTCGGCTTCGTCGCCTTCTTCGCCATCGGCGCGTACACGGTGGGCCTGCTGACTTCGACTGGAGGACTCGGGGTCGCCCAGCTCTCCTTTTGGGCGGCCGTGCCGATCGCCGTGCTCGTCTCCCTCGCCGCGGGAGTGATCCTGGGGGTGCCGGTGCTGCGGATCCGGGGGGACTATCTGGCCATCGCCACCCTCGGCTTCGGCGAGATCGTCCGGCTCCTCGTGCTCTCTGATTTCCTGCGGCCCTGGCTGGGGGGCTCGCAGGGGCTCCTGACCATTCCGAAGCCGAGCATCGGGGGATTCGAGCTGCGCGGCCCCGAGCATCTCTTCTACCTGACCCTCGCCAGCAGCGCGCTGGTGGCGTTCGTCGCCGCCCGCCTGCGTGACTCCCGGCTCGGGCGGGCGTGGATGGCCGTGCGGGAGGACGAGGACGTCGCCGAGGCGATGGGAATCAACCTGGTCAACGTCAAGCTCCTGGCCTACGGCCTCGGCGCCGCCTTCGCCGGCGTCGGCGGCGCCATCTTCGCGGTCATGCTGGGGTCGGTGTTCCCCCACAGCTTCCAGCTGCTCATCTCCATCAACGTGCTCGCCCTGATCATCGTCGGGGGGATGGGCAGCATGCCGGGCGTCGTCGTGGGCTCCCTCTTCCTGGTGGGTCTGCCGGAGCTGCTCCGGGAGTTCGCCGACTTCCGGTTCCTGGTTTACGGAGCCGCGCTGGTCCTCATGATGCAGCTCCGGCCGGAGGGGCTCTGGCCGACGGCCGCGATCCGGCGTGAGCTGCACGCGGGCGAGGAGATGGGCGCCTCGCGCCAGGGTGCCTGGGCGACGACCAGGCACCCGGGATAGGTCCCGTGGCCGTCCTCGCCTCACGAAACCTGACCAGGCGCTTCGGCGGCCTCGTCGCGTTGAACCAGCTCGACCTGGAGGTCGAGAAGGAGTCGATACACAGCGTGATCGGCCCGAACGGGGCCGGAAAGACCACGTTCTTCAACCTCGTCACGGGCTTCTACCCGCCGGACGAGGGGGAGGTCGTCTTCAACGACGTTTCGCTCAACGGCCTGACGCCGGACCGGGTCACGCGGCTGGGGATCGCCCGGACGTACCAGAACATTCGGCTGTTCGCCAACATGACGGCTCTCGAGAACATCCTGGTGGGGATGCACCCGCACCTCACGTCCACCTGGATCGGCGCGGTCCTGAATACGGCGGCCACCCGGCGGGACGAAGAGGCGGCAACCGCGGCAGCCGTGGAGCTGCTGGCATTCGTCGGATTGAAGGGCCGCGGGGATCTGCTGGCCAAGAACCTGCCGTACGGCGAGCAGCGGCGCCTGGAGATCGCCCGGGCGCTGGCCAGCCGTCCCACCCTCTTGCTCCTGGACGAGCCCACGGCGGGCATGAATCCCCGGGAGACCATCGAGATGATGGCGTTCATCCGGCACCTTCGCGATGAGCGGGGCATCACCGTCCTCCTCATCGAGCATCAGATGCGCGTGGTGATGGGCATCTCGGATCGCGTCACCGTCCTTCACTACGGCACGAAGATCGCCGAGGGGAGCCCGAGCCAGGTGCAGAGCGACACGCAGGTCGTCGAGGCGTACCTCGGGCGGACAAAGTGGGGTCGGCCCGAGAACGGCGGCCATGCTTGAGGTCAGAGACCTCCACGTCTACTACGGGGAGATCCACGCGCTCAAGGGCGTGGCGCTCCGCGTGGGCAAAGGCGAGATCGTCACGCTCCTCGGTAACAACGGCGCCGGCAAGACCACGACGCTCAAGGCGGTGTCCGGACTGCTCCCCGCCCGCGGCGGGGACGTCTGGCTGGAGGGAGAATCCCTGCTCGGCGTCCCGCCTCACGAGATCGTCCGCCGGGGCGTCGCCCACGTCCCCGAGGGCCGGCGAATCTTCAACCGGTTGACGGTGATCGAGAACCTCCACATGGGCGCCTATGCGCGTGCCGACGGGGGGACGCAGCAGGACCTGGAGCGGGTGTTCGCGCTGTTCCCGCGCCTCAAGGAGCGGCGCGCGCAGGTGGCGGGAACGCTGTCCGGCGGCGAGCAGCAGATGCTGGCCATTGGCCGCGCGCTCATGACGGCGCCCCGGATCCTCCTCCTGGACGAGCCGTCCATGGGGCTGGCTCCGGTCCTCGTGGAGCAGATCTTCGAGACGATTCAGGACATCAACGGCCAGGGAATGACGATCCTGCTGGTGGAGCAGAACGCCGCCATGGCGCTGACCGTCGCCCGGCGGGGCTACGTGCTGGAAACCGGCACCGTCGTCCTGGAGGGGGCGGCCGGGGACCTCGCCGAGAACGTGGAGGTCCGGCGGGCCTACCTCGGGGAAGGCGCCTGACGGCGCCGGGGGCGAGGGGGCCTGATGGCGGGAGGAGTCATGAAGAGCCCGATCTTCGACTACCTGGTCCGCTACGGCTACAAGAAGGTCGTCCTCTGCCAGAACGGCGACGTCGGCCTCCGCGCGATCGTCGCCATCCACTCCACGGACCTGGGCCCGGCCACCGGTGGGCTCCGCATGTGGACCTACGACTCCGAGGCGGACGCCATCATGGACGCCCTCCGCCTGGCCCGCGGCATGACTTACAAGTACGCGGCGGCGGGCGTGAACCTGGGCGGGGGCAAGGCCGTGATCATCGGCGACCCGAAGGCGCAGAAGACCGAGGGGCTGCTCCGCGCCATGGGGCGCTTCATCCAGAGCCTCCACGGCGAGTACCAGACCGGCGAGGACGTGGGGATCACCCTCGAGGACCTGGAGGTCATCCATGCGGAGTGCGACTACGTCGTCACCCTCCCGGAGCACGCCGGGGGCGTCGGCCCCATCGGCCCGGCGACGGCCGTCGGCGTCCAGGAGGCGATGAAGGCCTGCTGCGAGGAGGTCTTCGGCAGCCCGTCGCTCCGCAGCCGGCGGGTCACGCTCCAGGGCCTCGGCGCGGTCGGCTGGCCGGCGCTCGAGGGCCTCGTCAAGGAGGGGGCGAAGGTCGTCGTGACCGACATCGACCGGGCGAAGGTGGACCGCGCCCGGCGGGAGCTCGGCGTCAGGGCGGTCGCGCCCGCCGAGATCTACGGCCAGCCGTGCGACATCTTCGCCCCGTACGCCCTGGGCGGCATCCTCAACGACCGGACCATCCCCCAGCTCCGCTGCAAGGTCGTCTGCGGGAGCGCGAACAACCAGCTCGCGGAGGAGCGCCACGGCGACCTCCTGCAGAAGCGCGGCATCCTCTACGCGCCCGACTACATCGCGAACGCGGGGGGGACGATCCTCGACACCGACCGCCTGCTCAAGGGCGGGTTTCACCGCGATCGCGCGATGCGGAACGTCGCCCGGATCGGGGACCGCATGCGGGAGGTCATCGCGCTCGCCAAGCGGGAGCGGATCCCCACCTACCGGGCGGCCGACCGCCTGGCCGAGGAGCGGCTCCAGATGACCCGCGCCCTCCGCATGATCTGAATGACCCACGCAGGAGGCTCGGCCAGACAGCCGCATTGACACGTGCGGAGGCCCATAGTACGGTACGGGGCGCACGCTAGCCTCCGTGAGTCCGAGGCTCGCACGCCTGTCCGACCAAAAAGGGGGGTGGTTCCGCTCCGAGGCAGACCCGGGTCCGGAGACCCGGGGTGGTCGATCCAGTCCTGACCTGACGCGGGAGGAGACCAGCTATGCGAGGGTGGAAGTGGCTCGGGGTGGCCTGTCTCGTGGCGCTCGTCGTGGCGCTCGCGGCGCCCGCGGACGCCCAGCAGTGCCCCAAGGGGAAGCTCCGCATCTACACGTCCTGGCCGATGCAGGGGGCGATGATCCCTGAGGGCACTGGGATGAAGAACGGCGTGGACCTCGCCGTATCGGAGGTTGGCAGGGTCGTCGCCGGCTACTGCCTCGAGGTCGTCAACCTCGACGACGCCTCGCCGCAGACCGGCAAGTGGGACGGGGCCGTGGAGGCGGAGAACGCGAACAAGGCCGTCGGAGACCCGCTCGCGATCATCTACATCGCGACGTACAACTCCGGCGCGGCGAAGGTCTCGATTCCCATCACGAACCGCGCCTCCATGGCCCAGATCACTCCGGCGAACACCTATCCGGGACTCACGAAGAAGAAGGGCGCGGCGCCCGGCGAGCCCGAGATCTACCGCCCCATGGGGTTCGTGAACTACTTCCGTCCCAACCCCGCGGATGACATCCAGGGCGCGGTGGGCGCGAAGTGGGCGAAGCAGCGCGGCCACAAGAAGGTGTTCGTCATCCACGACCAGGAGCTGTACGGCAAGGGTGTCGCGGACGTCTTCGCCGACACGGCCAAGAAGATCGGCCTGACGGTGGCCGGCAACGAGGGGATCGACTTCAAGCAGCCCGACCAGAAGCCGGTCCTGACCAAGGCACGCGCCACGGGGGCGGACCTGGTCTACATGGGCGGGGTCGTGGACACCGGTGCCCCGATCGTCGTCCGCAACATGAAGGACCTCGGCATGGTCGCCGCGCGTGGCGTGAAGTTCTTCGGGCCCGACGGCCTTCTGGAAGAGGAGGTGCTGAAGGGCGCCACGTGTGACGCCTCCATGGCCACCGACATGCGGATCACCTTCGGGAGCCTGCCGTTCGAAAAGCTGAAGGGGATCGGCGCCAAGACGTACGAGAACTACAAGAAGACCTACGGCAAGGAGCCCACCGCCTACGCGCTCTACGCGGCGGAGGCCGCGCGCGTGGGCCTCGAGGGCATCCGCCGGGCCGCCGCCCAGATCGAAAAGGCCAAGGACGTCAAGGAGAAGCGCGATGCCGTCCGCAAGGCCATCCTCGGGATCCGCGACTTCGACGGCCTGAACGGCAGGTGGAGCTTCGACGAGAACGGTGACAGCACCCAGGAGGCGATGTCCGGCTACAAGGTGGTCAAGGCCGACACGCCGATCGGCTGCAAGTTCGCGTTCGAGACCGTCCTCGAATAACTTGACCCCGGGGAGGGCCGCATCGCGGCCCTCCCCCCTCCGCCATTTGGCTCCTCACCGGGCCGACCACCGCGACATCCAGAACCGGCGCACGCTCCTGACCGAAGCGCTCCGGGTGCCGGCTTTGCCGGCGCAACGCGGGGCGAGGTTCCGGCGGGAGGCGGTGCCCCCCTCCGACTGATGGAGTGGTACGAGGTCCTCGTCCAGCAGACCATCAACGGTCTCACGCGCGGCGCCGTCTTCGCCCTCGTCGCCCTCGGCTACACGATGGTCTACGGCATCATCGAGCTGATCAACTTCGCCCATGGCGACGTGTTCATGCTCGGGCTCTTCTTCTCGCTCACCTTCTTTACGCTCCTGGGGATGACGCAGACGCTCTACGGGTGGCAGCTCGTCACCGTGCTCCCCCTCGTGTTCCTGGCCACGATGCTCACCACGGGCCTCGTCAACGTGGCCATCGACCGGGCGGCGTACCGTCCGCTCCGCCGCGCCCCCCGCTTGGCCCCCCTGATCACGGCCATCGGCGTCTCGTTCATCATCGAGAACCTGGCGCTCCTCTGGCAGGGTCCGTCGCCGGTCCCGTACCCCGACATCTTTCCATCGGTCGACGTTCTCTACGAGTGGCTCGGCTGGAACACCAAGATCTTCCTGACGACGAAGGACCTCTTCGTGGTCGGGGTCAGCATCCCCCTTTTGGTGAGCCTCCAGTACTTCATCACCCGGACGACCTGGGGCAAAGCGATGCGGGCGACGGCCCAGGACCGGGAGACGGCGCTGGGCATGGGGATCGACGTGGAGAAGACGATCCTCCTGACCTTCTTCGTCGGCGGGGCGCTGGCCGGGGCGGCGGGCCTCGTCCAGGGGATCTACTACAACATCGGGACCTATTACATCGGCTATCAGGCCGGGCTTCGGGCGTTCACCGCGGCGGTGCTGGGCGGAATCGGGAACATGCCAGGCGCAGCGCTCGGGGGGCTGGTGATCGGGTTCCTGTCCGCGTGGAGCGACCAGTACATCTCGGCCCGGTGGACGAACGCGATCGTCTTCTCGATCCTCATCCTCGTCCTGGTCTTCCGCCCGCACGGGCTCTTGGGCGAGCGCACCCCGGAGAAGATCTGAGCGTGGCGTCCGCGGTGGCCCGATGA
>CAYQDR010000093.1:0-18733 GCA_964416315.1 uncultured bacterium
CGCACGTCCGGATCCGTGGAGGGGGTTACGGGTAACCGTCATCTCTACTCCGACTTCTGGCCGACCGCCGCGGGCGCGGCGGGCTCGGCCTCGATCTGTCGGCTGATGCGCTCGCGCAGGAGCGCGCGCTGGACCTTGCCGGTCGGGGTCAGGGGGAGCGCCTCCACCACCTCGAGCCGCTCGGGCCACTTGAACTTGGCGACGCCGGCCTCCGCGAGCAGGGCGGTGAGTGCCTCGAGCGTGGGCGCGGGCTGGCCCGGGCGGGGGACGACGAAGCAGCAGTTCCGCTCGCCCAGGCGCTCGTCGGGCATCCCGATGAGCGCCGCCGTCTGGATCCGCGGATCGCGAAGGAGCACCTCCTCCACGTCCGCCGGGTGGAACTTCACGCCGCCCCGGTTGATCTGCTCCTTCCGCCGCCCCAGGATGCGGACGTCGCCGGCCTGGTCCATGCGGGCGACGTCGCCCGTCAGGAACCAGCCATCGGCCGTGAAGCTCTCCGCCGTCGCGTCCGGGTTGTTCACGTACCCCTCGAAGGCGAACGGGGTCCGGATCGCCAGCTCGCCCTCGGTGCCGGGCGGGAGCGGCCGGCCCGCCTCGTCGAGGATCGCCAGGGCGCAGCCGCCCGACGCGCGCCCGACCGTTTCCTCGACGATCTCGGGCGGGTCGTCGGGGCGCGTGTAGCAGCCCGCGGCCGTCTCCGTCATCCCCCAGAGCATCAGCGGCGTGACGCCGAGGGTCGTCCGGAGGGCGCGCGCCAGCGTCGGGGGGCACACGCTCCCGGAGAGCATGAACAGCCGGAGCGAGGCGAGGTCCGTCCGGGCGAGCTCCGGGGTCGCCAGCGCCGCCGCGTGGGGCGGCGCCCCGATGGCGATCGTCGCGCGGCCGCGCGCCGCCGCCGCGGCGAAGCTCGCCGGCGAGAAGCCCTCGAGCAGCACGTGCGCCGCCCCCGCCCAGAGGGCGACCCAATAGCACATGAGCCCCCACATGTGGCTGAAGCGGGCGATGGACAGCACGCGGTCGTCGGCCGTGAAGCCGATCTCCTCGGCCACGAACCGGGCGTTGCCCATCCGCATGTTGTGGGTGTGGAGCGCCGCCTTGGGGCTCGCCGTCGTGCCGGAGGTGAAGAGAAGTAGGAACGGATCGTCGGGATGAGGCGGGTCGCCAGGCGCCGCGCCTTCGATGGCGCGGAGCTCCTCGAAGGGGACGACCCCCGGGCGCGGCTTGCACCCCACCGCCACGACGTGGCGGAGGGCCGGGAGGCGCGGGCGGAGCCCCAGCACCATCGCCTCGAAGCTGAACTCCCGGTGCGGCGGCCCCACGACCATGACCCGGCTCTCGGCGAAGGCCAGGATGTGCTCGACCTCCGCCGCCCGGTAGGCGAGATGGATCGGGTTGAAGATCGCCCGCCGCTTGGCGAGGGCGTGGTGGAGGACCAGGAACTCCGGGACGTTCCCGAGCTGGCACGAGACCACGTCCCCCCGCCCCACCCCGAGCCGGGCCAGGCCCGACGCCACGCGCTCGCTCTCGCGGTCCAGGTCGGCGAAGCTGAGCCTCCGGTCCCCCGCGATCACCGCCGGCGCCCCCGGCCGCGCCCCGACCTGGCGGCGCAGGAGATCCGGCAGCGTCACGTCGAGCCACCACCCTCGAGCCCGGTAGGCCCGGGCCTGTTCGGGCGGAATCGGCCGGGGGACCAGCAGTGGCATCAGGCCGCGTGGGACCCTGGGATCATGACCGGATTCATCGGTGTCCGGCGGTCACCCGCACTCTTGCACACGACTGTCGGGGGGTCAAGGCGCCGGGTCATCCCTTCGGCGCTGGGTGAGCGGCCCGGAGAATGGCCAGCCCTTGACACCGAGCAATGAGTCGGACACAATGTAGGCACAATTGTGGGCACAGAGGAGGCGTCGATGCGCTCGATCGGAGTCCGCGAGCTGAAGCAGCAGGCCAGCCGGGTCATCCGGCGGGTTCGGCAGCGGCGAGAGGAGGTCCAGGTCACGTATCGGGGGCAGGTCGTGGCTCGCCTGATTCCCGTGGCGTCGGGGAGGAGGCGAACCAGCGAAGCGGCTCCGGTCTGGTCCGACCTGGATCGGCTCGCTGCCGAGATCGGCGCCCGCTGGCCGGCGCGGCGCACCGCGGCCAATGCCGTGCGAGAGGGACGGCGCGAGCTATGACGGTGGTGGACGCCAGCGTCGTCGTGAGCCGTCTCGTGCCTCAAGACCCGCACCACTCGGCCAGCCGGGACTGGCTCGAGCGGCACGTTCGGGCCCACGCGCTCCTGGTCGCGCCTGTGTTGCTTCTCGTGGAGGTCGCCGGCGCCGTCTCGCGGCGAACCGGAGAGCCACGCCTCGCGGACCGGGCCGTCCGGTCCCTGCTCAGGCTGCCCGGGCTGAGGCTGATCGCGCTGGACCGTCGGCTCGGGCAGGCCGCGGCGCGGCTGGCCGGTGACCTCGGGCTGCGAGGTGCCGACGCTGTGTATGTCGCGACGGCTCATCGCTTGCGCATTCCTCTCGTGACTTGGGACGCCGACCAGCGCGAGCGGGCCGGCCGCCTTGTCACCGTACGGACCCCGGCGTAGCCTGGGGCGCCTACTCGATGGCCAGGGGAGGGGGACTCGATTGACGGTTCAGCCACTCGAGCGCCGCTTGATTTCGGCGTCATCCGGGCGGCGCACCAGGCACCGCTCGAAGCATCGGCGCGCCCGCGCATACTCCCTTGCGTTCATGTACGCGTAGCCCGGGTAGCAGAGATTTGAGCCCACACGTGCTCATCGGGAGGCAACGTCTCGGGCTGCGCTAGGGCCGGATCGAGCCAGTCCAGCGCCAGTCGAGCCGTCAGTTCCGCCGCTTCGGGGTCCATCATGACCTGGCAGTGCGCCAGCAGCGCCTGCGCGCGGCGCAGCCGGTTCACGCGGGCGTCGGGCAGGTTCCAGGGGGAGGTGGTGATGCAGCGGGCTACGCTGGATCGGTCGCGGGAGTCAGGCAGGATCGAGGCGCGTCAGCCGCGACGCAGCCGTCCGCTCTCCCTGGTTTCCGTCAGCGCCGCCCACAGCCGGGCCGGGGTGAGGGGGAGCTCGTTCGCCTCGACGCCGAACGGCGCCAGCGCGTCTGCCACGGCGTTGGCCAGCACCGCCGCCGGGCCGAGCGTCCCGCCCTCGCCCACGCCCCGGACCCCGGTCAGGTTCGGGGCCGGCTCCTCGATGTGGTCGAGGTCGAAGGGCGGAATCGTGGTGGCCACCGGCAGCGCGTAGTCCATGAGGGTGCCGGTCAGGAGCTGCCCCGCGGCGTCGTAGATGAGGTGCTCGAGGAGCGCCCCCCCGATGCCCTGGGCGATGGCGCCCTGCACCTGGCCCTCGACGATGAGCGGGTTGATCACGCGACCCGTGTCCTCGACGCAGACGTAGCGCCGGATCTCGAGCTGCCCTGTCTCGGGATGCACCTCGACCACGGCGGCCTGCGCCCCGGCGGCGAAGGTCCCGTGGATGGGATCGTAGAACCGCGTCGCCTCGAGGCCGGGCTCGACGTCGGACGGAAGGCGGTTGGTCTCGAGGTGGGCGACCCGAGCCACGTCGGTCAGCGTGATCGCCCGGCTCGGCGCCCCCTTCACGGAGACGTGCCCGTCGGCGACGTCGAGATCCTCGGGCGCGGCCTCCAGGAGGTGCGCGGCGATGCGCATGACCTTGTCCCGCACGGCGCGGGCGGCCCGCGTGGCGGCGCCGCCCCCGATCACCGCCTGGCGCGACGCGAACGCCCCCAGGCCGAACGGCGTGGCGTCCGTGTCGCCGAGCACGACCACCACCGAGTCCAGGGAGACGCCCAGCTCCGCGGCCACGACCTGGGCGATCGTCGTCTCCAACCCCTGGCCCTGCGACGTGACGCCAGCCAGCACCGTCACGGCCCCCGAGGGATCCATCCGCACGGTCGCGCCCTCGTGGCCGGTGCGAAAGGGCATGCGAGGCCCGGCCGAGGCGGCCTGGCCGAGGCCGGTCAGCTCGTTGTAGATGGCGAACCCGATGCCCACGTAGCGTCTCTCGTGTCGAAGCCGGGCCTGCTCGGCCCGGAACGCCCCGTAGCCGATCTTCTCGACCACCTTCTCGAAGCACGCCGGGTAGCTCGGGCTGTCGTGGACGAGCCGGGTGGGCGACGTGTAGGGCAGGTCGCCGGGGCCGATCAGGTTGACGCGCCGGATGTGCACGGGATCGACCCCGAGCGCTCGGGCGCCCAGATCCAGCACGCGCTCCATCACGAACGTGGTGGCCGGACGCGCCACACCGCGGTAGGGACCCGCGGGCGTGGTGTTCGTCGCCACCGCGGCCACCTCGCAGCGGTAGTGCGCGAGCTTGTAGGGACCCATCAGCAAGCCGCCCGCCATGAGCGCTTCGATCCCGGCGGTCCAGGGATAGACCGAGTACGCGCCCACGTTACAGACGATCCGGACGTTCAGGGCGAGCAGCCGACCGTCCCGGTCGAACCCGGCCCGCACGGCATAGTGGTGGTCGCGGGCGTGGGCGGCGGCCAGGAACCCCTCCCGTCGCTGCTCGACCCACTTCACGGGGCGGCCAAGGCGCATGGCCAGGAGGCACAGGACGACGTCCTCGGGATAGAGGATCGTCTTCACCCCGAACCCGCCGCCGACGTCGGGGGCGACGACCCTGACCCGGTTCTCGGGCAGGCCGAGGATCTCGGCCAGACCGTGACGAGCGAGATGGGGGATCTGGGTGCCCGACCACAGCGTGAGCTTCGCCTCGGCGGCGTTCCAGTCCGCGACGCCGCCCCGCCCCTCCAGCGGCGCCGCCGCCTGCCGGTTCGTGCGAAACGTGCGCTCGACGACCACCGCGGCCGCGGCCAGGGCCGCTTCCACGTCTCCGTGCTCGAACCGGCGCGACAGGAGCACGTTGTCCGGCGCCTCGTCGTGCACCGTCGACGCGCCGCCGCGCATGGCAAGGACGGCGTCGACCGTCGCCGGCAGGGGCTCGGAGTCGACCGCGACCAGGGCGGCGGCGTCCTCGACCGCGTAGCGATCGGTCCCGACGACGGCGGCCACCGCCTCGCCGCAGTAGCGGACCTTCGGCCAGGCCAGGACCGGCTGCTCGGTCTGGACGTAGGTCGGCAGCGCCGAGCGCGCCCGGATCCGGTGGCGCGCGACGGTCGGGTCGTCGCCCGTCACCACGGCCACGACGCCCGGCGACGACGCCGCCGCGGTCGTGTCGATGCGGAGGAGGCGGGCGTGCGCGTGGACGCTGCGCACGAAGGCGACGTGCAGCATGCGCGGCAGCTCGACGTCGCTCACGTACCGTCCCCGTCCCGTGACGAGACGCGCGTCCTCCTTCCGGGGCACGCGCGCGCCGAACGGGCTCCGGGGCCGGAGATCGTCGGGCTGACCCATCAGCGCCGGCGCCCGTGCCTCACGCCATGGCGTGGCCGCCGCTCAACGAGATCACCTGGCCGGTGATCCGGGGCGAACGCGGCGAGGCGAGGGGGAGGACCATCGGCACGCACGATGGCCTCGAGCCACCACTCCAGGGCCCGGTAGGCCCGGGCCTCGGCGGGCGGAATCGGTCTCTGAACGACGAGAGGCACGAGGCGGAGGCTGCCTCCTTCAAGCGTCGCCGGCGGCTTCCCTTTTACTCGATACCAGGGGGATCGTCCAGCCCTCTGCGGCCCCGCGCGGGAGGAGCACTGCGGTCCGCCGGCGTCCAGGGGCTCAAGGCGCCGGCCAGGGCGTTGACATCGATATGATCGACCCGTATGATTTGATGCATGAGGCGGACCACGATCAACCTGCCCGAGGACCTCCTGCGGCAGATCAAGAAGCTCGCGGTGGAGTCGCGCACCACGGTGACGGCCGTCATCGAAGACGCCCTCCGCGCGGCGCTCGCGAGGCGCAGGCGGACGCCACGGCCCGAGCGTGTGGAGCTCACCACTTTCGGGACCGCGGGCCTCCAACCCGGCGTCGATCTCGATGACAGCGCGGTCCTCCTCGACCTGACGGTGCCGCCCGGTGTTTCTGATCGACGTTAACGTCTTCGTCTACGCCCACCGGTCCGACGCACCCGGGCACTCGCGCTATCGCGACTGGCTGAGCGAGGTCATTCACTCCGACGCAGCCTACGGGATGTCGGACCTCGTTCTCAGCGGGTTCCTGAGGGTTGTCACGCACCCGCGTGTCTTCCGCGACCCCACGCCGCTCGAGGCGGCGCTGGCGTTCGCCGCGGAGGTCCGGGACCGTCCGAACAGCGTCCCGGTGTCGCCGGGTGAGCGGCACTGGGAGATCTTCACGCGCCTGTGCCGCGAGGCCGGCGTCAAGGGCAGCCTGATCCCCGACGCGTACCTGGCCGCCCTCGCGATCGAGTCCGGGACCGAGTGGGTCACTACTGACCGGGACTACGCCCGGTTCCCGGGCCTGCGCTGGCGGCACCCCCTCGGCTGACCGACGCCGGCGGCAGGCGCAGGACGGCGAGCCGACTCCTGAACAATCCGCCCCCGGTCGACCCCCGACGGCCGAGCGGAGCCACGTTCGGCCCATATGGGCTAGCGTGGCGGCCTGACCGCGTCCCGGATCTTCCGGAACTGGGGCAGGGCCTTGGGCATGTCCGCCTGCTTCGTGGCGCAGGTCATCATGGTGCGCCCCTTTGGGGTCTCGACGAGGGAGATGTAGATGCGTACCTCCTGGGCGCCCGGGCCCGCCTTGGGACGCCCCTGGAGCTCGACGCCGCTGATGCCCGAAGCCTGGAACGGAACCGGCTCGTCGAGCGCGAATGCGAGCTGGAAGCCCGCCTTCATGCGCGCCATCCATTCGGGTTTGACGATCCCCGCGTTGATGTCGTCCTGGCTGAGGCGCGCGTTCTGCGGCGCATGCTTGTAGGCGACGGTGCACAGACTCCCATCCACGTTGGCGCCGTGCGGCGTGCCTGTCGTGGACTTGATGTTGATCACCGCATCGTGTCGGGGATGCTGCCCCGTGGAGGCGACGAAGGGCGGCGGCGGGTCGACGGCGAGGCCGGTCGTCTCGTCGGTGAGCGCAAGAGCCGGGGACGAAAGGTGCGCGGTCACGGTGCAGGCGAGGCCGAGCGCCGCGCGAGAATTCATGAGGTTCCTCCTGTCCGCTCGGAGTGATCTCACTTCCTGACCACGTACCAGTTGTTCGCGATATCGTGGGCGAGCTCATGCTTCTCCACCGATCGGAATCCGGCACGCTGGAGGTACTCGCGCGTCTTCTCCTCGCCCCACATCGCGCCCAGGCCCTCGCCTCCCTGGGCGAGTGAAACTGTCATGCAATGCATGCACGAGACGGTGTACAGAAGCCCTCACCGAGACCTCGGCCAGGGGTGACGGGGCGGCGCTACTCGATCACCGGAGGGATTGTCCAGCCTTCCTTTGGCCCGGGGACCTTGTAGTAGAGCCACCGCCGCTCGGGGTTCGGCTTCTTCCCGCGGATCAGGTCGTCGAAGAACACGACCGCCTTCCGCCACCAGTGTGACTTCGGGATCCCCCAGGTCACGACGCGCGCCCACCAGGTGTCGGGCAGGTTCCACGGGCAGGTCGTGATGCAGCGGGCGCAGTCGTTGAAGCGGTCGCGGTTCGCCACCCAGAAGGTCATGCACGCCTTGTTGTCGAGCGCCCACTTCTCGACGTTGTGCTCGACGACCTTCGGTCCGTACGGGATGCACTGGGCCGGGCAGTTCAGGGCGCACTTGTTGCAGTCCGTGCACATCGCCTGGACGCCGATGTCGATCGGCCCGTCCACCGCGAGCGGCAGGTCCGTCGTGACCGTGGCCAGCCGCACCCGCGGCCCGAACGCGCGGGTGATCAGGGAGCCGTTGCGGGCCAGCTCGCCGACGCCGGCCTCGACGGCGATGGGGAGGTGGACGACCTCCTCGCTGATGAAGAAGTGCGCCTTGGCCGGCCAGCCGATCTCGCGGATCCAGGCGGCGAGGGACACCGAGACCTTGGCCGCCTCCAGGTAGCCCTTGCCGACGGCCGCGTTGTCGATGAAGTCGGGCGAGTTGCCGAACTTGCTGTGCTCCATCTCGATCGCCAGGGAGATGGCGTACTCGTGCTTGAGCTCGATCGGCGTGCCCGCCTTGCCCTTGTGGAAGTCGATGCGGAGGCCGTGGTGCGTGAAGACCCAGGCGGGGTTCAGCCGGCAGATGCCCACGAGGTCGGCGCCGAGGAACGTCGCCACCTCCTTGATGATCTCCGCCATCCGCTCCGGGTTCTTCACCTCCACGCCCTTGGGGTTCACGGGGCCGTCCGCGACGTTCCGCCACGAGCGCATCGGCACGTTCTGCGGGCGGGTCTCCGGGTAGAAGATGCGGCGGAAGGGGTCCACGGACTCCGAGGTCCAGCGGGCCTGGACGCGCGGCCCCAGGCCGCCGATCGCCGCCTGGGTGTGCAGCTCCTGGCGCTGGTCGATCCGCCTCAGGGGTCCCAGGACCCGGGTCGTCGGCTCGGCCACCCTGCGCGCCATGGCGTCCTCCTCCGGCCTACGGCGTCCCGGCCGGGCGGGGCCGGAGCCCCACCTGCATGTCCGGCTCGAGGTGCAGGCAGGTCCCGATCGCGTTGACCGCGTGGAACTGCTCCGTCACGAACGTGAGCTCCCACATCCCCGCGTCCGTGAGCCCGAGCCGGCGCGCCTCGCGGTGGTGGAAGTCGATCCCGTAGCCCGACCGGGCGGCCATGGACGTAGCGAGGGCGATCAGGCTCTTGTCGAGCCGGGGGAGCTTCCCGTCGGCGAGGACGTGGCGGGCATAGCGCCAGTGGTCCGCCGCGTACCCGGGGTCGTGGGCGAGGGCCCGGTAGAGACTGGGCGGGCCGGGCATCGCGAAGAACGCCGCGATCTCCTGGAAGAGGGCCCGCACCGGGCCGTCGGCCGGCACCGGGTCCACGAGCGGGACCAGCGGCACGCGCGTCGGGTCGGCCGTGAAGTCGAGCGGGAGCCGGAGCCCGTCCGCCACCCCGTTCATCCCGTGCACCGTGCCCACGAGGTACGCCACCTCGTACCAGACCGCGTCGTCGGTCGCGCCCAGCAGCTTCCCGGCTGCCGTGTGTCCCACCACTCAGTACTCACAGGCGTTGATCGTGCTCACGGCGACGGCGATCATCTCCTTCAGCTCGCGCCTGAGCGCACCGTCCGCCATCGCGCGCTTGCCGCAGCGGCCGAACCCCGCCCAGAAGGCGGGGTCGTACGCCAGGACCCGGTTCATCTTCGGCACGAAGTCGAGCCCGAACCAGCGCTTGATGCCCTCGAAGACCCGCTGCATCTCCGGCGGGAACTCGCCGGCGTCCTTGATCCGCACGGTTTCCATCGGCGCCTCCCTCGGCTCCTGCGTCACGCGCGCTCTCGCAGCCTGAAGCGCTGCGTCTTCCCCGTGGCGGTCTTCGGTAGCTCGGGGACGAACTCGACCCACCGCGGCACCTTGTAGGCCGCCAGTCGCCCCCGGGCGAAGGCGATGAGGGCGGCCCGCAGCGCGTCGTCGGCCGCGACGCCCGGCCTCGGCACGACGCAGGCCCTGGGGCGCGTCGTCCCCTCCGCGTCCCGGGCCCCGACGACCGCGCACTCGAGCACGGCCGGGTGCTCCATGAGCACGCCCTCGACCTCGGCGGGCGCCACCCAGGCGCTGGCGACCCTGAGCATGTCGTCGGTGCGCCCGAGGAACCAGTAGTAGCCCTCCGCGTCCTGGCGGAACTGGTCCCCGGTAAGAAACCACTCCCCCCGGAAGGCGCGCCGCGTGAGGTCCGGCCGCCGGGCGTAGTGGTGGAAGAGCGTGGGCCCCTGGAGGCCCAGGATCCCGGGCTCTCCTGGCGGCACGTCGCGGCCTTCCGCGTCCACGAGCCGCATGGCATAGCCGGGCATCGGCCGGCCGACGCTCCCGGGCCGCGCCTGGCCCGGCCGGTTGGCGAGGTAGAGGAACAGGGCCTCGCTCGAGCCGAGGAACTCGAGGATCTCGAGCCCGAACGTCTCGCGCCAGCGGCGGAAGACGTCCGGGGCGAGGGGCTCCCCGCCGGCGAAGCAGAGGCGGATCGAAGAGAGGTCGAAGCGCCGCGCGACATCGGGCACCTGGAGCATCCGGATGTAGTGGGTCGGGACCGCGTAGAAGAGGGTCGGGCGCTCGCGGTGGATGAGCCCCAGGACGTCCTCGGCCGCCGGGGGCCGAGGGTTCAGGATCACCGTGGACGCCGCGCGCAGGGGCACGTACATGTTCACGCCGAGCCCGAAGGTGAAGAAGAGCTTCGGGGTCGCCAGCGAGCGGTCCTCGCGCGTGATCCTGAGCACCTCGTCCGGGAAGAGGCGGCTCGCGACCTGGAGGTTCTCGTGCGAGTGGACCGCCGCCTTCGGCGCCCCCGTGCTCCCGGAGCTGTACGCCCAGAGCACGGCGTCGTCCGGGTCGGTCGGTGCCGCCTCGAGCGCGTCCGCGGCGCGGGCGAGCGCCTCGCCGTAATCGGCCTCGCCCGCTCCCGGCCGACCGACCACGAGGATGTGGCGCAGGAAGGGGAGGCCGGGGCGCGCCTTCCGCACCTCGCCCATCAGCGTCTCGTGCGCCACGAGGACCCGGGCCCGGCTGTGGTTGAGGATGTAGGCCAGCTCCTCCGCCCGGAGCAGGGTGTTGAGCGGCACGGCGACCGCGCCAGTTTTCGCCACGCCGAGGAAGGTCGCGATGAACTCGGGGATGTCGGGGAGGAGGAGGGCGACCCGCTGCTCGGGCTCGACGCCGAGGGCCCGGAGCGCGTTGCCGGCGCGGTTCACCAGCGCCTGGAGCTCCGCGTAGCTCACGCGGCGCTCGTCGCAGACGATCGCGGTGCGGGCGCCGCGCCCCTCCGCCACGTGCCCGTCCACGAGCCAGGTGGCGAGGTTCACGGGCCGCCCTCCGGCGGCGCGCCTGGCCGCGCCGGGCCCACCCCCTGGAGGTAGGCGGCCTGCACCTCGGGGCTCTTGAGCATCGCCCGCGCGTCGCCGCTCGCGTGCACGCGCCCCCCCGCGAGGATGTAGCCGCGGTCGGCGAGCTGGAGGGCCTGGCGGGCGTTTTGCTCGACGAGGAGGATCGTGATCCCCTGGGCACGGAGGTCGCGGAGGATCCCGATGATCTCGCGCACGACGAGGGGGGCGAGCCCGAGGGAGGGCTCGTCGAGCATCAGGAGCCGCGGCCGCGCCAGGAGCGCCCGGCCGATCGCGAGCATCTGCTGCTCGCCCCCCGAGAGCGTCCCGGCGAGCTGCTTCTGGCGGGGCCTGAGGGGCGGGAAGCGGCGGATCACCTCGGCGATCTCGGCCTCCAGGTCGCCGTCGGCGCGGCGGGGATACGCCCCCATGAGGAGGTTCTCCCGCACCGTCATCCGGTGGAGGATCCCGCGCCCCTCCGGGACCAGGCAGAGGCCCCGCCGCACGCGCGCCGCGGGGGGCAGCCGCTCGATCCGCGCGCCCTCGAGCGCGATCGTCCCGCCCCAGGCGGGCAGGACCCCGGCGAGCGCCCGGAGGAGCGTCGTCTTCCCGGCGCCGTTGGCCCCGATGAGGGTCACGATCTCGCCCTGCCGGACCTTCAGGGAGACCCCCCTGAGGGCCTCGACGCGTCCGTACCCGGACCGCAGCTCACTGACCTGGAGAATGGTGTCGCGACTCCTTCCCCGCTCGGCTCAACGCTTCTCCCAGATCATCTCCCACTGGGCCCAGGAGCCCGCCTTTGGCGGGGCACGCAGGATGATCTCAACTGTCCCGCCCGAGGTACGCCTCGAGGACGACGGGGTCGGCCTGGACGTCCTCCGGCGCCCCCTCGGCGATCATCTGGCCGAAGTTCAGGACCGCGACGCGGTCGCAGAGGTTCATGACCACCGACATGTCGTGCTCGATGAGCAGCAGCGTGATGCCGGCACTCCGGACCTTCGCGAGGACCCCCAGGAGGGCCGCGGACTCGGCCGGGTTCATCCCGGCCGCCGGCTCGTCGAGCAGAACGAGGCGCGGCCCCGCGGCCAGGGCCCGCGCGATCTCGAGCCGCCGCTGGTCCGCGTAGGGGAGTGACGCCGCGCCGCGCTCGCGCGCCTCCCAGAGGCCGACCAGCTCCAGCGCCGCCTGCGCCTCGCGCAGCAGGGTGCCGCCCCGGTAGAGGAGACCGGGGCCCCGACCGGCGCGATGGTTCTGGGCCACCACGACGTGCTCCCAGACCGTCATGGCGCGGAAGAGCCGGGGGGTCTGGAAGGTCCGGGCGATGCCCAGCCGCACGATCTCGTGCGGGCGCCGGCCGACCAGCTCGCGCCCCCCGAACCGGATGGAGCCGGCGGAGGGCGGGAGGACCCCCGTGACGAGGTTGAACACGGTGGTCTTGCCGGCGCCGTTGGGCCCGATGATCCCCGTGATGCGGCCGGCGGGCGCGTCCAGCGTCAGGTCGCTCACGGCCTGGAGCCCCCCGAACCGCTTCGAGAGCGCGCGGATCTCGAGCACGGCTCACCCGCTCGGGGCCGCCAGGCGGCCGAGGCCGAGGCGCAGCGTGCCGCGGGGGAGGAGCCCCCAGGGGCGCAGGATCAGGAGGACGACGAGGAGCGCGCCGAAGAAGGCGCCCCGCCAGTCCTGGAGGACCCGCAGCAGGTCCGGGAGAAGGGTGAAGACGGTGGCGCCGATGACCGTCCCCCAGAACGTGCGCATTCCCCCCAGCAGGACGAAGAGGACCATCGTGATGGACTCGAGGAAGTTGAACGCCCCCGGCTCGATGAACAGGATGTAGTGGGCGTAGAGCCCGCCCCCGAGCCCGGCCAGCGTGGCGCCCGCGCCGAAGGCGCCGACCTTCAGCGCGGTGACGTCGAGGCCGATCAGCTCGGCCGCCAGCTCGTCGTCGTGCACGGCGTCGAGGGAGAGCCCCAGGCGCGAGTGGGTCAGGGCGAAGAACGTGACGCCGGCGAGGAGCACCCAGCCCCACACGAGCCCGAGCGTCGTGCCCGACATCCCGCGCATCCCCATGGGGCCGCCGGTCAGCTCGAAGTTCAGGAAGAAGGTCCGCACGATCTCGCCGAACCCGAGCGTCGCGATGGCCAGGTAGATCCCCCGGAGCCGGAGGGCCGGCAGCCCGACCAGGAGCCCGAGGAGGCCCGCCAGGAGCGCCCCGGCGACCAGCGCGGGCAGGAGCGGCCACTTCTGCTGGACGGTCAGGAGCGAGGCCGTGTAGGCGCCGACCGCCATGAACCCCGCGTTGCCGAGGGAGAGCTGGCCGGTCGCGAGCGGGAGGTAGGCGCTCCAGCCGAGGAGGACGTGGATGCCGGTCAGGAGGAGGAGCGTCTGGTGGTAGTCGCTCAGCATCGCGCGCCGTCTCCGGTCACACGCGGGGCCGCTCGACCGCGCCGAGGAGCCCCTGCGGCCGCACGACCAGGGTGAGGATCAAGAGGCCGTACACGACGACGTCGCGCACGGCGGCGCCGAGGTACGCCACGCTGAGCACCTCGGCGATGCCGAGAATGGGCCCGGCCAGCATCGCGCCCGGGATGTTGCCCGCCCCGCCGACGACCATGGCGGCGACGCCTTTCAGGCCGATCTCGATCCCGATGAAGGGGGAGATGACCGAGAAGGTCAGGCCGACGAGCATCCCCGCCGCCCCCGCCAGCGCCCCGGAGACGAAGAACGTCGTCACGATCACGCGCCGCGCGTCCACCCCGAGGATGCTGGCCGCTTCCGGGTTCTCCGCCACGGCCCGCATGCCCCGCCCGATCTTCGTGCGCCGGACGATGAGGTGCAGGGTCGCCATCAGGACGACGGCCGTCAGCAGGATGGCGATCTGGACCGTGGAGACGAGCACGGGCCCCACCTCGAAGCTGACCACGCGGATGGACGGCGGGAACTGGGTGCGCTCCGGGCCCCAGACGTTGACCGCCGCGTCCTGGAGCAGCATCGAGAACCCGATGCTGCTCAGCAGCGGGATCACCGGGGGCGCGCCCCGGAGCGGGCGGAAGGCGAACCGCTCGACGACGAGGTTCACCAGGCCCGAGAGGACCATCGCGATCAGCAGCGAAGGGACGAACGGGACGCCCCTCGAGACGAGGGTCAGGCCGAAGAAGGCCCCCAGCATGAACACCTCGCCGATCGCGATGTTCAGCATGTCGAAGATGCCGAGGACCAGCGTGAACGCGACGCCGATGAGGGCGTAGCTGGAGCCGAGCATCAGGCCGTTGATGAGCTGCTGGATGAGCACGGCTCACTCCCCGACGCGACGGCGGACACCGTCGAGGATCAGGTCCGCGTACTGCTCGGCGATCTGCTTCATGGCGAGGCGGCCCTGCGGGCGGTACCAGCGGTGCACGGAGTTGACGAGCCCGAGGATGGCGTAGACGGTCAGCTTCGCGTCCAGGTCCGGGCGGAGGGCGCCCGCGGCGATCCCCTCGCGGACCAGGGCGACCCACCGGGCCTCGAACTCCTTGACCTCCCCGATGAGCCGCCGCCGGAGCCGCGCCGGCAGGTTCGGCAGCTCGCGCAGGAACACCCCGGTGACGTGCGGCTGCGCGGCCATCCAGTCGAGGTGGAAGCAGATGGCGGCCCGGATCTTCTCGTCGGCGGGCAGGCGCGCGTCGTCGGCGCCCGGGAGCCCCTTCCGGAGCAGCTCCATCCCGCGGAGGAGCACCTCGCCGAGGAGCTGCTCCTTGCTGCGGACGTGGTGGTAGAGGCTTCCCTTGAGGAGTCCGACGCGGCGGGCCACCTGCTGGACGGAGGCGCCCCGGTAGCCCAGCTCGTTGAAGAGCTCCGCCGCGCGCTCGAGGATCTCCTCGTGCCGGCCCACCCGGCCTCCGCCTCTCTAGCGCCGAGCCAAGTAGCTTCGGCGAGGCGCCGCGGGTCCTGTCGCCGATTCGCCCCGGACGCGCCTCGGCTGCGTCACCCGTTCGCGCCCTGCCGCGATTCGCTGAATCGCCGCAGGAACGCGAAGGGGTCCCACTTCGCCTCGGCGCGCCGGGGTCCTCACCGGCGCCACCCGCGGCGGCCCCGTCGCCGAATTTCGTTGGATGAGCACTCTAAGTCTTGCAGGGGTGAAGTCTGCACGACTGGCAGACCTGTGCCGTGGTCGAGACGCGAGCAGCCCAAGGACGCAGGGAGGAGGCGGCCCGAGGCGTATGCCGCATACGTTGAGGGCCGCCGACGACCGAGGACGACGGGATGCGACGCGGATCGGCCACGGCGCTAGAGGACCCCGGGCTTGACCTTCATCTCGTAGTACCCGGGGTTGAGCGTGATGCCCAGCGCGTCCGCGACCCGGTCGAAGTGGTTGAAGATGCCGATGACCTGGACCGCGTCGAGGATCTCCTCGTCCCGGAGGCCGAGGGCGCGGAGCCGCTCGATGTCCTCGCGCGTGCACGTCCACGGCTCGCGCGTCACCTTCACCGCATAGTCCAGGAGGGCGCGGGTCGTCGGGTCGAGGGCGGCCTTCGTGTAATCGGTCCGGATCTGCCGCGCCAGCTCCACGTCCCCGGTCTCGACACGCAGAAACTCTGCGTGAGCCTCGGTTCAGTAGTGGCACCGGTTCGTCTTCGAGACCACGGCGGCGATCATCTCGCGCTGCGCGCGCGTGAGGCCCGAGTCGGGGTCGTACATGACCGCGTTGACGAGCTGCATCGCGGCGCGCATGATGTTGGGCCGGATGCTGTGGACCTTCATGATGTGGGGCACCCACCCCCGCTGCGCGACGAACCCCTCGTACGCGTTCTTGACGAACCCGGTGGCCTCCGCCTCGTCCACCATGCGGATCCAGGCATGCTCCATGCGCCGGCCCTCCTGGCGGATGACCCGCCTCCGCGGCCGCCGGGCGCCCGTTCCGGCCCCGTGCCCGCGTCTACCAAACGTTTGGTAGGTCGTACCGCGAGAGGCGGGTCCGTGTCAAGGCCTTCCGCGGCGGGCCCTCGGGCGCGCCGGTCCCCCTCCTCCCGGTAATGCCCGCCCTCGCCCGACAGCCACCCCGGCTCGTCACCTTCCTGGCCGTCCTGCTCCTCGCCCTCGGGACCACCGGCGGAGCCCTGATCTCCGTGCTGCGGCCCCAGGTGCAGCGCTATGCCACGGCCCGCATCCTTGCGGCGCGCGAGGTCCACAACCTCTCCGGCTCCCGCGACTACGACCTCGAGGTGGCGGCCGAGATCGTCTTCACGATCGAGGCGGGGCTCTCCTTCTTCCACACCCACGCGGAGGGGATGGGGGTCATCCTCCTGTTCGCCGGGACGGCGGTCTCCAGCCTGGTGGCGCGCGGCTGGCTCCGCCGGGGCGTGAGCGCCCTCGTCGGCCTCTCGTTCCTCTTCCCCGTGGGCTACCTGGCCTACAGCGGTCTCATCCTCGGCTACGGGAAGGACCGCGGGATCGCGCTGGCGGAGCAGTGGCTGCTGATCCCCTTCGGGTCGGCGGCGATCGCCGCGCTCCTCGTCGCGTGCGGCGCGGCCGTCGTCGCGCTGGCCGGCCGGCGCCGGGCGGCGCGCGCGGAGGCCGGGGCCCGGGGGGCCGGGGCCGCACTGCCCGCCGCGGACGCCTGGTCCCCGCCACCCGGCGCGGTGCTGCTGGCCGCGATCCTCCTCATCGCGCTGGCGGAGATCGCCGGCGCGTCTCTGGGACGGTGGACGCCGGAGATCCGGACGGTCGCCCGGGCGTGGATCCTCGCGACCCCGGCGGCCCACGGGCTCGTCGGCAGTCGCGACGTGGACGACGAGATCGTCGCGGAGGCCCTCGTGAAGCTCGACGGCGGGCTTCGCCTCTTTCACCTGCACGCCGAGGGGATCGGGCTCGTGATCTTCGCCGGGGGACTGGTGATCAGCACGCTGGTCGCGGCCCCCCGGCTGCGGCGCGTCCTGCACGCGCTGCTCGCGGTGGGCGGGTTCGGGTTCCCCTTCGGCTACCTCCTCTGGAGCGGGCTCATCCCGTCTCTCGGCATCGAGCGGGCCCGGAGGCTCGCCGAGGCGGTCGTGTTGATCCCCTTCGGGGTCGCCCTCGTCGGGGCGTTGTGGCTCCTGAGCGGCCTCCTGGCCTGGCAGCTCTGCCGCGGCGGGGCGCGGCGGGGAGAGGACGCGCCCGTCCCGGCACCCGGCGGCATGGCCCTGCCGCCCGTGAGCCTGGTGCTGGCGTCCATGCTCCTGCTCGTGGTCGCGGAGGTGGGCGGCGCCTCCATGGTCCGCTTCAAGACCGACATCGAGCGGGCCAACCGCCAGCGCGTGGAGGCCCGGGCCCAGGTGCACGGCCTGGTCGGGGTCCGGCAGGTGGATGCGGAGACGGTGGACCGGCTGCTTGCGCGGGCGGACTTCGCGCTGCGCCTGTTCCACCTCCACGGCGAGGGGATGGCGCTGGTCATGTTCGCGGGGGGGATGACGATCCGGAGGCTCCGGGCGGCCCCCTCCCTAGGGCGTTTGCTCTATGCTATGCTCGGCGCGGGCGGGTTCCTCTATCCCTTCGGCTATCTGGCCTGGAGCTTGATGATTCCGGCACTCGGACTCGACCCGAGCAAGGACGTCGCGGAGTACGCGGTGTGGATCCCGTTCGGCGGCGCCGCACTGGCGGCCACCGGGATCATCGCGGGGATCCTCGCGCTGGAGCTGGTCAGGGAGGGGCGTCGCGGGTGAGCGGCGTGACCCGCGTCCTGGCCCTGACCTGCGCGCTCCTGCTCGCCCCGGGCCTCGCGGGTGCGCACCACGTGGGCGCGTTCACGCCGAAGGACACCGACCTCACCGTCAACTTCAAGCAGATCAAGGCGGCGGCGCAGGCGGGACGGTTCGACGCCGCGCTCCGCCTGTTCGACGAGGGTGTGCTCCACGACACGATGGAGAAGCACGAGAAACGGCTGCCGGCCGGGCTCGAGGACGGCCTGCGGGCATCGCTCGGGGCCCGGGACCTGCCGGGGGTGGAGCTTCGCCTCTCGATCTTCCTCACCTTCCTCACGGGCGAGCGCGTCCGCGAGGCGGTGGCGCGCGTGCGGGATCCGGGGCTGCCCCCGGAGCGCCGGCGGGAGGACGCCCGGAAGATCCTCAACGCGGCCTGGCGCTACTACAACCTCGCCGACTTCGTCGTCTCACAGCAGAACCCGAAGGCGGCCGTCGCCCTCCGCATGGCCTTCGAGGACGCGCAGACGTACCTCGGGGGGATGATGGCGGACCCGATGTGGGCCGCCGGATCGGGCTCGGGCGGCCCGGGTGGATCGAATGTCGCGGCGCCGGCGGCCGTGGACGAGGGGAAGGCCCTGACAGCCCTCGGCGTCATGGAACGCGCGCTCGGAGAGTTCATCCTGGAGGGGGCGCGGGTAGCCCGGAAAGGGGGCGCGAAGACGTTTCTGCCCCGGCGGTGAGCCGGGGCGTGGCCGGTCAGAGCCCGCCGGAGGATAGGGCGGCGGCGACAAGGAGGAAGCTATGGTCTGGAAGCGGTGTGTCGGGCTCGTCGTGGGTGCAGGCCTCGCCCTCGGAGGAGCGCTCCCGGCGCTGGCGCAGGACGTCATCAAGATCGGGGACCTGGGTTCCAAGGTGGGCGTCTTCGAAGGGTACGGCCGCTGGCAAACCTACGGGGTCGTGCTGGCCGTGGAGGAGATCAACGCCAAGGGCGGGCTGCTTGGCAAGAAGCTCGAGGTGATCTCGGAGGACGACGACACCAAACCCGGCCCCGCGGTCCGCAAGGCCGAGAAGCTGATCCTCCAGGATGGTGTCAAACTCCTGGTGGGGTCAATCTCGAGCGGCGCCACGATGGCCGTCATGGACGTCACCAAGAAGCACAAGACGCTCCACTGGAACGCCGTGTCGTGCGCCGAGTTCATGCGGAC